>JBIIYJ010000056.1:0-21741 GCA_044346855.1 Kiritimatiellia bacterium
AGCCCCTTGTTCATCAGCGTGGCGGAGTCGATGGTCACCTTGCGCCCCATCCGCCAGCGCGGGTGGTTCAGCGCCTGCTCGACGGTGACCGTCTCGAAATCGACTTCCGGCCGCGCGGCGAAGGGCCCCCCGGAGGCGGTGAGGATCAGCTTGCGCACCTCCTCGGGCTTCGCGCCGTCCAGGCACTGGAAGATGGCGCTGTGCTCGCTGTCCACCGGCAGCAGCCGGGCCCCGGTCCGCCGGCAGGCCTCGGTCACGATCTCGCCGCCGCCCACCAGCACCTCCTTGGTCGCCAGCGCCACGGAAATGCCCTTGTTCACCGCCGCCAGGACGGGCTGGAAGCCGGCCATGCCGACCACGGCGCAGAGCACCATGTCCGCCCCGTCCAGCGTGGCCAGCTCGACGAGCCCCTCCTGGCCGGAGCGGACGCGGAGGCCGGCCGGAGCCGCGGCGGCGCAGGCGCGGGCCGCGGCGGGATCCTCCACCGCCAGCTCCTTCACGCCCAGGCGGATCGCGGTGTCCAGGGCGCTGCGCCAGCTGGTCCGCACGGCCAGGCCGACGACCTCGATCGCCTCGGGAAGCGCCTCGGCCACCCGGAGGGCGTTTTCGCCGATCGAGCCGGTGCAGCCGAGGATGACGAGCCGCCGCTTCAGCACGCGAATGCCCTCACGTAGAAATACAGGACCGGCGCCGTGTAGAGAATGCTGTCGAACACGTCCAGCAGGCCGCCCAGGCCGGGGATGATGCGGCCGGAATCCTTGACCGCCACGGCGCGCTTGATCAGCGACTCCACCATGTCGCCCACGGCGCCGAGGATCGTCAGCATGAAGGCCAGCGAGAGGATTTCCAGCACGTTCAGCGTCACGCTGCCGAACTGCCGCTCCCACCAGACGCCCGTGGCATGCCCCATCACCGCGTAGACCCCGTAGCCGGCCGCCATGCCCGCCACCACGCCGCCGTAGAGGCCCTCCCAGGTCTTCTTGGGCGAGATCCGGGGAAACAGCTTGCGCCGGCCGTAGCGGCAGCCGACAAAATACGCGCCGGCGTCGGAGATCTTGACGCAGACCAGGAGGAACAGGATCAGGAACCGGCCCGTGGGCCCGAGCGGCGAGGCCGGCCCCACGCTGTCGAAGCTGATCGCCAGGCGCAGCATGAAGGTGAGCAGGTAGGCGACGTAGAAAATGCCGAACAGCGTGCCGGCGATGGTCATGACCGGCTGCGTGTTGAGCTTCTGCGGAAACTGGCGGATCATGACGATGGCGATGGACGCGAAGATGACGAACCGCTCCCAGTTGGCCAGGTCCGCGCAGGCCGGCGTGGGCCAGGCCGGAAGGGAGTCGAAAAACACCACCGTGAGCAGGGCCAGGCCGCAGGCGGTGCCGTAGCGGTTGAAAATCGGGAACGGCGGATCGGCCGCGCGGAAGAGGTCGTAGAATTCGTTCATCAGCACGACGGTCAGCGCCAGCAGCAGCCCGAAGGCGGCCCAGAGGGGCAGATAAAAAATGGCCAGAATCGTGAGCGCGCCCACCCCGACGCCGTAGATCACCCGCTTTCTCATGCCTTTCCCCCCGGCGCGATGTCGCCGTACCGCCTCTGCCGCCTGCCGTATTCCGCGAGCGCTTCCCGGAACTGCTCCTCCCTGAAATCGGGCCACAGCACGGGCGTGAAATAAAACTCCGCGTACGAGAGCTGCCAGAGCAGGAAATTGCTGAGCCGGATTTCCCCGCTGGTACGGATCAGCAGATCGGGATCCGGCACGTCGGGCAGGTACAGGTAGCGCGCGAACAGGGCCTCGTCCACCGCCTCGGGCTCGAGCCGGCCGGCCTTGACCTCCGCCGCGATCCGCCGGGCCGCCGTGGCGATTTCCGTTCGGCCGCCGTAGCTGAGCGCCAGGATCAGCCGCCCCCCGTCGTACGCGGCCGTCGCGGCCATGGCCCGCTCCAGGCTCTCGCGCGCCTCGGGCGGCAGGTCCTCCAGCCGGCCCATGACGCTGAGCCGGATCCGCTTCTCGTGAAGAACCGACTCCTCCGCCTTCAGGAACCGGACCAGCAGCGACATCAGGCCGCTGACCTCGTCCTGCGGCCGGCTCCAGTTCTCCACGCTGAAGGCGTAGAGCGTCAGGTACTTGACCCCCGCCTCGCGGCAGGCGCGGATCACGGCGCGGACGGACTCGGCGCCCGCCTCGTGCCCCTTGGCCCGGGGCAGGCCGCGCTGCTGCGCCCAGCGGCCGTTGCCGTCCATGATGACGGCCACGTGGCGCGGAAGATTGGCGGGCGTTTCAGCCATGGCGCTACAACGCGATCCGGAACGTGCTCTCCCGGCGGGGACCCACCGACAGGATGCCCAGAGGCACCCCGGTCAGCCGGCAGAGCTCGGCGACGTACTCGCGCGCCTTGGCGGGCAGATCCTCGAAACGGTCCACGCGGGACGTGTCGCACAACCAGCCGGGATACTCCACGTAGACGGGCTTGCACTGGCCGAGCAGGCGCGCGTCCGCGGGAATGGTCTCGTACCGCTTCCCGGCGCACTCGTAGGCCACGCACACCTTGAGCGTGGCGCAGGCGTCGAGCACGTCCAGCTTGGTGATCGCCCAGAAATCCGCCCCGTTCACCCGGGCGGAGTACCGCCCCACGACGGCGTCGAACCAGCCGCACCGGCGCGGCCGCCCGGTCGTGGCCCCGAACTCGCGGCCGCGCTGGCGCAGCCCCTCGCCCTCGGCGTCCAGCAGCTCGGTCGGGAACGGCCCCTCGCCGACGCGGGTCGTGTAGGCCTTGATGACGCCGACCACGCGCTCGAGCGCCTTGGGCGGCAGGCCCGTGCCCGTGCTGGCCCCGCCCGCCGTGGAGCTGGAGGACGTGACAAACGGATAGGAGCCGTGATCGATGTCGAGCATGGTTCCCTGCGCGCCCTCGAACAGGATGCTCTTGCCGGCCTTCCAGGCGTCGTACAGCATCGTCGTGGTGTCGGCGATGTAGGGCTTCAGGAAGACGGCGGCCTCGGCCAGCGCCTTGAGCATGGGGGCGGGGTCGCCCGTCTCGGGGGACTCGGCCGCCCGCGCGCTCACGCGCTTCTCCCAGCCCGCCTCCAGGAACTCGCCCATCCGGATGCCGCTGCGGAACGCCTTGTCGGCATAGGTCGGCCCGATCCCGCGCTGCGTCGTGCCCAGCTTGCGCCCGTTCTCGGCCAGCCCCTCGCGGTTCGAGTCGAGCTTGCGGTGCAGGGGCAGCACGAGGTGGGCGCGGTCGCTCACGAAGAAGCGGCCGGCCAGCCGGACGCCGCGGGCCTCCAGCTCGCGCATCTCCTTGACCAGCTCGAGGGGATCCACCACCAGCCCGTTGCCGATGACGCACAGCTTGTCGGGATAGAGCACGCCCGAGGGAACCAGGTGGAGCACATAGCGCTCGCTCCCGATTTCAATGGTGTGGCCGGCGTTGCTGCCGCCCTGGTAGCGGACGACCACGTCGGCGTCGCGGCTCAGGACATCCACCACCTTGCCTTTTCCCTCATCGCCCCACTGGGCGCCGATCAATACTGTATTCGGCATAACGTCATTCCTCAGGTTGTCGTTCAATACCCGTTCAACTCAGCGCACGGCGGCCAGCACGGCCTGGGCCGCCGCCGCCCGCTGCGGCTCCGTCAATTCGGGGAAGATGGGAAGCGCCAGCGTCTCGGCCGCCGCCCGTTCGCTCTCGGGAAAGTCGCCTTTTTGGTAGCCGAGGTCCCGAAAGCACTCCTGCAGGTGCAGCGGCACGGGATAATACACCTCGCACCCCACACCCGCGGCGGACAGCTTCTCGCGGACCCGGTCGCGGTCCGGCACGCGCACCACATACTGGTTGTAGATGTGCGGCTGCTTCACCCCCGCCTTCCGGTAGACGGCCGGCGGCGTGCGCACGGCGCTGCCCGCGAAGGCGGCATCGTAAAAGGCGGCGTTCTCGCGGCGCTTCGCGTGCCAGCCGTCCAGATGCGGCAGCTTGACGCTCAGAACCGCGGCCTGCAGCGCGTCGAGCCGGAAATTGCCCCCCACCATCACGTGGTGGTACTTGACCGTCGAGCCGTGGTTGCGCAGCGCCCTGAGCCGGTCGGCAAAGGCGGCGTCGCGGGTGGTCACCAGCCCGCCGTCTCCGAAACAGCCCAGGTTCTTGGACGGGAAGAAGCTGAAGCAGCCGGCCAGCCCCAGGGCCCCGGTCTTGCGGACCCCGCCCGCGGACGGATAGTCCGCCCCGATCGCCTGGCAGGCGTCCTCGATGACCGCCAGCCCGCGCTTCCGGCCCAGTTCCAGGAGAGGATCCAGGTCCGCCGCCTGTCCATACAGATGGACCGGCAGGATCGCCTTGAGCGGCCGGCCCCGGAAACGGGCGGGCGGCGCCTCGGCCGCGGCCAGGGCCCGGGCCGGGTCCAGGTTGAACGTGGCGGGGTCGATGTCGGCGAAAAGCGGAATGGCTCCCACCCGGGCGATGCAGCCCGCGGTGGCGAAAAAGCTGTAGGGCGTGGTCAGCACCAGGTCGCCCGGCCCCACCCCGGCCGCCATGAGCGCGGCGAGGATGGCATCCGTGCCCGAGGACATGCCGATGGCGTGCTCGACGCCGCAATAGCGGGCGGCCTCCTTTTCAAAGGCCTCCACCCGGGGACCCAGGATAAAATGCTGCGACTCGCACACCTCGTCGAGGACCTTGCGGATCTCCTCGCGAAGCGGCGCGTACTGCGGTTTCAAATCCAGCAAAGGTACCTGCATCGTCCGCTCTCCCAAAAGACTGTTTTTACCAGTTCCCCCACCCCGCGTCAATCACGGGCATGAAGCCGCCGGTTTTTCATTGGACTCACCCGGAAGATCGCCTACCATGTCCCCCTGGGCCTTTTACCGCCGATCCAGAAAGGGACCGCCTTGGAACAGCCGCTCGACAGCCTCAAGCTGCACCGGGACCACTACACGGAAAAGCTCAAAAACATCGACGCGATGCATTTCGAGCAGTATCCCTTCCACGATTATTTCCGGGAATTGCCCTTCCTGGCGGTGAAAAAACACTTCGACCTGGCCAACCAGTCCGTCCATGTGGCCAGCTGCGGCACCGGGCTCGACGTCCATTACCTGAAAAAACACTACACGGGCGTCCGGTTCCACGTCTCCGACATCTCCGACCGCGCGGTCGCCCTCGTCATGAAAACCTTCGCCGTCGAGGGCAGCGTCCAGGACAACGAGAACCTGACCTTTCCCGACAACCAGTTCGACTACAGCTTCGTGGCCGCCTCGCTCCACCACCTGCTTCGCCCGCACAAGGGCCTCTATGAACTGCTGCGGGTCTCGAAAAAAGGCGTCATCGTGATCGAGCCCAACGATTCCTGGCTCACCCGCCTCGCCGTCCGCTTCAACCTCGCAACCGAATACGAACGCGACTGCAAGAACTACGTCTTCCGCTACAGCGAACAGGATGTAAGGAAAATCGCCAAGGCGCTTTTTTGTGACTATACGATAATCCGATTATTCGCCATCCACCGGACCGCCAAAAGCCGGCTTGAATTCCTGTTTCTGAAGGCGCTTAATAAATTGTGCAACCTGTTCTTCCCCTCCGTCGGGAATTACATCATCTTCGCCATCACCAAAAAATAACGGGACCGCGGAATGCACATCGGGTTCGTCTGCCAATTCAATCCCGCGCTCGCCGCCCCCTGGCTGGATCCCGCCTGCCGCGAGGCCGCCCGCACGGCCGGCGGACGCCGCAACGCCCCCGTCGCCAACCTCCTCCCCGCCCTCCTCGAACGCGGCCACCGCGTCACCGTCTTTTCCGCCGAACCCGTCCTCCCCGCGCCCCTGACCCTGTCCGGCCCCGCCCTGACCCTGGTGCGCGTGCCCCAGCGGCCCGCCCCGTTCGAGCCGATCCTCGACCGGTACCGCGCCGAGCGGCTCGCCCTCGTCAAGGCCATCCGCCAGGCCGGGCCCGACGTCGTCCACGCCCACTGGACCCAGACCGGCCACGCCCTGGCCGCGCTCGACTCGGGCCTGCCCTGCTGGGTGACGGTGCACGACACCGCCCTTCTCTATGAATGGTACAACCGGGGCTGGAATCCCGTCCGCTGCCTCACCTCCCTGCAGCGGCTGGTCATGACGCTCGCCGTCACCCGCCGCGCCCGCGAGCTGATCGCCGTGTCGCCCGACGTCGCCGCCCACCTCCGCCGCGTCTTCCGCTACCGCCGCCCGATCCATGTCATCCCCAACCCGCTCCCCCTCCCCCTCTACCGCTCCCTCCGCGAATCCCGCACCCGGCGGCCCGACCCCGCCGCCCCGGTCTTCGCCGACGTAGCCGCCTGGGGCCGCATCAAGAACACCGCCACGCTCATCCGCGCCTTCGCGCTCGTCAAACGCGCCCTTCCCGCCGCCCGCCTGCTGCTGTTCGGCACGGGCCTCGGCCCGGATGGCCCGGGCGCGGCCTGGGCCAGGCGCAACGGGCTGGCCCTCCGCGGCCTCGAATTCCGCGGCCCCCTGGACCAGGCCGCCCTGCTCCGCACGCTGGCGGAGGAGGTCGACTGCCTGGTCCACCTCGCCCTCACGGAGGCGAACTGCATGGCCCTCGGCGAAGCCCTCAGCCTCGGCCTCCCGGTGATCGCCGGCGCCGTGGGCGGCAACGCCTGGACCGTCGCCCCCCACCCCGCCCGCCTGGTCCGGAACGTCCGCTGCCCCCGCGAGGCGGCCGACGCCATGCTCGGGATCGCCCGCGAACCCCCGCCCCCCGCCGCCGCCGCCGTCTGGACCGCCTGGGAAAACCGCCTGGCGCCCGCCGCCATCGCCGCGCAACTCGAATCGATCTACACCGGGAAACAACCATGACGCTTCTTCACTCGCTCCGCAAATGGCTGTGGCGGCGGGGACTCGACGTCTCCCGCGTCTCCCCCGCCACCAGCGCCCTCGCCCGCCGCCAGCGGCTCCTGCGCGACGACGCCATCGACCGCGTTCTCGACGTGGGCGCCAACACGGGCCAGTACGGCCTGGAGCTGCGGCAGGACCTCGGCTACGCCGGCCGCATCCTCTCCTTCGAGCCCGTGGCCGCGTCGTTCCGGAAATTGGAACAAACCGCGCGCGGGGATCCCGCCTGGGAGGTGTTCCCCTTCGCGCTGGGCGACGCCGACGGCCGCGCCGAGATCCGGCTGGCGGGCAACTCGGTGAGCAGCTCCCTCCTCCCCATGCTGCCCGCCCACCTCGAGGCGGCCCCCCAGTCCCGCGTCGTCGGCACGGAAACGATCGAGGTCCGGACCCTCGACTCGCTGCTGGAAACGGCCTGCCCCGCGGGCGCCCGCATCCTGCTCAAGCTGGACGCGCAGGGGGCGGAGGCGAGGATCCTCAGGGGCGCGGAGCGCGCCCTCGCCCGCATCGGCGTCATCCAGGCGGAGCTGTCACTGGTCCCCCTTTACGAAGGCGCGCCGCTGATCGACGACATGATCCGCCTGCTCCGGGAAAAAGGCTACGCCCTGATCTCCCTGGAGCCCGGCTTCTCGGACCCCGCGACCGGCCGCCTCCTCCAGGCGGACGGCCTCTTCCGCCGCCCCGGCCCGGCCGGCGAAAGGAGCGCCTCCCCATGCTGATCCCCCGCCTCCGCCAAACCCTCTCCCGGCTCCTCCTGCGGGGCCCGCTCCGCGCCTGGTGGCTTCGCCGCAAAAGCCTCCAGGTCGAGGCGCTCTGCCTCGCCCGGATGGCGGAGGCCGGCGCGCCGGCCCCGGCCGAAACCCGCCCGCCCGCGCCGCACCCCCGCCCGCCCCTGCGGAAGCTTCTGTTCATCGCCGACATCCTGTGGGAGGCCGCCGAGCTTGTCCCCGAATTAGAGAAGATCGCCGCCGTCGAGACGCTTGACCTGCGGCCCGCCCTGCGGGCGGTCCCGGAGGGGGAGGCGACCGCGCCCGCCGTGGCGCGGGCGCTCGCCACGTTCCTGCGCGAGCCGCGCGCGCAGGGGGCCGACGCCGTCCTGCTTTACGCGGCCGGCGCCCATCTCTCGGACGTGGCGTTCGCCCTCCTGCGCCAGGCCTGCCCCGGCCCCCTGATCGGGATGAACCTGGACGACAAGGTGCAGTTCTGGCACTACCCTCCCTACCGGGGCGGCGGCCACCATTACCGCCGCTGGGTCACCCGCTTCGACCTGAACCTGACCAACTCCAAAATCGCCGCCGGCTGGTACCGGGACGCCGGCGCCGCCTGCCTTTTCATGCCTCCGGCGATGCGGGCGCCCCGCGGGGTGGGCCGCCCCGCGGCCGCGGACTTCAAGCACCAACTCAGCTTCGTCGGCTCGCCGAAGCCCGACCGGGAAATCCTCGTCGCCCGCCTCCGCGCCGCCGGCCTCCCCGTCACCCTCTTCGGCCGGGGCTGGCCCGACTCGCGCTGGGAGCCCGACACCGTGGCGATCTACCGCGCCAGCCAGCTCAACCTCGGCTTCGGCCTCGCCACGCCCAACCTGGCGACCCTGAAGAACCGCGATTTCGAATGCCCGGGCTCGGGCGCGTGCTACCTCACCTCCTACAACTGGGAGCTGGCGGAGTGGTGGGACATCGGCCGGGAAATCCTCTGCTACCGCAACGCCGAGGAGCTCGTCGAGATCGTCTCCTGGTACCGGAACCGGCCGCAGGACTGCCTCGCCATCGCCCAGGCCGCCTGGGACCGCGCCGCGCGAGAGCACACCTGGGAAATCCGTTTCAGGGCCATCTTCACCCGCCTCGGCTTCCGGCTTCCTACAGCTTAGTCATCTCGAAAATGCCGCACCCGAAGCGGCAGCCGAAATTGGCTTTCACGCCCGCCTCGTCCAGCGGAACGGACTCGTGCAGCGCCCCGGCGTCGTCCACGCACGAAAACCGTTCGATCCGGAACTGTCCCTCGAAAAGGTCCAGCAACGTGCGCACCGCGAAGACCCGGTGGGCGTTGAACTCGATCCTCTGCGGGCCGATGGGAACGGACACGTAGAACGTCCCCCCCGGCCGCAGCATGCGCCCGAGATTGTCCAGCCCGGCCCGGTACCCGTCGGCGTTGACGGGATCCCCGTAGCGGCCCAGCCCGAGGTGCTCGAGCGCGTGCAGGCAGGAGAGGGAATCGCAGCAGGCGACGTACTCGGCCTTGAGCGGCGCCATCAGGTCGAACCGGATGAAGGCCAGGTTCCGGGTCGCGCTGGACAGGGGCCGGATGTCCACCACCTCGATGGGGCGGAAGGCGGCCACGTGCGCCACGAAGCCGTCGATCCTCGACCCGACGTCGATATGCCGGGCCGGCGCGTTCGCGAACACCCGGCCGGCCACCAGCAGGTCCTGGTGGAAATAATGCCCCTTCGCGACCCCGCTCTCCATGAACCGGTCGGCCAGGCAGGGGTAAAAGCGGCCGAAAGGGAACGGGATCCCGGCGGACTGGCTCTGCGCGGACAAGGCGCCGAGATCGCGGAAATAGTGCGGCACGCCGCGCAGGCCCGCCGCGGCCGTGCGAAGCGAATGCCAGACCATCCCCCCGATGCTCCAAAGCGCTTTGAGCTGCTGTTTCATCCGTCCGCTTCTCCAAACCCGGCTTCCCCGCCAGGTTTCACCATCTTCGAGCGATAGCCCCGAACTGTTGGTTGGGGGGCTTGTCTTTTTCGTGATCGCAATCGTGATCGCGATCGCGTTCGACCACGCGCGTGCTTTGCGCCTCGATTACGATCACGATCACGATCACGACTACGATTAAATCTCTTTGTCCCTAAATGATCAAATCATTTAATCCCCATCGTTCGTTCTCCGTGATTGCCAACTTACCCCTTTTCTGATTAAATGATTGTACGAATTTTACACTGAAAAAACCTGTCTGCATAGACCGCTTTTATGCATAAAGGACGGGGACGGAGTCTGCTCGCATCATGAATATTCTCGTCACGGGCGCGGCCGGATTTATCGGGTTCCATGTGGCCAAACGGCTTCTGGAGAACGGTCATGCCGTCACCGGCCTCGACAACCTGAACGCCTATTACGACCCCCGCCTCAAGGAGGCCCGGCTCGCGCTCCTGACCCCGCAGCCGGGCTTCCGTTTCCGGAAGATGGACCTGGCCGACGAGGGCGGGATCGCCGCCCTGTTCGAGGGCGCCGCCTTCGACCGGGTCATCCACCTCGGCGCGCAGGCGGGCGTCCGTTACTCCCTGGACAAGCCGCTGACCTACGTGTCCAGCAACCTGACCGGCTTCGCGCACATCCTCGAAGGCTGCCGCGCGCGCGGGGTGCCGCACCTGGTCTACGCCTCGAGCAGCTCGGTCTACGGGCTCAACCGCGCCCTTCCCTTCTCGGTTCACCACGGCGCGGACCACCCGATCTCGCTCTACGCCGCCACCAAAAAAGCCAACGAGCTGATGGCGCACTCCTATTCCCATCTTTTCAACCTGCCGACCACAGGGCTGCGCTTCTTCACCGTCTACGGCCCCTGGGGCCGGCCCGACATGGCGCCCTTCAAGTTCACCAAGGCCATCCTGGAAGGCAAGCCCATCGACGTTTACAACCACGGCGACATGGAGCGCGATTTCACCTACGTCGACGACATCGTGGAGGGAATCGTCCGGATCATGGACCGCCCGCCCGCCGGCAACCCCGCCTGGCAGGCCGAGCGCCCGGACCCTGCCTCCTCGCCCGCCCCCTACCGGATCTACAACATCGGCAACCACAGCCCGGTCAAGCTCGGGTACTTCATCGACTGCATCGAGAAGGCCGCCGGCCGCAAGGCCGTCCGCAACCTGCTCCCCATGCAGCCGGGGGACGTCCAGGCCACGTGCGCCGACATCTCCGACCTCGCGCGGGACGCGGGGTTCAATCCCGCCACCCCGATCGAAGTGGGGATCCGGCGGTTCGTGGACTGGTACCGGAGCTTCTACAAAATTTGAACGCGCCCGACCCTTCGCCCGCTGTCCCCGAAACCGCCCCCCTGTCCACGGGTGAAATCCGGAATCGGGCGGTTCGCGGCGTCGCCTCCACCGTCACCTCCCAGGTGGCGGCCCAGGCCATCCGCCTCATCCTGGGCGTCTACCTGGCGCGCAAGCTCACGCCGGACGACGTCGGGCTGGTGGCGATCGTCGCGGCCGTGACCGCCACCGGCGATCTGCTGCGCGACCAGGGCATGACCTACGCGCTCATCCAGTCGAAGGACCTCGACGACCGCCACCTCAACTCCGCCTTCCGCTACATGTCAATCCTGACTGTCATCGAAATCCTCCTGCTGGCCGGGCTCGCCCCCGCGGCCGCCTGGTTCTATGGCCGGCCCGAGCTCACCGCGATCACGCTCGGCCTGTGCTTCGCCAGCGCCGCCGGCGGATTCGCCGCGCTGCCGCTGGCCCTCCTCAAGCGGCGCATGCAATTCGACCGGCTGGCGGCCATCCAGATCGCCTCCCTGGCGCTCGCCGTTCCGGTTGTCGCCGCGGGGGCCGCGCTGGGCTGGGGCTATTACGCCCTGATGCTCTACATGGTCCTGCCGGCGGTGCTGACCCTGGCCGGGGCCTGGCTCGCGTGCGACTGGCGGCCGGGCCTCTCCGCCGCCCCCGGCGGCTGGCGCCCCGTCGCCGCGGCGGGCCGGCGCTTTCTCGGGGTCGATCTGCTGACCCAGTGGCTGCAAATGGCCGACGCCCTCATCCTCGGCCGCCTCCTGGCCGTGTCCCAGCTGGGCCTGTACCAGCGGGCCCACAACGTCCGCATGCTCGCCACGGCCCTGGTGGACTCGACCCTCGTGCCCGTCTCCCTCTCGGGCCTCTCCCGGCTGCAGGACCGCCCCGAGGCGTTCTGGAAGGCCTACCGGACCAGCGTCTACGCCATGAGCGTCCTGCTGGCGCCCCCCGCCCTGCTGCTGGCCGTGGCTCCGGCGGAGTGCCTGGGCTACGTCTTTGGCCGGCAATGGATTCCCGCCGCCCCCGCCCTGCGCCTGAACGCCCTGCTGCTGCTCCTCTTCCCGCTGATCCGCGCCACCCATGCCGGGCTCTCGGCCCTGGGGCGGACCGACCTGCTGGTCCGCTGGCTGCTGGCCGCCATGATCCTGCTGGTCCTCGGCCTCTTCGCCGGCCGGCCGTGGGGGCTGCCGGGCGTGACCGCGGGCATGGTCCTCTCCCAGCTCCTGGCCCTCCCCCTCGGGCTGGCCGCCTTCGCCGCCCAGGGCGGCTCCACCGTCCGGGAACTCCTGCGCACGTCGCTCCCGTTCCTCGCCGCCGCCGCCGTCCTCGGCCTCGCCGCCTGGCCGCTGGCGCGCCTTGCCGGCCCTGAAACCGCCGCCGCCTGGCCCCGCCTGGCGGTCGGCGCCGCCGCCGCCGGGCTCATGACCCTGTTCATGGCCTGGCACGCCTTCCACTCCGAAACGGGCCGGCTCGTGCTCGCCATGCTCCGCCCCCTCATCCCCCTACCGAGGCGCCCATGAAACCCTCGTCCATCTTCCATCTCCAGCGCTCGCTGATCCACATCGGCTTCTTCCTCGGCGCCCTCATCATCAGCATGATCGCCATCGCGAAGTCGAACTACCCCATGCTGGCGGGCCTCATCCTCGTCCTCTTCCTCCCGACCCTGATCCAGTCGCCCTCCTGGCTCCTCATCCTGGTGATCGCCCTGTTCGGGACCGAGGCCACCCTGCCCATGCTGCCCGCCTCGCTCTCCCTGCACCTGGCCCTCGCCGCCGTCCTCTCCCTCTGGCTGATCGTGCGGAACCTCATCCTGCACTCCGGAACCCCCGTTCCACAACCCTCCTACGCGGCCTCCAACCTGTTCCTGTTCCTGTATCTCGTCACCCTCGTCCTCATCATGAGCGTGCGGGGCACCGGCATGCGCGCCTTCGGCAGCGCCGAGTGGGGCGGGGGGAAATACTTCCTCATCTTCATCGCCTCGGCCTTCTGCTGGACCGCCCCCCTCAAGGGGCTCGGCCCGCGGCAGTGGAAATGGGCCGTCCTGCTCCTCACGGCCGGCTACGTGCTCCCCTTCGTGGCCCAGTGGCTGCTCTCGTTCTCGGGCGGGTATTTCGACATCACCGACTACATCCGCCCCGCCCTGACCGAATCCGGCGCCACCTCGCTGGAAGGGGTGGACGTTCAGACCTCGCTGATCCGGGTCTATCCCCTCGCCGCCCTCGGCACCGCCATCGGGATCGCCGCCCTGATGCTCCTGCCGGTCCGCATGCCGCAGCTGCTCGCCATCGGCCTGTTCCTCCTCGTCGGCCTCGCCCTGGTCGGCCTCTCCGGCTACCGCTCCCACTTCCTCGCCCTCGCCGGCGCCATCACCTTCTACTCCTTCGTCTTCCGCGAGAACCGCTCATGGGTCCGCCACCTCTTCATCCTGCTCCTCATCGCCATCACCCTCTGGTCGCTCCTCTTCCTGATCACCCCCTACCTCCCCGCCCTCGTCCAGCGCACCCTCTCCATCATCCCCGGCCTCGGCGTCGCCGAAACCGTGCAGACCGACGCCACCAACACCATCACCTGGCGCTTCTCCCTCTGGCGGTTCAGCCTCCTGCTGGGCGAGCAGTACCGCTGGCTCGGCCGCGGCTTCCTCTTCTCGCCGGACGAGCTGCCCCAGTTCGACTACACGACCGACATGCTCTACATGTACCTGCGCCACAACTACCACAACGGGCCCCTCTCCCTGCTGATCGACACCGGAATCCCCGGCCTCGTCTTCTGCTCCGGCCTCTTCCTCTCCGCCCTCGTCGAAAGCCGCCGCCTCCTCGGCGAAATCCCCTCCCACACCCCCTTCGGCCGCGCCTACCGCGTCCTTTTCGCCTACCTCGTCATGCAGGTGCTCTACTTCTACCTCATCATCGGCGACCCCGTCGCCGCCGTCACCCGCATCCTGTTCACCTTCACGCTGATGAAAGTCCTCGTCACCTCCTGGCGCACCCCCCAGGCCCCCGCCGCCCCGGTCGCGGCCGCCCAGGGCTCGAGGCCCTTCTGATCATGCCACTCCCCCTCGCCATCGTCATCCCGACCTACAACCGCCGCGCCTTCACGCGCGACTGCCTGGACGCCCTGGCACGCCAGACCGACCCGGACTTCCTCGTCATCGTGGTCGACGACGGCTCCCGCGACGGCACCGCGGAGATGATCCGGACCCGCTTTCCCGCCGTCCTGCTGCTCGAGGGCGACGGCAACCTGTGGTGGACCGCCGCCACCAACCTGGGAACACAGACGGCCCTGGACCGCCGCGCCGCCGCCGTCATGACGCTGAACGACGACACCGTGCCGCCCCCCGACTTCGTGGCGCGCATGAAGCAGGCCGCCGCGCAGCGCCCCGGCGCGCTCATCGGCGCCCTCGCCGTCAGCCACGATACCGGCCTCCCCGTCCACTGGGGCGAGCGGATCGCCTGGCCCACCGCCTCCTTCATCCCGCTTCCCCGCCCGCCCGGCGACCGCTTCGAGGGGCTCCACGAGGTGACCCATTTTCCCGGCCGCGGCCTCCTGATTCCAGCCTCCGTCTTTTTCCAGATCGGGCTGTTCGACGACCGGGCCTTCCGCCACTACGCCGCCGATTACGACTTCACCGTCCGCGCGGCCCGGGCCGGCCACCCGGTCCTCTGCAACTACGACGCCCCCCTGCGCATCCGAGAGAAGGAGAGCGGCGGCACGGCCCTGATGCGCCACCGCAGCTGGCGCCACTACGGCGAACACCTCACCGGCCTCAAGGGCGCCGGCAACCTGCGCGTCTTCGTCCGCTTCGCCCTGCGCAACTGCCCCTCCCCCTGGCTCCTTCCCTGCCTGGCCTGCGGCCTCGCCAAGCGCCTCGTCGGCTACCCGGCCCACTGGCTGCTCGAATCCCTCGGCAGGCGCCCCTCATGAGCCCCGCCTCCCCCCGCCGCCGAGCCGCCATCGTCCGCCGCGTCACCTGCGACTACCAGGTCCCCTTCTACCTCGCCCTCCACGACCGCCTGGCCGCGGCCGGCGTCGCCCTCGAGGTCTACTCCGGCGCCCCCTGGCCCGGCGAGGCGCTCACCGACTCGCTCGACGCGCTCCCCTTCGGCCGCCGGGTCCGCTACCGCCGCCTCGGCGCCAAGGCCTTCTGGACCCCGGGCCTCCTGACCCGCCTGCGCGGCGCGGACCTGGTCGTGCTCGAACAGGCCAACGCCCAGCTGGTCAACTACCCGCTGCTCCTGGCGCGGGCCCTGCGCCGCCTCGCCGGCCGCCCCGCCCCCGCCCTGGCCTGGATCGGCCACGGCGCCCATTTCAACCGCGCCGCCCCCGCCCCCGCCCGCGACGCCTGGCGCCGCTTCTGGCTCCGGCGCGCCGACCGCTTCTTCGCCTACACCGCCCGCTCCGCCCGCGCCGTCGCCGCGGACGGCTTCCCGCCGGACCGCGTCACCGTGTTCGACAACACCACCGACACGGCCGCCCTCGCCCGCGAGGCGGCCCGCCTGACGCCGGAGGACGACGCCCGCCTGCGCCAGGCGCTCTTCGGCTCCGCCGCCGACGCCCCCGCCGGCCTCTTCTGCGGCCGCCTTGTACCCGAAATGGAAATACCCGTCCTGCTCGCCGCCCTGGACCGGATCCGCGGGGCCCTGCCCGCCTTCCGCGCCATCCTGATCGGGGACGGCCCGGAGCGCCCCCGCGTGGCCGCCTTCTGCGAAACCCGCCCCTGGTGCGCCTGGGTCGGAAAAAAGACCGGCCTGGAGCGGGTTCCCTACTTCCGGCTGGCCCGCCTCATGCTCCACCCCGCCCGCGCCGGCCTCGCCCTCCAGGACGCCTTCGCGCTCGGGCTGCCCTTCGCCACCACGGACAACGGCCGCCACTCCCCCGAGATCGAATACCTCGAGCCGGGCGTCAACGGCCTGCTCGCCCCCTGCGACCCGGCCGCCTTCGCCGCCGAGGCCGCCGCCCTGCTGGCGGACCCGGAGCGCCTCGCCCGCCTGGCCGCCCGCGCCCGCGCGTCCGGCGCGCTGCGCACCATCGACCGGATGGCCGGCCTCTTCGCCGCCGGCGTCCTCGCCTCGTTGGACCTATAATGGAAACACCCGCGCCATTGATCAGCCTCTGCGTCCCGGCCTACAACCGGCCCGACGGCCTGCGCCGGGCCCTGCGCTCGATCCTCGCCGCCGCCGTGGGGCAGCCACACGACCGGATCGAGATCGTCGTCTCCGACGACTCCACCGACCCGGCCGTCGAGCAGGCCGCCCGCCAGGAGCTGGCCCGCTGGAAGGGCCCCTGGACCTACCGGGCCAACCGCCCCCGGCTGGGCATGGCGGAAAACTGGAACGCCTCCGCCCGCCTGGGCGCGGGCGGCTACCTCTGGATCCTGCACGACGACGACTATCTCCTCCCCCGCGGCCTGGCGGGCGTGCTGAACGCGATCCGCGGCGGCGGCGCCCCCGTCCTGCTCTTCGGCGTCGCCCTCGTCGATGAAAACGGGAACACCCTCCGCACCCAGGCGGTCGGCAAGCCGGAGCGGCTGGCCCCGCGCGAGGCGGTCCGGCGGCTGCTGGCCGACTCGTCCTTCGTCCGCTTCCCCGGCCTGGTGATGAGCCGCGCCGCGTTCGCGGAGTCGGGCGGCTTCGACCCGGCCTGGAAGGAGCCGGCGGACCTCGACCTCTGGCTGCGCCTGGCGGAGCGCCACGGCCTGGCCCTGGAGCCCGCCGTGACCGCCGCCTACACCGTCCACCCCCAGGCGCTGACCATGGGCATGTTCCACGCCGGCACCGTGGCCCTCCTGCTCCGCCTTTTCGACCGCACCGCCGCCAAGGGCCTGCTGGCTCCCCGCGAGCTGGAGGCCTGCCGCCGCGCCTTCTTCCACCAGTTCGTCCTGGCCGGCGCGTACCGAAAAATGAGACAAGGCGACTGGGCCGGCTTCCGCTCCATCGTCGGGCTGCTGGCCGGCCCGGGGCTGGCCGGGCTCAGGGCCCCGCCGCGCTGGCTTCCGCTGAAAGGGGCCTTCCTGCTGCTGGCGAACGCGAAGGCCCTGCTGGCCGCCGCCGCGATCGCCGCCGCCGCCCTGCTCATGCCGACCCGCGAAAGCCTGTGGATGGACGAGGTCGCCACGCTCCGCTTCGTCTCGGGCGAGTCGTTCCACGGGCTGCTCGGCCGCCTGGCGGCGAGCACGGACTCGCTCGCCCAGATGCCGCTCGGGGTGCTGGCCGCCTGGGGGTGGGTCCGCCTGGGCGCCGCCTCGGAATGGGCGCTGCGGGCGCTGAACTGCCTCTGGATGCTGGCGGGCGCGGCGGGCCTTTTCCTGGCCGGCCGCCGGCTCCGGCTCCCGACCCTGCCCCTCTGGTTCGCCGTCCAGCCCTTCCTCTGGTTCTACGCCAACGAGTTTCGCCCCTACGCCCTCCAGGTCGCCGGGTCGGCCTGGGTCCTGCACGGCCTCGTCGCCTGCCTCCAGGACCGCGGCCGCGGATCGGCCTGGGCCTGGTCGCTGGCCCTCGGCGGCTTCGTCATGACCGGCGCCACGCTCCTCGGCGCCATTCCCCTCGCCCTCGCCGCCGCGCTCGCGGCCGGCGCGCTCCTCTCCCGCCGCGCCTGGCCGGACCGCCGGGCCTGGCTCCCGCTCGGCCTCGGCCTGCTCCTGTTGCTGCCCCTCGGCCTGCACCACGCCGCCACCCTCGCCCGCGGCGCCGGCGGCGCCCGCGTCTGGGAGCCCGGCCTCCTCAACCCCGTCTTCGCGGGCTATGAATTGCTCGGCTTCCTCGGCCTCGGACCGGCCCGGCTCGAAATCCGGGAGGCCGCCCGCGCCGGCGCCCCCGCGCTGCTGGCCCTCTTCAAGGTGTCCCTCCCCGCCCTCGGCCTGCTGGGACTGCTCTACCTGGCGCTCCTGCTTCCCCTGCGCAAACGGATCGAGGACGATCGGAACCGCGTGATGCTGGCCGTCGCCCTCCTGGCCGCCGCCCCCCCGCTCCTGCTCCTGATCGCCGCCCGGCTCGCAGGCTGGCCGTTCTGGGGCCGGCACCTTTCACCCGTGCTCCCGTTCACCGCCTGCCTCACCGCCTGGCTGGCCGACCGCTTCACGTCGGCATACGGAACCCGCAGGCTCGCCCGCCTCGTGCCCGCCCTGCTGGCCCTGCTGCTTCTGGCCTCGGCCCTCTCGCTGCGATTCTCCCCGCGCCACCGGAAGGACGATTACCGGAAAGCCGCCGCCCTCGCCGGCCAGGCCGCGGAGCGCGGCGAAACCGTCTGGTGGTCGGCCGACCTCGACACCGCGCTCTACTACGGCGTCGCGTTCAACCGGACGCGCGACGGCGGCGGAATCGTCTACCCTGTGACCCGGTTCGACTCCGCGACGGGCGCATACGCCGACCCCGCGCTGGTCATCACCTCGAAGCCCGATCTCTATGACCGGGAGGGAAAACTGACTCTCTGGCTTGAAATGCGGCAATACCGGGCCCGGGAGACGTTCCCCGGCTTCACGCTCTGGAGGCGACCGTGAGCCCCGCCCCGCTCCCCGACCGCTACCGCATACTGGACGTCGGCATCAGCGCCCTGACACCCGGCCGGGCCGTCGAGATCGTGCTGGACTGGGTCGCCGCCCGCGAGCGCCGCTACCTCAGCGTGTGCCCGGCCGACACCATCCTGCAATGCCACGACCACCCCGACCTGGCGGCCATCGTCAACGGCGCGGGCCTCGCGGTGCCCGACGGCATGCCGGTGGTCTGGATCGGCAAGCTCCAGGGATTTTCCGTGAGCCGCGTCTACGGGCCCGACCTGATGCTGGCGCTGTGCGACAAGGGCCGGGCGGGCGGCGTGCGCCATTATTTCTATGGCGGAACGGACGATCTGCTGAAGACGCTGGAGGCCGCGCTGACAGCCCGGTTCCCCGGCCTGCTCGTGGCCGGCTCCTGGGCGCCTCCCTTCCGGCCCCTGACTCCGGAGGAGGAGCGGGAGACGGCGGAACGGATCAACGCGGCCCGGCCGGACATCGTCTGGATCGGCATCGGCACGCCCAAGCAGGACTACTGGGCGGCCCGCTTCCGCGAGCGGCTCGAGGCGCCGGTTCTCATTCCCGTGGGCGCCGCCTTCAATTTCCACGCCGGCACGGTCCGCCAGGCGCCCCGCTGGATGGGCAGGATCGGGCTCGAATGGCTCTTCCGCCTCCTCATGGAACCGGGCCGCTTGTGGAAACGCTATCTCATCGGCAACACCCGTTTTGTTTTACTCGTGTCAAGTCAGGCCTTACGCCGTAAAATACTCGGCCGTATTTAAGAATAAAGGCTTCTCCCGCCGGCCTTGTTTTGAGATAATCGAAAGATGACCCGGAACGGAACAACATGGGCGACCCGGTTGCGCGACCCGCTTTTCCACAGCGTGGCGGCCGTGCTGGTGTTGCTGGTCGTCCTGTTCGGCTTTCACGGCAACCGGGAGCGGCTGGACGCCCAGAGCCCCTCCGCCGTCCAATGGATGACGGCGCGCTGGACCGGCGACGTGGCCGCCGACATGTCCTACGGCTGGCTGATCCCGCTGGTCTCCCTCTACGCTCTCTGGATGCGGCGCGAGGCGATCGGCAGCGCCGTTAAGAATCCGGACTGGCGCGGCCTTCTCCTGTCCGCCGCCGCCCTGGTTGTCTACTGGGCGGGCGTGCAGGGGCAGCAGACCCGACTGACCCTGATGGCGCTCATCCTCCTGCTCTGGAGCATTCCCTTCGCCTACTGGGGCTGGGGCGTGGCCCGGCAGCTCGTCTTCCCGATCGGCTATCTCATTTTCTGCGTCCCGCTGAGTTTCCTGGACGCGCTGACCTTCCCGCTCCGGCTCTTCGCCTCGGCCGCCTCGTCCGGCATCCTCAACGGGCTCGGCATCATGACCACCCGCACCGGGACGGCGCTCCAGGCGGACGGCTTCAATTTCGAGATCGCCGACCCCTGCAGCGGCCTGCGGTCCGTCCTGGCCATGACCGCGCTGGCCGCCGCCTACGCCCACTTCTACCAGAAGGACCGCCTCCGCCAGCTCCTGCTCTTCCTCTCCGCCTTTCCCCTGGCCGTGGCGGGCAATATGATCCGCATCGTCATGATCGGCATCGTCGCCCGCCTGTTCGGGCAGGATCGCGCGGTCGGCTTTTATCACGACTACTCGGGCTACGTGTTCTTTATCGCCGCCGCCAGCCTGATGCTGGGGGTGGCGACGCTGATCAACCACGATTGGAAAACGGCATGGGTTACCGCTCGTACCAGGTTCCGCGAAACGTCGCATTCCTGATCCTTCCGCTGATGCTGGCGGCCGCCGCGCTCTGGGTCCATTTCGCCCCCCCGGCGAAACCGGCCGAGGCCCCCCGGCTCGCCAGGGAACTGCCCGCCAAACTCGGTCCCTACGAGAGTTCGCTGATCCTCCATTGCCAGAACGAACGCTGCCTGCAGGCGCATCCCGTCAAAGCGGTCGACGACCTGGTCGCCTGCCCCGCCTGCGGCAGCCCGCTCCTGCCGATGTCGTTCGCCGAGCGCACCGTCCTGCCCGCCGACACCGCCATCGCCCGCCGCACCTACCAGTCCCCCGGCTCCCCCGCCTACACCGTCACCATCGTCCTCGCCGGGGCGGACCCCCGCAGCATCCACCGGCCCCAGCAGTGCCTGCCCGCGCAGGGCTACAGCATCGACCGGCAGAGCCTCGAGCGGCTCGACCTGGGCTCGGGCCGGAGGCTCGAGGTCGTCCGGATCGACTCCCGCCGGGGCCCCGACCCGCGCAGCCGCTTCGGGTTCGTCTACTGGTTCGCCGGGGCCGACCGCCTGACGGCCTCGCACTTCGTGAGGCTGGCCTGGACGCTGCGCGACCAGCTTTTCTTCAACAAGACCTCCCGCTGGGCCTACGTGGCCGTGACCATCGGCGAGCCGCTCGAGACGCCCGAATCCCGCCTCCGCCTGGCCGCCTTCCTGAAGCTTCTCCTCCCGGCCATCGAAACGCCCGCCCCGGAGCCCTCATGAGCCTGCCGGTCTCCTTCGCCCGCTGCGAGTCGTATGACCTGGCCCTGGACGCCGTGCGCCGCGCGCTCGAGCCCCTCGGCGGGCCGGCCCGCTTCTTCCGCCCCGGCCAGCGCGTCCTGCTCAAGCCGAACCTGCTGTCCGACGGCACGCCGGAGCAGGGCATCACGACCCATCCCGAAATCGCCCGCGCCGTGATCCGCCTGGCCCGGGAGGCGGGCGCGGTGCCGTCGGTCGGGGACAGCCCCGCCGGCGCCCTGCGGGTCCGCGCGGTCTGGGAGAAAACCGGCTTCCGCGCCCTCTGCGACGCCGAGAGCGTGCCCCTGCTCAATCTCGAGCAGGAAGGCTCCCGAACCTTCACCTGCGCCGGAACCACCCTCACCATCGCCGCGCCGGTCCTCGACGCGGACCTGGTGGTCAACCTCCCCAAGGTCAAGACCCACTCCCTCACCGTCTTCACGGGCGCCGTGAAAAACCTCTACGGGACCCTTCCGGGCTTCCAGAAGGCCACGCTGCACAAGCTGTTCCCCTCGGGCGACGAGCTGAGCCGCCTCGTGGCGGAGCTGGCCGCCATCGTCCGGCCGGGGCTGTCGATCGCCGACGGCATCGTCGGCATGGAAGGCAACGGCCCCTCCGGCGGCGAGCCGGTCCGGCTGGGCTTCGTGGCCGCCTCGGCCGACCCGGGCGCCCTGGATTCCGCTCTCTGCCGGGTGCTGGGCATTCCCCACCGCGCCGTGCCGGTCTTCCGCCACCTGCCGCCCGGAAGCTGGGAGGATCCGCCGCTGCTCGGCGAGCCGCCCGCCCCCGGAACGAAAACGCTCCGCCTCCCCGCCACCTGGAAGAGCCGGCTGATCCCGCGCCCCCTCGTCCGCCTGCTGGCGCCGCTCTTCTGGATCCGCCCCGCGCTCGACCCCGCC
>JBIIYJ010000275.1:0-7165 GCA_044346855.1 Kiritimatiellia bacterium
CCTTCCAGCCTCCTTGCCCCCGGGCGTTTTGGTTGCCCGGTAGTTTATCGGAGGCCACTTGAAGGTGGCTCACTTTTAATGCGTGCGGTGGCTCACTTTTAAATGCGTGTTTTCGCACATGACTATCTACGAATGAAACGACTACTTTAGGATCGGCGATAACCATGTCGTCGACAATAAGATCCGGTATCAGCGTTCCGATAACATGCCCCTTGTATTCAACCTTAAAGACCATCTGCTGATTTACTTTATGGCCGCGCTCTTTTAGTTCAATCACCAGCGCATTTTCATAAAGCTTTTCGTCAAGACCGGGTTTTAATGCGTTCAAAACCGTCATCGCGGCTCCTATTATCTCCCTACTCAATGCTTCGTGAACCAGTGTATTCATATCCGTGCTATCCGTGCTATCCGTGGTTATCTTAACTGGCGGACAGTCTCCACAAACCGTCCGGGGAGAGTCCTGACCAGCTTTTTCATCTCCAGCATAAGAAGTGTCGCCGAAACCGTGGCTGCCGGCAGTCCGCACTGGCGGACCAGGGTGTCGATATCGAGCCGGTCGTCCTCCATAAGCCGCTGCATGACAGCCTGTTCCGCCTCGGAAAGCGGAATCCGGATCTGGGCGGCGCGGACCGACTCGCCCGGCGGCCGCGCCGCGGACCGGCTGACGGCAGTGAACAGGCTACCCAGGTCCTCCAGCACGTCGTCGGCCGACTCCACCAGCCGCGCCCCGGTCTTGATCAGGTGATGGGTCCCCTGGGAGGTCGGGGAGTCGATCCGCCCCGGTATGGCGAAAACCGACTTCCCCTGCTCCGCTGCCACATTGGCGGTGATCATAGCGCCGCTGCTGAGTCCCGCTTCGACCACGACCACGCCCTGCGAGAGGCCGCTCACGATGCGGTTGCGGATGGGAAAAGTGGTCTTGTCCGGCTCGCGTCCGAGCTGGAATTCGCTGATCAGGGCGCCGGAGGCAGCGATCTCGCCGGCCAGTTCGCGGTTCTCGGGCGGATAGATGTCGTGAAGTCCGCCGCCCAGCACGGCCAGGGTGCGGCCGCCGGCCCGCAGAGCCCCCTGGTGGGCGCTGGTGTCGATGCCGCGGGCCAGCCCGCTGACGATGGTGTAGCCCGCCCGGGCCAGGGAGGCGGCGAAGGCGCCGGCGCAGTCGCGGCCGTAGGAGGTCGTGTGGCGCGAGCCCACGATGGCCACGGCATGCTGGTCGCGCAGGTCGAGCGTCCCCTTGACGTAGAGCGCCAGGGGCGGATCGTAGATGTTCCGGAGCGGGTCCGGGTAGCCGGGATCGGCGGGGGTGATCAGTTCGGCGCCCAGTTCCGCGGCCCGCTCGATCTCGAGAGTGGCGTTGACCTTCTTGCGGGCTGCGATTATTTTTTTAACGATTTCCGTGGCCGTCCCCCGGACGGACAGGAGCTGGCGGGCGTCGGCGTCGAAGATGGCGGACGCCGAGCCCAGCGTTTCGGCGAGGAGGCGGACGGTAACAGGGCCGACTTCACGGATCAGGTTCAGCGCGATGTAGGCTTCGCGTTCGGACAGCATGGGAATCCCCTTTGAGCGGGGATCGTCCGGGAATGTCAATGCGCTTATACCTTGGGCGCGGTTGAGAGACAAGAGGAAAATGCCGCTTTGGACCTGATGAAGAGCCAGGCGCCGAAGATCGAGTACGCATACGAGTAGGAGTACGAGGTACGAACCCTTGCGAACGGTCTGGGTAGGCCGGGCGCTATGAGCCCGGCACGGCTTCGCGACAATTTATGCAAGGAGATGCGCCAGAAAGCGTGCGACACCGGGCTCGTAGCGCCCGGCCTACCTCGAGCCAATTTTACTGGCTGACAGGCCGGCCGGGGGGCTACAGTGGCTGGATGGCTGCAACCTGGCATCTTTATGTCGTGCGCACGGTCAAGGGATCGCTGTATGCCGGCATCACCACGGACGTGCCGCGCCGCTATCGGGAGCATGCGCACGGGGGACCGAAGGCGGCCCGCTTCCTGCGGGCGCAGCCTCCGGCGGAGCTCGCCTTCCGGCGCCGGATCGGCTCCCGCTCGCTCGCGCTCAAGGTGGAATACTGGTTCAAGCAGCTGACCAAGGGGCGCAAGGAGGCGATCCTCCGGGCGGGCACGCTGCGCTTCGACCGGGAAACCGGAAAGATCCGGCTCTTGACGCGCCTCGAAATCGCGCCATAATGAAATCATGAAAATCAAAGTCGCCGCTTTGTGTCCGAGCACGGAAAAGGAACGCCGGAAAGGCGAGATCATCCACGGCTACGCCTATCCCGGCGCCAGCCTGGACGAGGCCGTGGCCCTGGCCAACGCCTTCACGGACCGGGGCGTGGCCATGCTGCGCCAGGCGGCCGCCGACGGCGTGAAGATGGCCTGCCTGCCGGAGGGGTTGCCCAACCTCGGGCGCTGGCGGATCAAGATCCCGATCCGGGTCAAGCGTGAGGCCTGGCTGCGCACGTGGGATTATTTCGTCGAGCAGATGGGCAAGGCGGCCCGGGAGTGCGGCATCCATGTGATTGCCGGGGCCATCGAGCCCAAGGGCGGCCTGTTCTACAACGCCGCCTGCCTGTTCGATCCGCGCGGCCGCTTCGTCGGCTCGTATCACAAGGTGCAGCTGGCCGGGGGGCCGACCGGGGAAGGCCGGTACCTGACGCCGGGCGACAGCCTTCCGGTCTTCCCCACCCCGCACGGCAAGGTGGGGCTGTTCATCTGCTGGGACGTCTGCTTTCCGGAGGTCACCCAGGGGCTGATGGTCAACGGGGCGCAGATTCTTTTTCTGCCGACCTACGGGCACGCGGGGAACCAGGTGGATTTCCAGGCCCAGTCCCGCGCCTATGACACGGTCTGCCCCCTGGTCATCTCGATGTGGTGCGGCAACGGGCGGGTGATCGACAAGGACGGAAAGATCCTGGCCGCGGGCGGCATGTTCCGCGACTGGCGGGGCATCATTCCGGACCAGATCGTCTCCGCCGAGGTCGATCCGACCGCCCCCCGGCCGTTCATCAACTACACGAGCTACCAGACCGGGCTGCTCGCCGAGCGGCAGACGAAGGTGTATGCCGTGCTCGCCAAGCCCTACAAAGGCCGGTCGAACGGCAAATAGCGTGCAGCCAAGGCACCACGGATTACACCGATTTTAACTACGAAACACGCGAAAGACGCGAAAGACGCGAAAAGGGGAAGACTTACCACGGATTGCACCGATAACACGGATAAGAGAAATCAAAGAGGGGGCGCGAAGCGCGCCAACAAATCCGGCTTTGCATAGTATCCGTGACATCCGTGCAATCCGTGGTTCTTTTTTCGCGACTTTTGCGTGTTTCGTAGTTCCATCCCCTTTTCTGTATTCATCCGTGGCATCCGTGCAATCCGTGGTTAACTCTTTCGGCCCTCTTTGCGCAAATCGAATGGGTTTGACTTCGCTCGGGGGGCTTGCTATTTGTTTTTGCCTTTGGAAGGAGCACGATCATGGCGCGCGTATTCAATTTCGGTGCGGGTCCGGCGGTGTTGCCGGTCGAGGTTTTGCAGGAAGCCCAGAAGGAGCTGCTGGACTACAAGGGTTCCGGGATGTCGATCCTGGAGAGCAGTCACCGGGGCAAGGAATATGACGCCATCCACACGGAGGCGATCGCCAACCTGACGACCCTGTTCGGGCTGGACGACTCCTACACGATCCTGCTGCTCCAGGGCGGGGCGAGCGGCCAGTTCGCCATGATGCCGATGAACCTGCTGACTCCCGGCTCGGTGGCCGATTACACGCTGACCGGCACCTGGGCCAAGAAGGCCTATGCCGAGGCGAAGATCGTGGGCAAGGTGAACGTGGCGGCGGACATCATGGCTGTGACTCCGGCGCGCATGCCCCGCGAAAACGAGCTGAAGCAGACGCCCGGCGCGGCCTATTTGCACATCACGACCAACGAGACCATCGCCGGCACCCAGTGGAAGTCGATACCCAAGACCTCCGCTCCGCTGGTGGCCGACATGTCCTCGGACATCCTCTCCCGCCCCCTGGACTACAAGCAGTTCGCCCTGTTCTATGCCGGCTGCCAGAAGAACCTGGGCCCGTCGGGCCTGGCGGTGGTGGCGCTGCGCAAGGAGCTGATGGCGCGCTGCCCGGCCACGGTGCCCGCGTTCCTGCGCTATTCGACACACGCGGAGGAGAATTCGCTCTACAACACGCCGTCGACCTTCTCGATCTACCTGCTCATGCTGACGACCCGCTGGATCCTGAAGCAGGGCGTCGAGACGCTGTACCGCCGGAATGCCGAGAAGGCCGCCAAGGTCTATGCGGCCATCGACGGCAGCGGCGGCTATTACAAGGGCACCACGGAGAAGGCCGACCGGTCGGAGATGAACATCACCTTCCGGCTGCCGACGGAGGCCCTGGAAGAGCAATTCCTGAAGGAAACGTCCAAGGCCGGGATGAAGGCTTTGAAGGGCCACCGCTCCGTGGGCGGCGTGCGCGCGTCGATTTATAACGCTTTTCCGATGGAAGGTGTTGACGCACTGGCCGCATTTATGAAAGAATTCGCGGCTAAGAACGGTTGATTTTCGTGCGCCTGTAGCTCAATTGGATAGAGCGTCAGCCTCCGAAGCTGAAGGTTCCGCGTTCAATTCGCGGCAGGCGCACCATTTAAGATAGCGAATAGCTAATAGCGAATAGCGAATCAAGCCGCAAAATCCTGACTTTCCGCTATCCGCTATTCTTTCTGCGCACCATTTCCCGCGCATCAGTATTCCATTTCCTCCGGAGGGCGGAGCTCCGCGACGCCTCATGCGCCTGTCTGGAAGCTGGCCCGCTAATTGAGCTTGAATCGACACATCGGCTTTTCCGGAACCTGTCCGCGCGACGACTGGCTCCATGCCGTTCGGGCGCCTGGCGGCCTGGGGTCATGCGCCGGCCTGTCGCAGTCCCTTGCGCCCCCACGGCCCTAGGCCTGGACCGCTTGCCGGGCACCGTGCCAGTCAGAACGACGAAGGAGTCAGGATCTCTGGTGCCCGGCGCGTCCCGTCCGCCTCCCCCGGCTCCATCTGTGTGAGGGTTCGGGCGTTTAAAGGCTGCGAGCCAAAAAGCCCGTCCGCTATTCGCCATTAGCTATTCTGCCTGCGCAAGTGCAGCTTGTGGCCGGCCCTCTCGACGGAATTGTTAGGCCTTGCCCGAGTCATCCTTGAGTCGTCCTCTGAGGAATTTGCCCGAAGCTCCTTTTAGCTCGCTTCTGTCAAAAAGCTTGCCCTTGAAATGGAAATCCCGATCAATGCGAACGATGAGCAACTGCTCGAAATTTCCTTGGCTCTTGACGAATACACGGTCGCTGGTTTTCTCAGGGGAGATGGCCTTAACCTCAACAAGCTTCCCGGCAATTATGCCGTCAGAACCGGCTTCGTGTGGCCCGTGACGGCGAAGGCCGAATTTGATCTCGGCGTAGATTTCACCGAGTTCTCCCCAGATCTGTAAGTACCTGCCAGTGTTCTCGAAGTGGCGTTTCGCGCAATCAACTAGATCAACAAAAATCTTTGTTTGCGCTAGGGTGCTAAAGGGCAATCCATCTCTGCCCTGAAAATGCGTGCCTGGCTTAACCGAGACGGCATCATCTCCTGGTGCAGTTTCAAGCTGAGAATCGATCCAATCTCTGCTTATGTATTCCCATTCCCAAGGCGCAGCGCCGGAGCAAGCGGCATCAGCTATTTCCTCTGCGCTGTAGCCGCGCTCATTCATCTCGTAAAGAAAATCCCAATCGCTCATGGTTTTCCTTGCCTAACGGGCCAACGCACCCTTCATGAGACCGCAAGCGAGCTCATCATATGGTGGAGTTGGTTGTTCAGGACTCTTCATCTAATATGTCCTCAGGACCTTTTCGTGTCCGTTTGCTTTGAATAAAGTTTTCCCTCAGCTCTAAGATGAAGGAATATTGAACCGGCCCTTACTTCGAGTCAAGAGCGTTCATATCCGCTATTAGCTATTCTGCCTGGAGTTGTCGAATCCGGGAACCGGGCCATCGACGTGAAGCAGGAATCGGACACGCTAATGAAGGAAGCGCAGTCCTTGCCGGGCACCGTGATTCAGCCGACGCAGGAGGCTGAATCTCTGGAGCTCGGGGCCATCGATGCATACCAGGCGGAAGGTAAGGAATCGTTCGCCAAGGCTAGCCGGGCACCGTGATCGGGCCGACGAAGGAGGCCTGATCTCTGGTGCTCGGCTGTAGCGGCGAGCGTGATTTACGCCGCCACGGCACCGGCCTCCGAGGACCGGCACAGGGAGGATGCAATGAGGTTGCTGGGCAAGATGAGCCAGGAGATGAAGGTTCCGCGTTCAATTCGCGGCACCATTTAATAAGATAGCGAATAGCTAATAGCGAAATCCGGAGGGCCAAGCTTCCGCGAGGCCGTATGCGCCATATTGTTCACTTTGATCTTTTAATGGCTTGAATATTTGAGTCAAACCATTCACCCCATAAGTCCATGAGTTCTTGCCCCTTTTTTATCTTATCAACATCTACATTGTCATTGCCGTTAATGAACAATCGTAAGCCTACTCGATATTCCTGATCGAAGTGTTTTCCCCATCCAGCAAAGGCCTTTTCCAAAAGAACATGGTTGACCTGTTCAGCGTGAATGAGAGCTTCCCTATAATTTTTTACCATCAACTCAGTGTCCTTTTCACTCATGATAGAGGGGCCTGTCCCCTTGTTTATTACACGGTTTGCTTGGTTGGCAAAATTAATTGAAGTGCTGAATTCCCAAATGTTTGAAGCTGCTGTTGATTTCGGCGGGGCAGAAGGCATTGTAGAATTGCCAGCAAATACACTGAACGAAAAAAGGAGAAGCAACATAAACATGAATAGCCGAGTAACTAACGCAGTCATTCTTTCCTCCAACTAATACTCTGTTTAATCAAATGCTACAATCATGGCTGTAGATTTCAATGCATTTTTGACCGCTCCTTCGAATGGCAATACTTTATTAGATTGGCTCAGGTCAGTCATTGCAAGGCCATGCTGATCTAATAGGGATTTGGCATAAGATATCTTCAATGCATAGTTTACATTCTGAGCTATTCGGTAAGCGTCCGGCCGGCCACCTCATTCCCCGCTCGCCCGTTCTCTGATAGAACGGCGGTATGAACAACGAACAACCGGCGGAACGACGGCGAGTCCACA
>JBIIYJ010000057.1:0-21610 GCA_044346855.1 Kiritimatiellia bacterium
TAGACGTGACCGCGGCCAATATGTTCACCGGCGACCTGGTCATTAGGAAAGGGCAGGTCGGCACGGGTTCTTCGTCGAGCGTCGTACCCGACGCATCGGTTGTTCAGGTTGAAAATGGTGCGGTGTTTCGAATGGGGCGAACGGACAGGATCAGAGGCGCGCGGGGAACCGGTTATGTGACACATATCAACGGTGTCGGTAACGGATATCTGGTTATGGGGACAAATACGGTCCCTTCACCGGGCTACACGTATCTTGTTGATGGCGGCACCATGTCTCCCGGGATCGGCACTAACATAGGCGCCCTGTATACGGGCTCCTCGTCGGGCGGCGATCCGGCCGCTATTCTGGGCGGCGATATCTATGTCGACGTGGCTTCGGGCAGTTCATACGACAAGATCGTTTTTGTTCGGGGATCCGCTCAGAATCTTATTTTGGGCGGCAATTTGCATTTGAATTTCGCCGATTCTTACCTCCCGCAAACAGGGGCCTATTGGGACATTATCAGCATTCAAACGAGCGGCACGATCGCCGATACGAATGGCGGAGCCCTCTTCACTAGCATTGATTCGAGCATTTCGGGAGCCACTTTGACTGCGGAGATTGTCACCTCCAACAAGGTCCGCGTGACGCTCCAGAGTTTTAGAACGGGAACGCTGATGATTGTCCGATAAGAGTTGTGTCGCGTTGTGACGTCGGGGAAAAGGAAACGCAATGACTGCATGCAGGCGATGGACCGCGTGGGCGGGGCTGGCCTTGATCGGGTTTCAGGCGATGGCGGGGGGCGATCCCGTGCCGGTCCTGTACGAGGGCTTCGAGACCACCGGCACGCTGACCGGGCGGGTGGGCAAGGCGGGGAAGTCGTTTTCCCGGGACGGGCGCGGGCTGGTCAACATGGAACGCGGGACGCTCGCGTTCTTTTACCAGTCGGCAGCCGAACCCCGCGAGACCGAGTGGAACACCCTGGGCGGCGTCTCGTCCGAGAATGATGCGGGGTACTGGCGCTCCATCATGCGGTTCCAGCACCGGCGCCGGGAGTTCCTCTTCAACCTGTACGATGTGGGATTTTATTCGCCTCCGCTGAAATTCGAGAGCGTCTTCGGCCGGTGGAAGGCCGGGGAGTGGCATCATCTCGCCGCGGTGTGGGACCGCGTCCAGGGGGTGACCATTTACGAGGACGGCAAGCGCGTCAATTCGAACTGGGGCCGCCATCGCTGGGAGTGGAGCTGCGTCCCGGAGCAGTTCGCCTTGAGCGGGCCCGTGGATGAGGTGGCGGTTTTTGCCGATTGCCTGACGGACCTCCAGATCGCGCAGCTTGCGCGGGGGGAAAAAGCCACGGGCCTTGTCCTGGCGACACTTTCCCCGGGGGAAAGCCGGCCGGGCGAGCTGGCCCGCCGGGGGTGGTCCGGCGAGGAACTGGCCGCCCTGCCCGTCCTGTCCCCCGACAAACCGCAGTCGATCACCTTCGCGCGGATCGGGCGTTGCGTGGATTCCAAGCGCCCCGTCGCGTATCCGATCGAAGGCTTGTGGCAGACCACCTGGCCCTCGCTCAAGTACGGCCCGTCGATCCGCGGGCAGCGGCTGGAGTTGGAGCTTGAGGAGGGGCCTGCCTACGATCACATCCGCCTGTTTGTGCACCGGCCGTTTTCCGGCGATCTGGTGCGCGTCGTGAACGGGACGGAGAAAACAATCCTGCCAATCGACGCGCCCCGGTCGATGTTCTGGCACCGTCGCCTGCCCGCGGTTTTTTCCGACACATCGCTGGTGTTGAAGCGGGAGACCGGTCAGATGGGCCAGATTGATCTTTACCGGGTCGACGCGCTGGAAGCAGCCGGGCTCCTGGCGAAGACCGAGGTTTTCGTGTTCGCGCCGACAAATCAGTTTCCCGACACCGAACCGGGCAAGGTGGTGATGGGCGAGATCCCCCGCGGGGAATGGAACCCGGTCAGCGCCGTCAAGGGACCCGCGGCGCCCTGGGCGCTGGCTTGTCCCGCGTTCGGGGGATTCCAGGCGCTGACGGAAGAGCCTTCCGGTGCGCAGGCGTATGACGGGGTGGTGGTGACGCTTGTTGTGGACAATCTGGCGGAACCGACGCCCGTTCATATCGAAATCAAGGAGCCCGTGCTTTCGGATCGGGTTTGGCTGGCGGCCGATGCGGTGCTCGCGCCCCAAGGAAACGGGAGGCAGCGTTTCGTTCTGCTGGTGAAGGGCCGGCCGGTCATCAACCTGCCGCCCATGCCCTATAGGAAAAGTCTTGGCAAGGGCCGGTTTTCAGCCGATGTCCAAACCATGCCGGGGGTCGGCTTCACGATGCAGGTCACGGCCGCGAATCCGGCAACGTGGATCATGGGGCAGGGCGGCAGCTCCTTGCAGTTGGTCGTCGCCGACATGGCAACGGCGCTGCCGAAGGCGGCGGACGACCAGGTGGAGTGGATGCGGGAGGCCTATGCGGAAAACATGGAGGGCCACCGCTATTACTGGAGGCGAATCCAGATGCCGTTGCGCTGGCTGGCCAGGTTCGCCCCCGACCGCATGGAGTTCCGCCAGATGTGGGAGCGCGTGGAGGACTATCGGCCCGACTATGTCGGCCTCGACGTCAAGCCGCTGGTCTATGCCGGGCCGACGAACGACACCGGGGCGCCGGACTGGGCCTTCTGGCAGAAGGTGGTCATGGATCTGCATCGCAAGACGGTGCGGGGGATCATCGACCGCCAGCAGGTGTGGACGGGCGAGTTGGGCGGCGTCTGGAACGACGATTCAGATCATGTCGAAAACTGGATCGACTATCTTCTCTGCCTTGACGGCGAGGGGAAAATCCACGAGGCGATGCAGCGCTACTGGAACGGGGTTTACCGGTATCAGCTGACGGAGGGCGTCGGCAAATACACCCAGGACACCTGCCACTATTCCGAAGAGGGCAGCAGCAGCCTGGGCATGCGCCTGCTGGTGGATTACGGGGATCCGGTGGCGTATGCCCGGACCCTGGAGGCGGCGCGCCATATCGAAAACTGGGTGAACCCGGATCCCGCGGGCGGGTATCTGTTCAAGTCCGGCTGGGTCGGCCCGGACGGGGCCTGGACGGAAGGCGCGTTCCTGCTCAACAAGAAGCCCGCCGGCCACGAGGCCGACGTGCTCGTTCCGCTCGGCTACCTGGCGTGGTACAACCGGCAGCCCAAGGCGGTGGACTATCTTGTGGGGCTCAGCCCGGGCATGCGCTTTTTGAATTCGGCGCGCGACCGCGTGACGGATTGGGAAGGGGCGCGGAGGCGCTATGCCGAAAAACTGGCGCTCAAGGAGAAAACGGCCACGACCGAGGATGTCATGCTGTGGGTGAATGAGCTCGGGCTCGCGGACGCCGTGCGCAAGGCGTATGCGGCGGACTACAGGCCCCTGGGGAAAATCGACCACTATCTGGGGTACAGGGACACCGACGAGCACTGGCTGGCCTGGAAGATGAGCGGCGACATCCGGTTCCTGGTGGATTCCTGCAAGCGCACCGCGGAATGGTTCTACAGCCACGACTGGCTTAACACCGAGGCGAGGCCGTCGATGGACCGCAACCCTCTGCCGCGCACCTCCCTGACGCGTTCGCGGCTGGGTGCGATCGCGGCGAACCGGGGAAGCAGCGGCAACGCCTGGCCGCTCTTCGCGGTCAGTTACGTACGCGGCGGCGACGAGGCGGCCGCGCTGGTGACCGTGAACGAGGAAAACAGGTTCGCCGTGCGCCTGTACCCATTTTCGGAAAAGCCGCTGGATATGCAGGTTCGCGCCTGGCGGTGTAACGGCGTGTTCAAGGCGACTCTGGCGGCCGACAAGAACGACGATGGCGTTCCCGAAGAAACAGTATGGGAGCAGGAGTTGGAGCTGGACCGGGGCGCCGACATCCGGTTCACGCTGCCTCCGGGGCAGGGCGCCATCCTGACGGTGGAGCCGGTCAAGGTTTCGGAAATCGATTATGACCGCCCCGATCCGGCCATCAGCCTGAACAGCGTCGAGCTGGTTTACGGGGATCACCTGGTGGTGAAGGTGTACAACAACGGCAACCGGCCCGCGGAGGACGTGCTGGTGCGGGTGAGGGACGCCCGGAGCGGGGAGATCATTCCGGGCGGCGAGCAGCGGACCGGGCGGATCGAGGCGCCCCTGGATTTGCGGCCGCGGCTGAAGACCGTGGAGTTCAAGAATGTGAACGCCAACAGCTACGGCGGCCTCGTCATCGAGCTGGATCCGGAACGGCGGGTTGACGATTTGAATCGTCATAACAACACGGTGGTGCTTAACTATCGCGCCACATTCACGCTGGATGATGGCTGGAAATGAGGACACGAAAACGCGTATGAAACTAAAATCCGCGCTCCATCCGACAGCACTCGTGGTGGCGGTTTCCTGCCTGGCCTGTTTTGGCGAGCCCCCCGGCCAGACGTCAAACGAGGTCCAGTCGGCCGCCGGAACGGGTTTTCAAGTGCACGCCTGGCAGCGGGATCCCCGGAACCCTGTCTTGCCTACGGGGGGCGGGGAGTTCGACGCCAGGGCCTGCATGAACCCGTTCGTCGTCCGGCAGGGCGATGAGTATTACCTCTTTTATTCCGGGGGCGACAAGGGCGGGCACAAGCGTATCTGCCTGGCCATCGCGCCCGTGAGCGACGTCACGAAATGGAAGCGGCTGGGCCCGCTGTTCGATGTGGGAGCGAAGGGCTCCTTCGACGAAACCTGGTGCGTGCTGCCCGTGGTCCATAAAATCGGAAACAAGTGGCATCTGTACTACACGGGGCGGAGCGGTCGGGGTGGGGGTCTTCAAGCCTTCTACGGGATGGGGCTGGCGACCAGCGACGACCTCGTGCACTGGACCAAGCATTCCACGAATTACGTGCTTACGGGGGACGGCTTCCCGCAATGGCCGAAGAACCGCGGCATCGCGGGCGGCGGCATGATCATGGAACTTCCCCAGGCGGACGGCCGCCTCCTGTATCGAATGTATTACACGCTTCCCACCGGCTCTCCCAGCAAGGACCTGACCGTGGACCAGGCCAAGCAGGCCGTGATCGCGCACAGCTATGACGGGATCGCGTGGTTCGACAAGCGGGTCGTGCTGGAGCCCCGCCCCGAGGTTGATTACGAGAACGCCGCCGTCATTGCGCTGAACGTCTGGAAGACGAAAGCGGGCTATCGGGCCATTTACGGGGCGATCGGCAAGCGCTTCGGGGCCTACTCGATCTGCGAGGCGGCCAGCGCCGACGGGCTGGCGTGGGAGCGGGGCGCGCCGGGCGAGAACCTGGCCCTGCCGCCGGCCGGCCAGGGCTGGGAAAGCCGGATGACGGAGTATCCCCACGTGATCGAGGAAAACGGAAAGCTGCGCCTTTTTTATTGCGGAAACGGGTATGGAAGCACCGGGATCGGAACGGCGCTCGCCGAGCCGCTGCCGGGAGAATAAAGCCGGGGAGGGTATATGACGATTTGGGAACTGTTCAAGCTGGACGGGAAGGTGGCCGTCGTCACGGGCGGGGCGCGGAACCTGGGCTACGACATGGCGCTCGCGCTCGCGGAAGCCGGCGCGGATGTCGCTATCACCAGCCGCACCCTGGCGGACGCGAAGAAGGCGGCCGAGGCGATCCGGGCCGCGACCTCGCGCCGGGTTTTCCCGCTGGCCTGCGATGTCCGGAACGAAAAGCAGGTCGTCCGGATGGTCGACCGGGTCCTGGCCGAATTCGGGAAGATCGATATCCTGGTCAACAACGCGGGCAACGTGCTCAGCACGCCCGACGAGGCGTGCCTGGAGAAAAGGCCCCTGAAGCTCTGGCAGCACACGCTGGACGTGAATCTGACGGGCGTTTTCCTCTGTTCGCGGCACGTCGTCGCGAAAGCCATGAAGCCGGCCGGGCGGGGGGTCATCATCCACATCGGGTCCACCGCCGGCATTGTCGGCAAGGACCGCCGGGTGTACCAGGGGACGAAGCTGGGCGGCGTGACGCTGGATTACGAAGCCGCCAAGGCGGGCGTGATCAACATGACGCGGGACATGGCCGCCTACCTGGCGCCGGACGGAATCCGGGTCAACTGCATCAGCCCCGCCGGGTTCGAGCGCAACCAGGATCCGAAGTTCATCAAGGCCTACTCCGCCACCATTCCCATGGGGCGAATGGGGCAGGACGGCAAGGAGATGAAAGGCGCGGTGGTGTTCCTCGCGTCCGAGGCTTCGTCCTACGTCACCGGCCACAACCTGGTCGTGGACGGCGGCCTCACCTGCTGGTAGGAAGAAATAGCTAATAGCTAATAGCTGATAGCTGATAGCGGAGTTGATCAGCTATCAGCTATCCGCTATTCCTTCACTGCCTCGGGGGAAGGGGCGGGAGCAGGTCGGTATCCGGCACGACGACCGGGATTTCGCGGCCGATGAACTTCTCGATTTCGGGGAGCACGAACGATTCGTCCTCGCAGGCGAACGAGATGGCGGTGCCCTCATGTCCCACGCGGCCCGTGCGGCCGATGCGGTGGACATATTCCTCGGGTTCGTACGGCAGGTTGTAGTTCACGACGTGGGAGATGCCGTCCACGTGAATGCCCCGGCCGGCCACGTCGGTCGCCACCAGGACGCGGATCTTGCCGCCCCGGAAGGCCTCCAGCACCCGCATGCGACGGTCCTGCGGAACGTCGCCCGAGAGCAGCTCGCACTGCACGCCCTTCTTGTGGAGGCGTTCGGTCAGTTCGCGCGTCTCGTCGCGGCGGTTGGAGAAGATCAGCACGCGCTCCATCTTCTCGCGGTCCATCAGGTTGAGCAGGAGCCGGAGCTTGTCGCGCGAGGAGACGGCGTAGACGACCTGCTTGACCGTATCCACGGTTACGTGCTCGGATTCGATTTCCACGATGGCCGGATCGCGCATCCACTGCGAGGCGAGGCGCATGACGTCTTCGCTCAGCGTGGCGCTGAAGAGCATGGTCTGGCGCTTTTCGCGCGGGGGCAGCTGGCGCAGGATGCGCCGGATGTCGGGGATGAAGCCCATGTCCAGCATGCGGTCGGCCTCGTCGATGACCAGGATCTCAATGTGGCGCAGGTTGATGACGCCGCGGCCGCAGAAGTCGAGGAGGCGGCCGGGTGTGGCGGCGACTAGGTCGATGCGATCTTCCGTCAGGCGGCGGCGCTGGTCCTTGAACTCCATGCCGCCGTAGACGGCGAGGGTGTTGACGGGCGAGTATTTGCTCAGGGCGGCGGAGTCCTTGTCGATCTGCACGCACAGCTCGCGGGTTGGCGCCAGCACGAGGGCGCGGGGCGTCCCCGGGGGGCGGTCGGGCGCGGGCGGGTCCTTGGCGAACCGGTTGAGGATGGCCAGCACGAAGGCGGCGGTCTTGCCGGTGCCGGTCTGGGCGCGGCCGGCCACGTCCTGGCCGGCCAGGGAGAGCGGCAGGGACTTGCCCTGGATCGGGGTGCAGTACTGGAAGCCGAGTTCATGAACGGCGCGCATGATGGGCTCGGAAAGGTCGAGGTCGTGGAAGCGGACCTTGCCCTCCTCCGGCGGGACCTGGAACTGGGCCGGGTCCCAGGGTGTGGCGGGCGGGCGCGGGGCGGCCTTTGCGATCGGCGCGGCCGGCTCATCCTGTTCGGGACGGGGGGCGTGGGCGGCGTGCGGGGCGTGGGCGGGGTGGGCGGCGGGGCCGGCGGGGACGCGCGGGCTCCAGTCGGAGGCGCCGCTGTCGCCTTCGCGGGTCGGGAGGCGGTGGTCGGCGCGGGAGGGCTGGCGCGGCTCGTTGTCGCGGCGGCGGTCGTCGCGCCCGTGGGGGCCGGGCCGGCGGCGCTGGGGCTGGCCGTCCCTGGGCTGGCCGCCCTGGGGGCGGGGGCCGTCGGAGCGGGGCCGCTGGCCGTCTGACCGGGGGGCGGCTTCGCCCCTGGGACCGTCGGACCGGCGGGCGTCTGACCGGCGGGCGTCGGGCTGGCGGGTGTCAGGCTTGTGCGGTTCGGCCTTGTGCTTGGCGGGTTCCGCGTGGGGTTTGGCGGGGGCGGGGCGCCCCTCTTTCGGGCTCTTGGATTTGCCGAGGCCGATGATCTTCGAGGCGAGATGTTTCAATAATCTGGTAACCATAACGAACCTTTTTACACCCGGGCGGAGCGGGATTTTGCCCACTCCCGGATCTTTTTCTTGGCGCCGGTCCATCCGGACTTGTCGATCCGCTCTTCCAGGAAGCGGTCGTAGAGCGCGAGCAGCATATCCCGGAACCGATCGATCTGGGCGATCCGGGACTGGAAGCGGCTCATGGGGTCGAGGTTCCCGCTTTCTTCGGGAACCGAGAGGCCGCGGCAGATGAAGCCGTCGGCATCGAACGTGCACTTCCACAGCTCGTCGCCAAGCCCGAACGTGAGCTTGCATTGCTTGAGCTTCTTGCCTGACAGCAGGCAGGTCTTGGCTTCCGCGCTGCCCATGGGTTCCCCGTTCCGGAGGACCGTGACATGCGCGCCGCTTCCCTCGTGCATAAAGGTGAGCGGACCTTCCAGCAACACGCCCAGGCCTCCAATCCCGGGCAGCGGCACCGTGCCGCGACCGGATTCGGCCTGGAACCACAGCCAGGTCAGGAAATCGCGCCCTGGCTGGGCTTCCATGAGCGCATCATCCACATCGGGTGAAAAGCTGACCGGCATCAGGTCGTGAACATCGATTTTGCGCAGCGTCCGGGCGGCCGTTTCGGGCGTCACCTGGGTCAGGCTGAATCCCTGCGTCTGCTGGAAGCGGCTCACCAGGAGGTCGGAGTGGGCGTCGCTCATGGCGCCTGCGTAGAGCATGTCGGAGCCCGGCTGGTGGACCAGGGGGATTCCCTTGAGCTGGGGCGGCATGGCGGGGAGCAGGCGCTCCTGGACGGCCTGGCGGATCTCGGCCCGCTTCCGGCGGTTCAGGAAGGGCTGGCCGTCCGAGGCGGCGGCCGCGATCTCCTCCATGCGGCATTCGGCGTGGAGAAGGGACGTCGGGATCTTGCGCTGGCCCACGCGCAGGGTGATGCGCAGGTAGCCGGCGTAGGAAATGGAGTCGGCGACAATATTCCGGTCCAGCAGGTGGCGTCCCGTAACCCAGCCGGCGCTGATCTCGGCCTGGATGGATTCAAGACCGCCGGCCGCGTGGGCGGCAAACCGTTTGACGAAATCATCGGGCAAAGGGCGGGGCAGGTAGTACAGGCGGAACCCCACCGTTCCGCTTTCAAATCCCATACAGCCTCACAGTCACTATCTTCATTCCCTTATATTTTGCCTATAATGCCGGGCAAAGGAAAGGCTTTATTTATAGGGGTCTTTTTTGAAGGGTTGCCTTTCAATAGAGGATGATGACCGTGCCCGTGGGCGGACCGGCGATGAAAACGGCGGTTCCCAGCCCGCCATGCATGAGATAAGGCGCGGCGGACAGGCCGCCCGTGACGGAATGATTTGCGGCGAAATCGGGCAAATCGGCCATCGATTCGACCGTGATGCCGGCGGCTTCGCCGGAGTTATACAGGTGATCGATGACCCGCTGGGGCAGTTTTTCGCCGACCGCGATACGTCCGCCGCCGCCGCCGCCGCACCCGCCATAAAAGTTAGCAGGCCCGCCGTCGGCGATCAGCCGGCCCGAGGCGCCCAGGGCGAAATGGGTGCAGGTGACCCAGATGCCGCCGCCGGACCCGCCGCCCGCGGGATAGCGGCCGAAACCGTTGGCGGTGAGCTTTCCATCCAGTTGCACCTCTTGCGCGAGAATGCGGATCGCGCCGCCGCCGCCGAGGGTGAACGCGTCAAGGTTGGGGTCCCGCCCGGGCGAGCCCGGCAGGAACGGCGCGTTCGTGAAGCCGCAGCTCAGCGTGCCATTTTCCCCGCCCCGGCCGCCATAGCTTCCGCCCCACTGCCCGACGCCATTGGTCCCCCGCCCGGGGCCATAATAATCGTGGACCAGGGCCGGGGTGTACCGCGGCATCCGGCCGAACCCCCGGTAGTTGGCGTCAAAGCCGCAGTTGGTCGCGATGGCCAGGTTCTGCAAGGCAAAGACGACCGGGGCGCCGCTCATCTGGTGGCAGAAGGGATAGACCCAGTTGTTCGAGCCCGTCAGTTCGGTCGCGCCGCCCACCGTCACCCGCGCGCCGCCCGCCTGCCAGTCGGGCGTTTCGCCGCTGTAGCCGGCATAGACGGCCAGGGTGGCGGACCCGGCCAGGCGCAGGTCGCCGCCCACCGCCAGCGCCTGGAGGGAGGTCGGGTTCAACCCGCCCACCGCCAGCTGCGAGTTGTCCGAGAGGGTCAGGCCGGCGGTGACAAGCAGGCGATAGGCGTTCGTGTTGCCGGCGTCGGCCGGAACGAGCGCCGTGGCGGCCGCCCCCGCGCCGCCGATGAACAGCTTGGCGCTGTTGGACAGCGCCAGCGAAGCCAGCGTGAAGTCGCCGGGCCAGGGGATCGAAGCCGCGCCGTTGGTCAGGACCACCCGGTCATACACGCCGGGGATGGCGACGCCGTCCCACTGGTTCGTGTCGAACCAGTCGGCGGAGGCGCCCCCGGCCCAGGCCAGGTCGCGCGCGCCGCCCGCAGGCTCGGTGAAGCAGGCCACCACCGCGCGGGGCCGGTCCAGGGTCAGCGTGATCTGCGTGTTCAGCCGGTCTGCAAACGGGATATCGCCCACCCAGTGGACGAACGCGCAGCCGGCGTCGGGCACGGCCGTCAGCGTGCAGGCGCTGCCGTTCGTATACCATTCCGTGTAATCCTGGACCAGGGAGCCCTTCCCCCCCGTACGGGCCCACAGGCGGTGCTCCAGGTTGCTCCAGGACCAGGTCAGCCAGGTGTCGGCCGTGATGGTGACCGTGACGCTGGTCCCGGCGCCCGAGACGCTTTCCGAGGCGTTGGACCACGTGTAGCCCGTGCAGGAGAGGCGCGACTGGCTGGCGCTGCCGGGAACGAAGACGGGCGAGACGGCCGAGAAGAGGAGCGGATCGGGCGGTTGGGGGGCCGTGCCGTAGTCGGGCGTGACCACGCCCAGGGGCAGGGGGTCGCCCGCCACGCTGACCTGGAACGAGCCGGCCTGCTGCCGGCTCAGCCACACCGCGGTTCCGGGCTGTCCGTGCTTGACGTAGGTGGGGTTGCTGATGTTCTCGACGTTCACGCCGCGGGAGACGTTGGCCAGGGTCGGGTAGGGCGAGGTCACAACGTCCATCATGTTGGTGGTGACGACGATCAGGTTCGTGGCTGTTCCTGTATTGAACAATTCGTCGAGCTGCGCCGCCGTCGGCGAGTTGGTCATGACGGCGATGCGCCCGCCGCCGCCGGCGCCGCTGGTGCCGTGCTGCGTGGCATTCCCGCCCCTGACGCTCAGCACCGCGGCCGTTCCCGCGGCCGTGAACGAGGCGCAGGTCACCCAGATGGAGCCGCCCGAGCCGGCCCCGTTGTCGGCCCCGCTGTTGTCCAGGCCGTCGGCCAGCAGCTTCCCTTCGAGGTACACGGTGCGCGCCAGGATGCGGACCGCGCCCCCGCCCATGCAGAATGCCGCCTTGTAGTTCCGCCCTGGCGAGCCCGGCCGGAAGGGGGCGAAGGAGAAGCCGTAGGGTTCGCGGGCCGTCCCGCCGCCTTTGCCGCCGTAGCTGCCGCCGGAGCCGACCGCCGTCGGGGCGCCGGGGCCGTAGTAGAGGTAGGGCGCGGGGCCGATGGCGCTGAACACGCCATGGCCGCGGCCCGTGGCGTTGAAGCCCGTGTTCGTGGCGATCAGGAGATCCTTCAGGTCGAAGACCACCGGGGCGCCGCTGACCTGGTGGCAGAACGGATAGATCCAGGCGCTGGTGCGCGCCAGGGTGGTCGTGCCGCCGACGGTGACGCGGGCGCCGCCGTTCGAGTAGGTCGCCAGGACGTTCGTCGCGCCCGCGTAGCCGGCGTAGACCGCCAGGGCGGCCGTGTTGGTCGCCAGCAGGTTGCCGCCCACCGTCAGGTAGGCCGGGTATTCGCTGTTCAGGCCGCCCAGGGTCAGCTTGGCGGCGTTTTCAAGCCGGACCGACCCGGTGACCGTCAGGCCGACCGGTTTCGTCCCGTCGGTGGTGATGGGCGTTTGCGCGAGTTCGCTGGCCCCGGTTCCGCCGACATGCAGGAAGGCGTTGGATGACAAGGTCAGCTGCGCGATCGTGATCTCCGCCGGCAGCAGGACGCGGATGTCCCCGTTCGTCAGCGTGACGCTGTCGGCCGGGCCGGGGGTGGCGGTGCCGTCCCAGGTGGCGGGGGAGAGCCAGTCGCCGCCGGCCGCGCCGGGGTTGGCGGTGAGGCTGCGGGGGGTGGCGTTCGCGAAGCAGGCCACCAGGGAGCGGGGCCGCTCCATCGTCACCGCGAGCGAGGCGTTCGCGCGGTCCGCGTAGGCGACGTCCCCGAGCCAATACAGGAACGTGCAGCCGCCGGCGGGCTGCGCGGTCAGCGTGAGCGCGCTGCCGTTCGTGTACCACTCGGCATAGTCGGAGACGACCGTTCCGTTCCCTCCCGAGCGCACCGTCAGCCGGTGCTCCAGCCCGCCCCAGGACCAGGTGAGCCAGGTGTCGGCCGTGATGTCGATCGTCACGTTGGTTTCCGCGCCCGCACCCGTCGCGCCCGGCGCGTTGGACCAGGCGTAGCCCGTGCAGAAGAGGCGGGACTGTTCGCCTGAATTGGGGACAAACCCGGGCGATCGGGCGGTGAAGAGCGCCTCGCCTGCCGGCTGCTTGTCCGTGCCATAGGCGGGGCTGGTGGCCACGGCCACCGTGGCGGTCGGGGAGGGGCTGCCCCACACCACGACCTGGTGCTGGTCGCCCTTGTTGCGCAGCCAGACTGCCGTCCCAGGCTTCCCGTGGTAAACGGAGTCCGGGTAGTAGGTCACCGTGTCGTTGTACCCGCCGGCCGCCGAGGCCAGGCTGGGGTAAGGCGAGGTGACCGGGTCCGCCATGTTGGTGGTGGTGACGATCAGCCCCGCGGCTGTTCCCGTATTGTACAGGCTGTCGAGCTGGGCGGCGGTCGGGTTGTCGGTGAGGATCGCGATGCGCCCGCCGCCTCCGGCGCAGGTGGAGCCGTACCCGACCCCGTTGCCGCCCTTTGCGCTGATCAGGGCGGCCGTTCCGACGGCCGTGAAATTGGAGCACGTCACCCACACGGAGCCGCCCGATCCGGCGCTGGCGCCGCTTCCGCTGTGGTTCACGCCGTCCGCGATCAGTTTGCCCTCCAGGCGCACCGCGCGGGCCAGAATGCGGAGCGCGCCGCCGCCCATGCCGCTGGCGGTCTGTGTGCTGGCCCGGCCGGGCGAACCGGGCCGGAAGGGCGCCTGCGTGTAGCCGTAGGGCTCGCGGGGCGTTGTGCCGCCGCCCTTGCCGCCGTAGCTGCCGCCGTAGGCCAACGCGGCCACGCCGGGCCCGTAGTACGTGGCGCCCACGAGGCTGTGACCACGGCCCGTGGCGTTGAACTGGGCGTTGGAGGCGATGGCCAGGTCCTGCAGGTCGAAGAGGACCGGCGCGCCGCTGATCTGGTTGCAGTAGGGGTAGATGGCGGCCGGATAGCTCGCGTTGGAGTTGTAGGCCAGCACCGTGGCGCCCGCCACCGTCACCCGCGCCCCGCCGTTCGAGTAGGTCGCCACGACGTTGGTCGCGCCCGCATAGCCGGCGTAGATCGCCAGCACGCTGGCGTTCGTCGCGCTGGCGATATTGGTCAGCACCAGGTTTCCGCCGACCGTCAGGAAGCTGGGGCACAGTTGGTTGAGGCCGCCGATCGCCAGGCTGCCGCCGTTGAGGGTGAGATCCCCGGCGACCGTGAGGCCGACGCCCTCGGTCCGGTTCGTGTCCAGCGGCGAGCGCCAGTGCACGGAGGCGTTCGTTCCGGCGACGGACAGGGTGGCGTACCGGCTCACCAGGATCGAGGCGGCCGAGGCCGTGGCGTCCAGTCGCACGATCTTGTTGGTCGGGATCACCACGTCATCGGTGACGGTCGGCACGCGGCCGAGGTCCCAGTTCGAGGCGAGTTCCCACCGGCCCGAGGAGACGCCCGTGAACGTGGCCACCTGGAGCGGCATCTCGAGGCTCGACACGGTTGACCAGGCCGCGCCGGCGAGATTGGAGGCCAGGATGGCGTACTCGTACGTCGCCAGGGGCGTGAGCCCGCTGATGGTGTTGGAGAAGGAGCCGGCCTGCGCCCCCATGGGCACGACGCTGGTCGCCCCGCCAACCGGCCACCAGTAAAACCAGACGGAGGGGGTGTCCAGGCCCGTGTCCGTCACGGCGCCCCGGAGCACGGCCCCGTAGGGATGGTTGACCGGGAGGGCTCCCGTGTTCGTCACCGCGGGCAGGTAGATCGTGGTGAAGGTCTGCGGGGCCGACCAGACCGCCCCCGCCGCATTCGTTGCGTAGCAGCGGTAGACGTAGGTGCTGCCGGACAGCAGGCCGGCCAGCGTGTTGCTGAAGGAGTCGCCCTTGATCCAGCCAGCCCCCAGCGAGATCACGTTCGGCCAGTCGCCCGTGGCGCCCGTGCCCGCGTTCGTGTAGCCCCAGCAGAACGCGACTTCGGTGCCGGGTTCTTCGGCGTCGGCGGACAGTATGCCGTTGAGCGTCGCCTGGGTGACGCGGACCGCGGTCGCGGGAAGCGACTGGACGAGAAGGGTGTTTTGCGCCGTCCCGTAGGCCGCAAACGTGGAGCCCGTCGCCTGATTGGCCCAGCTGGCCCAGATCCAGTTGGAGCCCCGCGCCGCGCGCGACAGGGTGACCTCGTCGATCTGGCCGTGGAAGTCATAGGCCGCCTGGTTGACCCAGCTGCCGATGTAGACCCGGTGCGTCCCGGTATCAATATGAGCCCAAGTGGACGTTCCGGCGGCCTGGCCGTTGACGTAGAACCGGACCAGTCCGTCGCCTCGCGTTTCGTACGCGACATGCTGCCAGAGTCCGGTGGCGACGCCCGTGGCGGAGTTGCGCCAGGCGGTGTTGTCGTAGGCGGAGAGCGTGCCGGTGCTGACGCTCGTGATATAGGAGTAGGGGGAGGCGCGGTTGTTGTCCTTGCCCAGCACGCCCGCGTTCGTCTTGAGCGTCACGGGCTTGACCCAGGCGGAGATCGTGCGCGGCAGGGGGAAATCCAGGCTCACGCCCGTGCCGCAGTCCACGAAGTCCCCCGAGCCGTCGAAGGACTGGGCGGCGGCGATGCTGCCCGTCGGCGCGGCGGCGGTGTTGCCGTTCTTGGTTCCGTCGTTCCGGTTGACCGTCGAATCGCGGCAGGTCGCGGTCGCTTCGCCCAGGTGCCAGACCGCCACGAAATTGTTGGACCAGGCGGCCCCGTTGGTCTGGCAGGCCGGCGCGGCGGCGGCCGGGTTGCCCCACAGCGCCAGGATGCGGGTGTCCGGGCCGGCGAGGCGGGGAACCTGGACCCATACGAAGGAAACGCCGTTCGTGTCCCATTTTTCGATTTCGAAGTTCAGCTCGTCGACCTGGTTGTCCGCGGCGAACCGCAGGTCCGCCCCGTCGGCGGGGGAGGCGAAATCCGCGTAGCTGAAGCCGGCCAGGTGCGCGCCGAGCGTCACCAGGACCGGGAAGTTGGTCAGCGTTTCCGTCTTGTCGTAGCCGGGGAAGGTGATCGCCTGCATGCGCGACCACGCGCCAAAGTCCGCGGCCGAAGCCGGCAGGATGATGGAACAAAACAGGAACGAACAGAGCCATGCGCGAATCGGTTTCATCAGTCCTCCCAGTCGGTGTAAGTCCACGGCGGCAGCCAGACCGGCCCCGTCCTGTCAAAATCGTTATTTTTCAGCGAAGGCGCCCGCACAATAAGTTATATAATAATAGTTTGTAGGGATGGTTTGGACAATGGTTAAAATCTGATGCTTGCTGTCGATTTCCGGCATGCGGATTCAGGGCTCGACCCGCACGGTCCGGGTGAACGCGTTGGTGCGCAGGCCGAGCGCCGCCGCATCCGCCGCCGGGGGCTTGCCGGCCAGGCGGATGGTGCGCAGCAGCACGTCTTCCACCGGGTGGGCGGCGTCGAAGCCGAGGATTTCGGACGGCGGGATGGCGGGCCCGAAAACAGTCACGTTTTCCAGCCGGACGCCCTTGATGAAGCCGGCCTCCGGGTCGTTGCCCCAGATGTCCTTTACGATGCCCATCCACAGCAGCATGGGTTTCTTTGTCAGGGCGTTGTGCGAGCCGCCCAGGCTCATGGCGTTGAAGTCGCCGATCTCGAGGTTCTCGAAGGACACGTCGGAAATCAGGGAGCCGTCGCACACCCGCACGCCCAGGCACCAGTGGCGGGCGTAGACGATGGCGCAGTCGCGGAATCGGACGCGGGTGATGGGCGAGCGGGTCTCATAGGTGATGCCGAGGCCGAAGCCCCAGTCGGCCCAGATCGTGCAGTCGTCGACGGCGATGTCCTGCGCCGGCTTGCCGGGGCTCAGGGTTTTGACGACGATGCTGTCGTCATGGTTCCGCACGAAGCAGCCGCGGACCGCGATCCGCTGGGAGTTGCAGCTGTTGATGCCGTCGCTGTTGAGCCGGCCGCTGATGATCCGAAGGTCGTCCACGCGCACGTCTTCCGACTCGTTGATCGAGACATTCCAGTTGGGCGCATCCCTGAGGGTCACGCCTTCCAGCCGGATGTCTTTCGACCCCCAGACCCGCATCAGGTTGTGGCCCGGATGCGGCACGAGGCTGCCGTCCAGGATGCCCCGGCCGCGGAGGGCGGCGTGCTTGACGCCCTGGAATCCGACGGAGCTGCCGTTGTGGAAGGTTACGTGCCACTTCTCGCTGTAGGTGCCCTTGTCGTCCGGGGCGAGGGCGGCCTTGACCACCGCGCCGCCGGCGAGGTAGACGGTCTGGCCGTCCTTCACCTTCAGCTGGTTGATCACATGCGTGCCGGGGCCGAAGTAGAGGCAGTCCGGGTCGTCCGGCTTCGGGACATCGGTTTCGGGGGCCCCGATGAACAGGTGGAGCGGCTGCACGTCCGAGCCGTCCAGCAGGAGGGTCAGGTGGCGGGGTTGGGCGACGGTGAAGGTGACGGTCCCCTTGTCGATGACGGTTTGGATGCCGGCCTTGGCGGGCCAGAGCGAGGCGGTGCGGAAGGGGCGGGAAGGGCGGATGGTGACGGTGACGGGCCCCGCGATGTCGAAGATGGCGAACGAGGCGCGCTCGCCCGCGGGGTCGGTCTCGTGCGACCACAGGCCGGGCTTTTCAAGCAGTTTCGCCCGTACGCGCGCCTGGTAGACGAAGACGGGCTTGCCGGAGGCCTCGAGCGTGAAATCCGGGGACGGGATTTCGTCTTTGGGGGCCGGCCAGATGATCGCGGGAGGAGGGGGTGTTTCCGTGTTCATGACCTATTCTTGAATAAAGTCGGTTTGAATGCTAGTTTTTCTTCCCAGCCAAGGAGATGCCCATGACAACGGTTTCCGACCGGATTTCCCCCTACCAGGACGTTTACCTGCGGACGCTCGCGGAGGACGTGATCCCGTTCTGGTTGAAGAACTCGCCCGACCGCGTCCACGGCGGGTTCCTGACCTGCCTGGACCGGGATGGCTCCGTGTATGACACGGAAAAATTCATGTGGCTGCAGTGGCGCGTGGTCTGGATGCTGAGCGACCTGTACGTCAAGCTGGAGCCGAATCCCGAGTGGCTGGCGCTGGCCGAGAACGGCTACCAGTTCCTGATGAAGCACGGACGCGACGACCAGGGGCGTTACTATTTTGCCCTCAACCGCGAGGGCAAGCCGACCATGGCGCCCTATTCGGTTTATTCGGAATGCTTTGCGGTCATGGGCTGCGCGGCGCTGTACAAGGCGAACGGGAATCCGGCGGCCAAGGCCGAGGCTCTACGGGCGTACGCGGGCTATCTCGCGCGCGAGGACCGGCCCAAAGGGGAGTGGACCAAGGAGCTGCCGGGTCGCAAGCCGATGCGGTCGCTGGGCTTCTACATGATGAAGGTCAACCTGCAGATGGTGCTGCGGGAATGCCTGGGGGACACCTCCCATGACGCGGACCTGGCGAAGACGGTGGATTTCGTGCTGAAGGCGTTCTGGAATCCGGAGCGGCGCATCCTGTTCGAGAACGTGGGGCTGGACGGGCGGTTCGACCTCGAGTCGATGGCGGGGCGCCATCTGAACCCCGGCCACGCCCTCGAAGCCATGTGGTTCATCCTGCACGCGGCGAAGGCGCTCAACCGGCCCGACTGGATTCCGCGGGCCTCGGAGATCATCCTGGCGGAACTGGAGTTCGGGTGGGACCGCGAGGAGGGCGGGATCTATTATTTCATGGATGTGCTGGGCAAGCCGCACGTGGAGCTGCAGTGGAACATGAAGCTGTGGTGGGTGCACAACGAGGCGCTGCTCGCGGCGGCCATGGCCTATCGGCTGACGGGGAAAGAGGTGTTCGCCGACTGGTTCGACCGGCTGCACCAGTGGAGCTGGGCGCGCTTTCCGGACCCGGAATACGGGGAGTGGATCGGCTATCTGGACCGGTACGGAAAGCCCACGCATTACTTGAAAGGCGGCAAGTGGAAGGGCTTCTTCCATCTCCCCCGCATGCTGCTGGTTCTCGGGCAGCTGGGATAATAGGGAATAGGGAATAGCGAATAGCTAATAGCTGATAGCGAAATCCGCTATTAGCTATCAGCTATCCGCTATCAGATCCGCCAGCTGGTTGAGGCTGCGGCCCTGCACGCCGGGGCGGAGGGCGCGTTCCAGGAGTTCGCTGTCGTCCGTGGCGAGGAAACAGCCTTCGTAGCGGGCGACATAGAATTCCAGATCCTGCACGATGGCGTTGTCGGCCCGCTGGTCGCCCTGGCCGCCGCCCGAATAGATGATTTTCAGCCGGGGGGTCCGGTCGGTTTCGGAGCGCTCGGGGCCGTCGAAATAGAGCCGGATATCCACCTCGCGCGACGGCGCGAGCGCCGCCGCCAGCCGCTTGACGAGCTCCTCGCGGGCTTTCGCGCCGGGCTGCCCGTTTTCCAGCCAGGGCTGGAACAGGCCGGGATGGGAAAGCAGCAGGTTGTGGCCGTCGATGACCAGGAGCAGCCGCACGTTGGGCAGGGCCAGCTTGTGGCGCAGCAGGTCGGAGGGGGTCTTGTCCGCCCCCGGGGCGGCGGCCGGCATCAGGTTTTGGAGTAGCTGGTGGCGTTTGTCGGCGATGCGGCGGCCGAGCTCCTGGGTGAAGCCCGGGGCGAAGAGGTTGAACGTTTTGGCGTCGCCTTCCAGGAAGGCTCGCACGGCTTCCACCTCGGCGACGGACTGGGCCAGGTTGACGCGCGCGAAGAGGGCGTTTTCGGCGCCGCCGGCGACGGCGGGCTCGCCCAGGAGGGCGCCCAGCTGCTCGATTTCGCGGTCCAGCGACTCGGCCAGCTCGCCGAGGCGCGGATGGCGGTTGAGCGCGTTCTTGAGCGCCTCCCGCACTTCCTCGCGGGCCTGGCGCAGCGCGTCGAGGCGCTTGCGCAGCTCATGCCGGTTTCCCATGGCGCGGTCGCGGTCGGCCTGCTGGCGGATCGCCTCGCGCACGTCGTTCAGCAGGCTGGCGGTCTGTTTGTGGGTGCGCGCAACGTGTTCCATCTCGCGCAGGGGCAGCAGCCAGCGCCGGCTTTCGGAGGTCAGCTCCGCGGCCACGCCTTCGCGCACGCGCCGGTGCAGATCGTCCTGCGCCTCGGCCAGGGTCCGTTCCGCCGCCTTCGCGCGGGCTTCGGCTTCTGTGATTTGGCCTTTCAGCTCCCGAATTTTGGAGTCGAGCTCGTCGACCTTGGCGCGGTGCTGCTCGCGTTCGCGCGCCAGGGTGTTCTTCTCTTTTTCGGCGGCGCGGTCCTCGCGCTTCGCCTGCTCCTCGAAATGGCGCAGCTTGACGCGGAGGTCGGCCACGTCGGCCGAATCGGGGGCCTTGTCCTGCGGCCCGGGGAGCTTGACCTTGAGGGAGGCCATGCGGCTCAGGAAGGGGCCGAAATCCGATTCGAGCGTCTGGCGGGCGGTTTCGGGAGTCCATTCGCGGAAGCCGTCCGCGGCCGGGTGGGCTTCCAGGTGGGCCCAGGCCATCTTGCGGACCTCCTCGCGCGGGTCCAGCAGCAGGCCGGCCAGGAAGAAGGCTTCCCCGAAAAAGCCGCAGAACGCGGGAAAGCCGTGGGCGAGGGCCTTGTCGGAAAGTACGACGATGAGCTGGCCGAACAGGCTGCCTTCGCGCAGCAGTTCCAGGAACGTGGGATCGAGGGGGCGGCGCATCAGCAGCTGCGCCTTGAGACGCTTCCGCAGCACCGGCGCGCTGTCGGGCCGGGGCGAAAGCCCCTTCATCAAGTCCGCCTGCGGGCGCGAATAGTCCAGCAGCACTTTCGCGGGCACGTTGTCCAGCGTGTCCTGGAGGGCCTTCAGGACCGGTTCGGGAAGCGTCTTTCCATCGATTTCAATCATGGGGTTCAGGCGCTCAGGCGCCCCTCCTTCCAGATAAACGTGGTCATCAGCGAGGTCAGCTGGGCGACGATGGCGGCGACGTCGGCGCGCCGGCGGATGCGCAGGCCGGCGGCGTCGGCGATGACGCGGTAATCCCGGAACTGGCGGCGCACGTCGTTGATCGAAATGCGGTGGCGGCCGCCGACCCAGTGATAGGCGCTGCGGACGATGGCCTCCTCGTGCCGGGCCAGCACCTCGCTCAGCGGCTCCCCGCCGCGCACGGGCGGGCGGCCGTGGCAGGCGCGGCGGGCGATCTCGCGCAGGTCCTGCGTCATGCCCACTGCCGTCTCGCCGGAGCCGGTTTCGCAGAGCTTGAGGAATTCGTCCGAGACGCGCCAGCGCGGCCCCTTGCCGTCCTTGCGGTTGAACAGGATGGCGAAGTACTGGGACGGCTCGTCGTGCCGGTCCCGGTCTGCCTCGTTCCAGCCGTTGATGAGCAGGCCCTTCTCCGACCAGCGGCTGAACAGCGGCTGACGGAGGTTCGGGTCGTTGACAATGAAGGTGTCGGTGGTGCCGATATGGCCGATCAGCGCCACCCAGTGCTCGAAGTCCTTGACCAGGAGGATCGCGGGCATCCCCCTCATCAGGTGCTGGCGCAGCCGGTCGGCGAAATCATCCCCGGCATGCTTGCGCTGCTCCGGCATGAACTGGCATTCGACGCGATACGACGAGGCGGCCCGCCGGATGTCCCGCTCGTCCTGGCCGCGCTTGTAGCGCTGCCAGTAGGAGAGGCCGCTGGCGCGCGCCACCTCGTGCTGGTCCGCATCAATGCCCAGGACGTGCAGGCAATAGGACAGGCTGCACGGACCACAGTGACTGGTCGATTGCGACTGCGTGAAAAGAGTGCATTCGTCTAACATGGCCGTAGTTTCACGGGTTGGAGGTCAACAGGATGTAAAAACGAAATGTCATTATGCCAGATCCCTCCTTCAAAAGCCAATTTTTACCGTTTAATTGTCCTACAAAACATCAGGCTGACCCTGATCTTGCCCTTCCGGAAGGCGGAGAGTATACTGAGAAAATGAAAGCCATTATCGCCTCAGCCCTATTGGCCGCACTGGTTCCCGCCTTGACGGAAAGCCGGGCGGAGCTTAAGGTCGAAAAGCCGCAAAACATCATTCTTATGATTGCGGATGGCGCTGGATACCAGCACTTTACGGCTACGGCGTTGTATTTGACCGGAAGCACGAATGGCTTGGCCTGCGATGATTTTCCGGTTAAATTAGCGGTGACGACCTTTTCCGCCAG
>JBIIYJ010000276.1:0-7107 GCA_044346855.1 Kiritimatiellia bacterium
AATGTCCGCTCAAGCTGCTGCTGGCGCCCGGCGTGCAGATGAAGCCGGAGTGGCAGCCCGATCTGTGCTTTCGATGAAGCGTGACGGAGGAACAAGTCATGCAACGCGGTGAAATCAGGAGAAGATGCAGGCGCGCGGCCTGATTGACGAGCGGCAGGTCGGAAATCGGGCTGGCGTGATCTGAGCGGGGAAGGTTTCTCATGCTGTTCAAGGACGATTGGGACGAGTGCAAGCAGTGGCAGTCGGCCTGGCTGCGGGGCGAAGACGGCGCGCACTGGGCGCTGGGGGTCCTGGCGCCCCGGGAACGGCCGCTTGCCGTGACGCCGCCACCCCCCCGGCCGCAGGACCCGCGCCAGGCCTGCCTGGACTACGAGGGCAACCTGGCCCGGGCTGAGTGGTCGTTCGCCAGCATGTTCTGGGGCGGAATTGATCATCCGTATATCACGGCCAACCTCGGCCCCGGAAGCCTGAGCCTTTTCCTCGGCGCCAGGCCGGGCTTTGGCAATGACACCGTCTGGCACGAGCCGTGTTTCGACGATCCCGCCAAGACGGAACTGGCGCTCAATGCCGATAACGAATACTGGCAGTGGACGCGCCAGGCGCTTGCGTACTACAAGGCGGCATCCCGGGAACGGTTCCTGGTGGCCATGCCTGACCTGACCGCAGGGCTGGATTGCCTGGCCCAGCTCTTTGGCACCCAGTCGCTGCTGATGTTCCTGATCGAGTGCCCGCAGGAGATCCACCGCCTCTTGCGCCAGCTGGAGGCGATCCACGACCGTGTGTACGACGAACTGCGGAAGATCATCGTTGACGAGGACGGCGGGAATGCCGTGCCTGTGTTCCAGATCTGGGGGCCCGGCCGGACGCAGGTCATGCAATGCGATTTTTCGGCCATGATTTCACCGGACATGTTTGCCGAGTTTGTCGTGCCGGGGCTCGAGCGCCAGTGCGCCCGAGTGGATCATAGCGTCTATCACCTGGATGGCCCGGCGGCTTTGCGGCATCTGCCGCTGTTGCTCGGTGTTCGCAGCCTGACGGCTATTGAGTGGACGCCCGGCACGCCGAACCCGTACGCGGCTGATCCCTGCTGGTGGGACAAGGTCTGGAAACCCGTGTATGCCGCGGGGAAGCGAGCGCATGTCTGGGCGGTGCCGCCCGTGCAGATCGCGCCGTTTCTCGCCGAATTCGGCCGCCCGGGCACGCTCATCACGACGGGGTGCGAGAGCGAAGCGCAGGCGCGGCAGTTGATCAGGGAAACCGCGGCCTATCCTGTCCGCCGGAAACCACGACAGACCGCCTTGGAAAGGCAGGAGATACGATGACCGGTATTCTTAAGTTGCCAGAATGTTGTTTGCGGGGTGTGTTTGTCTTGCTGGTTTGCTCGTGCCCGGCCCTCGCCGCCACGAACGGCGTATTTGTCAGGTTCCAACTTGACGCGCCGACAAATGTGACATGGCGCGTCGACTTGCGGCTCGTGATTCACGAGGATCCGTGGCAGGTCAATCTGCCGACTTTGCCCGCAGGGGTGGGGGGCCACTCAGCCAAACGACTGCCGGGCGGCGCATTCACCGAATGGCTGGACCTGAAGCAGGCGGCTGGAGCCAAGTTGCATGGCCGGAACGACCGCGCCGGCGGGATCGCGGAGTTCCCGTGTCTCTGGGCCACCTTCGAGGCCAGCACCAACGCTCCGGCACGCCAATGGAGGGCGGAGCTGGCCACGGCGCCGGACGAACAGCAGGTCGTTCGCCGCTTCGAGCAAAAACCGGGCGAGACCCCGTTCGGTTTTATTGTGACGCCGGATCCGGCACGGGACAAGGCCGATCTGGAAACCGTGGCGGAGATGGCCGCGCGGCATCGGGCGTGGGCGCGCGCGGCCACAGGCGGCAAGCGCGTCACGCCCGAGCGCCTGATTTTACAGACCCAGTTCTGGGGAGTCTATCCGCCGGATGATGTCGAGGCCGTCTGGCTGCTGGGGTTTAACCATGTCGGCATGTCTCCGGCCGTGCTTAATAAATTCCCCTTCCGCCAGCCAGCCGGGCATCACTGGGTCGAGTTCGGCCCTGAACAGACCCGGGCGCAGCTCGACCGGCAGATTCGCCCGTATGCCTCGAACACTGTGGCTGCGGCCTATCCGGCGGTCTTTGGCTTCGCGGACGAGGTGGCGTGCCATGCGAAGATTGGCACAAATGCGGTGGCGCGGGCGCACTTTCACCAATGGCTGGCCGAACAAGGCGTCGCGCCAGCGGAACTCGGCGCGGGACAATTGAGTGAGGCGATCCCGATCGAGACGCCCGACGATTGGCGTGAACGTCAGAAGTCGAACACCAAAGCCGCCAATCGAATTTTTTACTACACCACCCGCTTTCGGCAGGCGTCGGGGACGCAGCACATGCGCGACCTGACGGAGAGTTTTCACCGATGGGCCACGGCTACCAACGCCCTCACCACCACGCTGGTCGCCGATCATCCGTATTTCAGTGGCACCGGCCTTGGGATGGGCATGGACCAGCCGAATATGGCCTGGGGCGGATGGCCGTTGGCGCTGGATTGGTTTGCTCTGGCCCGCAACAAGGCGGTGGACCTGATCGGCATCGAGGACTGGATGGGTCTGCAGTATATGTATGGCCCGCGTTATACGTGGGAAGGTCCGCAGCTCATGGGTTTTCAAGCCACCATGATGCGCAGCGGGAGCGAGGGGACTCTTCCCATCATCGCGTGGATCACGCCGAGCGACGAGACCAACTTCCTGTTGAAGGCCACGTCGGCGCTGGCCCAGGGCGCCAAGCATCTGTTCTTCTGGACCTACGGCCCGACCTGTTCCGGCACGGAGAACTACTGGTCCGATCTTCGCGGCGCGTACGATGGCGTGGCGCGCTATGCCCGGCAACTCGCGGCAACGGAACGGATCATCGCGCCGGGCACGACGCGGCCGACACGCGTGGCGCTGGTGTATAGCATCTCGTCCGATCTCTGGCAGCCGTTCGGCTACATCCACATGCTCGAACGCCGCGGCACATACCTCTCGCTGGTGCACGACCAGTACCTGGTGGATCTGCTGACCGAGCAGGATGTCGAGGCCGGGCGTCTCAACGGGTACGATGCGTTGTATGTCACCGATGCCTGCCTGACGGAGAAGTCGGCCACGGCCATTGTCTCATGGGTCAGGAACGGCGGACGTTTGTACGGCGCGTGCGGCGCCGGTAGCCGCAATGAGTTCAATGAGCCGGCGCCCGGCCTGGCCGAGGCGTTCGGCATTGCGCCGGCCATCCGGACCACGGTGCAGCCGGGCGAATACCGCGTGCGCGGCAAGCTGAACGGCATGAATTACCAGGATCAGGTCCGGCTGGATGACAACGCCGGCGCTTTCGGCGCGCTGGGTGTGAAGGCGGCGATCCAGCCGACCACCGGCGGCTTGTTCGGACGGTTTCAGGACGGAACACCTGCCGCGGTCACCAACACGCTGGGCAAAGGCCAGGCGATCTACTTCGCAACGTGCCCGGCGCTGGCCTATATCAAGGAGGCAAAGTTTGTGCCGGCCGAACTCAAGGAGAAATGGCCGTCGGCGCAACGGCAGTTGATCAATCGCACCGTGGCACTCGCCAACGTGCCCCGGTTGGTGGAATTGGACCAACCCGTGGTTGAAGCCGGCCTGTACGATGCTGAAGCAGGCACGGCGCTGGTGCTGGCTAATTTCACGCACGAACCCATCCGCAAAATCACGGTCCGTGTGCCGGTCAAGCAGAAGATCAAGTCGGTCCGCGCGTGTGAAGCCGGCCGGTTGCGGTTCACGCTGACGCCGGCATCCGAGCGTCTGGCCCGGGACGGTTATCCGTGGCTGGCCGAATTCAGCATGCCGCTCGGGATCAACGATGTGGTGCTGTTGGAGTGCGGCAGATAGGCGCTTAGGTTGCACTCGTGCTTGCGCCAGCGACTGCGGGTGCGGTCTTGGACTGTGACCGGCGGTACACGCGTGGCGACACGCCGGTGGCCTGGGTGAACGCGCGGGTGAAATGATTCTCGTCGGGGAAGCCCACGCTGTGGGCGATCCCCTTGATGGGCTTGTCGGTGCCGCTCAGCAGTAACTTGGCCTGTTCGATCCGGAACCGGTTAAGATACTCGCGCGGGGTCATCCCCACCTCGCGGTGGAACTGCCGCGAGAAGTACGACGCGCTCTGACCGCTGACCTCGGCAATCGCCTTGATCGCCAGCGGCACGTCATAGTGACGGCAAATGCAATCAATGCCTTTTCGGACCGCATCGGAGGGCGGATTGGCATGGCCGATCATCGAGGCGAAGCTCATGATCGGATCGCGGCCGACGAACAGTTCGCCCAGCATCAAGGTCAGCGCCGCAGCGCCTCTCCACTCCGCGCCCGGCGGTTGGTCGCGTGTGATGGCGATCAGGTCGGAGAGCAACGTTGTCACGCGTGGCCGGTCCAGCGACTGGAACACGGGGTCCTGGTCGGCCCGCAGTTCGATAAAGAGCCGCGACATCTCCTTGCTGTTGAAGAGCAACCAGATAAACTCCGCATCCTCCGGGCCGGCGTTGCCGTACCGGACATCGTCGCTGATGTCGAGCAGGCAGGCCTCGCCCGCGTGGGCGACGTGCGACCGGCCACGCACCTGATGCCACAGCGCGCCGCGCGTCACGAAATGGAGCAGGAACCCGTCCTCGTGCCGGTGCCCGTAACGGAACGTCACATCGTGCCGCACCATGCCGATACTGCGCACATATAGGCAGTGCTGGCGCGCCAGCGGGCTCGGGTAGTTCACATACATCGTCCCCTCGGGCCACTTTTCGATTTTCCAGTCAAAGTGGGCCGAAAGAGGGGAGGTTTTCTGGCGTTTATGGGACATACCCGTAAATCTTAGTATAGGCGATAACCATGCTCTTTGGCAACCGATATAGCGCTTCCGAATTCAGGCCCTGAATTCCGGCCCGGTGCCGGTCCCGAGGCGCGCAGTGAAACTGGATGCTAGTTTTTGGCAAGGTTTATTCCTCCGCCAGCCCCTTTCCGAATGATATGGTGAATATCGGTGCTTGATGGGCGAATGGCGAGCGGGCTTCGAATTAAGTCAAAAACGGAAAACGACGATGAAACTATTGCACAAGTTCGGATTCCTGGCGATCGCGGCGGCCATGCTGGCGGGCGGCAGCGCCATGGGGCAGTCGCCGACCAACTACTGGGTCGGCAGCGTCAATAGCGATTTCAACACCGGCGGTAACTGGAGCGAGGGCATAGCCCCGGCCAGTTCACAATGCGTGGTGTTTACCAACGTCAACTCAGCCACCCCCGTGCAACTTAGCGCGAACGCCTTGAGCTGGCAGTTGCAGATAATCAATAACCCGCTGCTCACCTTCGACCTGAATGGCTATAGCTGGACGAATAAAAAGACGGTGCACGATGGTTTTACTGTCATGATCACCAACGCCGCGCCCGGGGTGCTCACGTTCTCCAGTTCCGCAGCCGGCGGCGCCATGACGGTTTATAACAGCGGGAACGGGGCTAATTCGACCATCATCGGTAAGAACGACAAGACCACCATCCGGGTGGATAACTCCCTTGGGTATCCGGTGGTTGTCAAGATGAGCGGATCCTACCCGAATTACACTCCATGGTTTGGTGGAATTTTCGGCACCATCGTCGTCAGCGGGCTCGGTTCGGAGTTCAGGGTGACACCGGTCTATTACGAACCAGCGAATCCCGGTAACGATTACAACCTCGCTGGCAATCTCATCGTTACCAATCAGGGGCGGTTCACCGTCGACGGCCCTTTCACGCTGGGCAAAGGGGCGGTTAGCACCGTAACGGCGCTGTTCGATCAGGCCTTCCTGAAAACCGGCGTAAGCGATACGTATGATAGAATTGGCGGGCCTTATAGTTACAATGCCGTCCTGATTTTGACCAACAGCAGCAGTTGGACGAGCACGGCCACGCGCGTGCAGATCGGCGGCAACTGGAATCTCGCGGCCGACAACTTTGGCGGCAAGTTCCTCATGGATCATTCAACGTTCACCGGCAAACGACTGCTGCTCGGCGCCAATGATTACGCCGTCAAGAACAGCCCTGGCTGGGTCCAGATCGCCAACGGGTCAACAGCGACCCTGACCAACGGATTGCTGATCACCGCCATCAACTACCTTACAGCCACGAATACGTTTATTCTCAGCGGCAGCACGCTTAACATGGGGGCGGGTGCGGTCAGCGGTGTTGTGACCAATCTCGGAATCATGCGCTTGGATGGCACGATCACTGGCTTGGGCACGGGGCGCACGCTTGTTTACAACCAGGGTGTTTTCTCGGTTGCTAGCCGCGGTACGCTCGGAAATTTGGCGCTCAGCAACGCCAACCTGACCAATACCGCCGCCGGCACGATCTACTTTGACTTCAGCGCCACCACCAACGATCAGATCGCCATCGGCAGCGGCGGTGAGGCCACGGTCGGCGGCGCCGTGAACTTCGCGCTGATGGCCGGCTTCACGCCCACCAAGCTCATGGACAAGAACTGGGACTTCATTCGGGCCGACAGCATCGACTACACGGCCACGGACAACATGGCCGCCCTGATGAACGCCCAAGGCATGACGGTGGGCGTCGATTACAATTTCGGGATTGTGACCGATGGGCCTGTCAAGGCGCTCCGGCTGAGAATCTTCGGCGCGGGCGATGTCAATCCGCCTGCTTGGCTCTCCCCTGGAGTGTCGAATGTCACCGCCTCCACCGCCTTGGGATATGCGACACTGGCGGGTTCCCTCGCGGACGCCTACCTGTTCTGGGACACGGCGGACAAAGGGACCAATTCGCCCACGGCATGGGGCGCCACCAATTTCATAGGCGCCAATGTGAGCCCCGGCGTGATCTCGGGCGTGAGCCTCTCGGGCCTGACCGGCGCGTCGAGTTATTATTACCGGTTCTACGGCACCAACACGTCGAGCGGGCTGACCGCCTGGTCCACAGGGGGAACGTTCATCACGGGTGAGATCACGGTCACGGCGACCGTGGCATCGGTGTCGGAAATCGGGCCCGGGAGCGCTCAGTTTACGGTGTACCGGCCTCTGACCGCCACTAACGCTGCCCTGACTGTGGCTTACTCGGTGGCAGGAAGC
>JBIIYJ010000277.1:0-7096 GCA_044346855.1 Kiritimatiellia bacterium
CGGCAACACGATCCCGTGCTCCGCCAGATGGCCTCTCAGCGCCGCCGGAAGCCCGTTGCCCCGCCCGCAACCCGCCGCCAGGGCCGCCAACCCGAGGACCGCCAGAATGCGGTAAATGCGCGTGCTCATCATCCCCCCGTTCCTTTCGCTGCCGGCTTACCGGCCCAGGGCTTCGGCGAGCTTCCGCCCGAGTTCCGCCGCCCCCTCGATCCTTGCCAACAAAGCCCGGGGCGTCACGCGGCGGGGTCGGCCAGCCCGGCCAGCCGGAAGGCCTCCGCCCGCTCCACGCAGGTGGGACAGGTCCCGCACGCCGGCGCCACGCCGCGGTAGCACGACCACGTGAGCGAAAAATCGACCTTCAACTCCACGCCCAGCCGCACCACCTCCGCCTTGGACATCGCGGCAAACGGCGCCCGCACCCGCACGGCCTTCACCCGGTTCAACGCCAGCAGGTCGTTCACCCGCTCGATGAAATCGGGCGTGCAGTCCCAGTACCCGTACCGGTCCTGTTTCTGCGCCCCGTAATAGACATCCCGGCAGCCGGCCGACTCCGCCAGCGCCGCCGCCAGGGCCAGCAGCACCATGTTCCGGTTGGGCACATACGTGGGCGGCTGCTTCCGCTGCTCCTCCGTCAACTCCGCCAGATCGGGAACGGCAATGGCCGCGTCCGTCAGCGCGGAGCCCCCGAGGGTCAGATCCCGGAAAAACGACATGTCCGCCAGCCGGTGCGCCGCGCCCGCAAGCCTTGCCTGGGCCGCCGCCATCTCCAGCTCCCGCGCGTGCTTCTGCCCGTAATAAAAGGAAAGGGCGACCAGAGGGGCCGCCCCGATCCGCCGCCGCACCTCGTGCAGCAGCACGCTTGAATCCAAGCCGCCCGACAGCAGGACCACGGCTCCATCCGCTTCGCTCACGGGCTTATTCATCATCGTCGTCGTCATCGGGGACCGCCGGCGGCAGCACGCCCTCCTTGACCAGTTCGGCGTCGGTCTGGGCCGACAGGGGAATCGGCAGCGGGGGCAGCCCCTGCTTGATCAGCTCTTTCTGGTACGACTGGAGATGCTGCTGGATCTCCGCCTCGCGGATGATCTCCTCTTCATCGTCCTCGTCTTCCTCATCATCCTCATCTTCCACCTGGATGATGGGAATAATTACTTCGCCGCCGTCATCCTCGTCGTCATCCTCGTCCTCGTCCACTTCCGGGGGCGTTGCGGACGGGATAATCACCTCGTCGTCGTCGTCATCGTCATCGTCGTCACCCTCGTCCGGCGGCTGGCGGAACGCGCCCAGTCGGCGGGCCTCCTCGGCCATTTTCTCCCGCTCGATTTCCGCCCGGCGGATGGCGGCGTAGCGCGACTGGCGCCGGGCCGTGTTGGTGCCCGCGCTCAAGGGCACGGGGGCTGCCTGGACCGAAACGGGCGCCGCCCGGATCACACCGGGCTTGGCCGCCGAGCGGTTCGGCGGCGGCGTCACCGCCCCGGCCGCCTTCATTGAAAGCCACTGCTCCTCGGTGCCCTTGCGAATCTTCGCCACTTCGGCCGCCACATCCGCTTCCAGCACCTCGTAATCGTCCGACTTCTCGCCCACGGCGAGCATGTAGGACTTGTCCTTCTGCTTCTTGTCCACAAACCCCACCCGGACCCGCCCCCCCTCCTCCTGCATCAGCGCGGTCAGTCGGACAAACGTGGCGAAGGAATCCGGCGGGACAACGGGGCCTTCCCCGGCCTCCTCGACCGCCGGCGGGACGCCGAAGGGCTTGCGGTCCAGGATCAGGCTGTAACGGGAAAAATCGGCCTCCTGTCCGCCGGCGTCGAACACGGCGGAAAACAACCCCGCAAGGCCTGAAAATAGGAGGGCATGCCACTTCATTTGACGAACTTTATCATGAAAGCCCCGTCTAGCCAAGTCCGAACGACAGCCCGGACGGCAACGGCCCCCGGGCCCGGCCCGTCAAATTGGTTTGTACCAGTCCGCCCCCTGCCCTACACTCGGGAAAAAGGGAAAATGAAAAGCGTTATCCCCCAGAGCGGGCGGCGGGTTGTCGTGATCGGAGGCGGACCGGCGGGCCTGATGGCCGCCCTGGCCGCGGCCGAATCGGGCGCCCGCGTGATCCTCGTTGAGCGGCAGCCCCTGGCCGGTCGCAAGCTGGCCGCCACGGGGGGCGGCCGCTGCAACCTGACCAACGCACTCGACCCCGAGACCTTCATGCTCCGGTTCGGCCCCCAGGGCCGCTTCATGGGCCCCGCCCTGGCCCGCTTCGGCCGCGACCAACTCCTGGCCTGGATGCGCGACGCCGGCGTCCCCTGCGAGACCACCGACGGCTTCCACTACTTTCCCGCCTCCCAGCGCGCGCTCGATGTTACCCACGCCCTGCTCAACCGCCTGCAGGCGCGCGGGGTCGAACTGCGACTGAACGCCGAGGCGGAGTCGCTCGAAATCGGATCCGGCCAGGTCCGGGGCGTGCGCCTCAACGGGTCGGTCTTGCCGGCCGATGCCGTCATCGTGGCCGCCGGGGGCGCCGCCTGGCCCTCGCTGGGGGGCTGCTCCCGCGGCTACGAACTGGCCCGACAGGCCGGCCATACCATCCAGGAACCCGCCCCGGCGCTCACGGGGCTGACCTCCGCGGAACCCTGGCCGACCGCCTGCGCGGGGGTGACCCTGCCCGACACGGAGGCCTGGATCGACCTTCCCGCCCGCCGCAAAACAGTCTGGCGCGGCACGCTCCTCTTCACGCATGCCGGCCTGTCCGGCCCCGTGATCCTGGATCTCTCCGGCGCGGTCGCCGTCCTGCTCCGGGACGGCGCTCCCGTCCCGCTCCGCCTCCGGGCGCTGCCGGACATGGCGGCGGCGGACTGGAAAGCCCGGTTCGAAGCCTGGCGCGCCGACCGCGGGCGCAAGAGCCTCCGCAACTGCCTCGACGAAAGCCTTCCCCACTCGCTGGCCCAGGCGGCGTGCACCTGCTGCGCCATCGAGCCGGAGGCGCGCGCCTCGGGGTTGACGGCGGAGGCCCGCGACCGGCTGGCCGACTGGCTGGCGGGCATGCCGGTAACGATTCCCGACCCGCCCGGCTTCTCCCGCGCCATGGTCACGCGGGGCGGCGTCACCCTTCGCGAGGTGAACCCGAAAACCCTCGAAAGCCGGCTGGCGAAAGGCCTGTTCTGGGCCGGCGAGGTGCTGGACCTGGACGGGCCCTGCGGCGGCTACAACCTGCAATGGGCTTTCTCCAGCGGCCGGCTGGCCGGGGAAACGGCCGCCGGGAGCGCGTCGTGAACCCGCGGCTGCCCGAGGGCGTGCGGCTTCTATACGAGGACCGTGATCTGCTGGTGGCGGACAAACCGGCCGGGCTTCTGACCGTGGCGACGGAAACGGAAAAGCGCCGGACCCTCTACGCCGTCCTGTTCGATTATTTGAGACACCGGCGCCCCCCGGGCCGCCCGTTCGTCGTCCACCGGCTCGACCGGGAAGCCTCGGGTCCGGTCGTCTTCGCCAAGCACGAGGCGGCCAAGCGGCAGCTGCAGGATCAGTTCAAGGAACACGAGGCCGGCCGCGTCTACTGGGCCGTCACGGAAGGCAGGATCGAACGGGACAGCTTCACCGTCACCTCGCTTCTCGCGGAATTCGGCTTCAACCGGTGCGGCTCCACCTCCAACCCCGCGCTTGGGAAACGGGCGGTGACGCACATCCGGGTGCTGGAGCGCGGCCCGGACCGCACGCTGGTCGAGGCGCGGCTGGAGACGGGGCGCAAGCACCAGATCCGGGTCCACCTGGCCGAGCAGGGCCATCCGATCCTGGGCGACCCCGTCTACGGCCGCCGGAAAAGCCCCTTCCGCCGGCTGGCTCTGCACGGGGTCTCGCTCGCGTGCGCGCACCCCGCCACGGGCAAGCTCATGACCTGGGAATCGCCCGCGCCCGCCTGGTTCCGGATCGCAGGCGCCAGGCCCAGTCACGGGAATGTTTTAAGAAAAGAATAACACGGTGGAACACGGCGAACGGAAGACACGGTTCCAACATCCGCGAGTGGTTCCCTTTGGGTGGGATCGCGAAATGTAAAAGCCCATGTTGATGCAGCGAAGGTACGATTGCTATTGTTGAGGGTTGTCCCTTGAACTCTCTCTCTTGTTCTCTGGCAATAAGGAAAACACGATCGGAATCAAAATCGGCGCGTGTCCGGGTTTCTGCAAGCGCAATGGCTTCCGCAATGTGATCATACATCTGCCGCAGGGCAACGGAAGCATCATGCCGCGACATACAGGGTCTCCGCTTCGTGCAGAACATCGTCCCGGAAATATTTGCTTATGCTGCCAGGCGTATTCAGGTCCACCTTGCGGCCAAGAATTCTCGACAATTCGTCCTGCATTCGGATGAAGGCAAGGCCAACATGGACCCCGTCCTGGAACTCGACCAACACGTCGATGTCGCTTTCGGGGCCGAAGTCATCACGAAGGATGGATCCGAACAGCGCCAGCCGACGAATTCGGTTCGAGCGACAGAACAGCTCAAGCTGTTCCGTCGGGATCTGGATTCCATGTCGTGTCATGATTTACCTCACGCCGTCCTTTACCAACTGAAGCAATCTTTACCATTTTCCATCGTAAAACAACAGAATAAAAGACAGCTATCATGTCAGCGAAGGGGGGGAGTATGATGCCAATTCGGATCGCAACACACTCTCTCACCTAAGCGGCAGTTTGGCAGAGGAGGGCTTCGGCCTCTCGATAGTAATTGCCTTCTCGGGTGTAGGACTATTGTCGATCGCTCTAGATACTTCATCGGCGATTGCCGCCTCCAATTCTGGACGGTATGGTAGCCACATGAACCACGGATCAACGTTTGCCAAGTGAACATCCTGGGCCTTTACGAAAAACACGCAACGATCACCTTTGTTTGGGAATAACCTGGACGATTGGTTAGTGATCACCATCGATGTATAGCACAGGATTTGCTCCTCCCCGGAAAGGTGTTTCTCTGCGCGGCTGTCTTTGAGCACCTTCTCAGGTGACACATAGACGAAGAACACTGATTGCCCGTCAGCATTTCCTTCACCGAAGGGTTGGCGCGTAAGTGTTCCCCGCAGGATCAACTCAGACTCCGCAATAAGCTGATGCAATGGCTGGGAAGTTCCGTGTGCGGAGGGAACCTTTTGTGCGTTCGCTGCAATAGCGATGCACAAGAACGGCAGTATGATGGAAACAGGTGTTTTCATTTTTGAAAGGTGTAGTCGGGATAGTTGTCGTTGGGTTTGTCGTTGTACAATTGGAAGTTCTGCTTGACCTCGGCTTCGTTGGCACCAGCACTCTCTGCATAGACCTTGGATTGAACCTGAAACTCTGACGCTTGTTTCTGTTGAACAAGAAAGCCTAGGATTTCTTTCGTGGGTATCTTCGGCAGACTCTCGTCGAGAGCGAAGAAATCTTTAATGAATTTGTATGTGTCATCAATCCAAACAACCCCGACGACACCAACCCTCATCCCCTGCTGAGTCTTCACGCAATCTGTCTTGATCTTATACTGGATGCTTGCTCGACCAACGGCTGTCAGCAAATCAAGGCACTTCGGATAGGTTTGGTCGCCGTTAATTTCACCGGACACGTTGTCGACAAGACGGCCGAGTTCATTATACAACACGATCGCAGTCTTAGCTTTAATTTGGTACTCGCGAATCAGAAGCTCTTTTATCTTCTCGTCTCCAAAATATGTAATGGGATCAAGACTTTTCGGTGTCCCTTGAGCTGACAAAAAATGAAGGAAGTATTCCAGACTAATGGGACGATCCTTGAGAAGCGAAGGAGCTACACCGGAAAGTGCAAGGTTAACGGCAATCGCCGCCGGCTTTTCTCCGAATAAGACCCGGCTGCCATAGAGGGCAAGCAAAGACTCGATGCCCGCCTTCAACGTATCGAGTTCCTCTTTAGTGAACTCACTCAGGCCGAGGTAGTCGAGTCTTCCGATCGCATCATTGATGAAAAAAAATACAGATTCCTGGCCCCACTTTCCTCCATCGGATCCCTGCTCGCCCACCTCCCAATCCCAGGACTGTAGTAACGATACCCATAGTAGGCTAGCTTGGTATCCGCATCCCAATACTTCGTGGAAAGTATTGTACGCGAAAATGGGGCCCCTATGGGGGTTTTGGCTCCCAAACGGGACCGGCGCCCAGGCTTGCTTTCAGCCAACGTGTCGGTTGTCAAATCTTTGAGATAGAAACCCATGATGAACTTGCGTTCTATGGCAACCCTAAGATCGTTCGCAAATGCAACCGTGATTGTTTCATAATGGCAATGGCGCTCTTGGCGTCCTCGGCCGTTGCCGATTCTCCAGGGTAACGAAACTCGACTGCATAGACGGATAACCGCACCATGTTTTGCCGGAGAGAAACAAGATCAGGATAAGCGTCGGCGCATTGGTCCAGCAAAACGGGCAGGGCATGAATCTTGTGGACGATGAACCCTCGTTTCTCCAATATGGCTTTCAAGTATTTCTCAATGCACTGTTGAGCATGAAAACATACGGAATTATGGGTGGAATAACGCCGGGCTCGTCTTAGAGACAGCGCTACATGAAAATCTTCCTCTGCCTTTTCAACCCATTCATCAACAGGTTTACTCATAGAGCACCTCGCCCTCTTCAAGAATGCTCCGAATGAAGGTATCGTTCATGGCCAGGCGTTCGGCCACTTCTGCCGGCCGCTTGACCAGCAGATCCATGGGAAAGGGAGTATCGGCTTTGAGGCGAATGGCGATAGCCTGGTCCACGTTCCGGGGCTTGTCATGATCCATGATAATCAGAATATCCACATCGCTGTCTTCCGTGGCTTTGCCGCGGGCGTATGATCCGAAAAGGACCACGCGCTGCGGCCGGAACTCCCGGCCCACCGTCCTGGCATATTTCCGAATGAGTGATCGATTCACCATGTCGTTCTTTTTAACCCCGTTAATGATCTGCGAGGAATATACCAGAATCGCATCTGGAGGGTAACTCAAAAAACGGCGCTTCCGGGTTTGTGGGGGGATTTTTCATTGAGCGGGAAGCGGGTTGAGGTCGAGGCCGCCGAAGTGGAAGAGGATGTCCGTCTTGAGCCTCTCCCTGTTCCGGTAGCCGC
>JBIIYJ010000278.1:0-7057 GCA_044346855.1 Kiritimatiellia bacterium
GGTCTTCCGGCTCGTCCAGCCCGAGCGCTTCGGCAACGCCGCGACCCGCATCTTCATGCCCTTCGCCAAGGTGGCGCCGCTGTACCGGACCGTGCTCGAGGTGGAGCCCGGCGACGTCGAGGCCCTTCCGGGCAGCGACGTGACGATCCAGGTGACCATCCGCGGCCGCGTGCCGGCCTCCCTGGCCGTCATCCGCAACGCGGGGGGCGATCGCAGCACGGCCGAGACCCCCGTGCCGCGCGGCACCAATGCGGTGGACGTGGTGTTCCGGTCGGTCACCCGCACGCTAACGTACGCGGTGCGGGGCGGCGATTTCGTGACCGGCTACTACACGATCCGGGTTCCGGTTCCCGCCGAGCTGCGGATGCTCCGGGCCGAGTACCGATTCCCCGCTTACACGCGGCTTCCCCCGCAGACGGTGGAAGGAACCGGGGGCGACCTGGAAGCGGTGGCGGGAACGGACGTGGCGCTGGCGTTCACCCTGAGCAGCGAGGCGGAGTCGGCGAGCCTGCGGCTGGAGCGGCCGTCTTCGGGTCCGGGGGGCGCGGCCGGGGAGCGGCCCCTGGCGCGGTCGGGCGGCGCGTGGACTGCCTCGCTGGAGCTGCGCGATCTGGCGGGTTACAGGCTGGTGACGCGCGAGACGGGCCGGGCGCCGCTGGAGGGGCGGCGGTACGGCATCAAGGTGCTGGAGGATCGCGCGCCTGAGCTGCAGCTGGCGGGGCTGGAAGCCGGTTCGGAGGCGGCGCCCGACGCCGTGCTGCCCTTGACGCTGGCGGCGCGGGACGACTTCGGGCTGGCGGAGGCGGCAATCGCCTACCGCGTGAAGCAGGCCGATCCGAGGCAGCCGGAGCGGCCGTGGGAGACGGTCCGCCAGTGGGCGCCCGAGGGCGGGGCGGCGGCGTTCGCCACGAGCGCGGTGCTGCCGGTCGCCCTGATGAACGCGGCCGAAGGGGAGCGGGTCGAACTGGCGGCCCGGGGGCGCGACGCGGATCCCGGAAAGGGGGACGGCTGGACGACGGGCGATATCATTCCGTTCCTGGTCGGCGGGTCCGGCACGGCCCTGCAGGTGCTGTACGAGTCGATTTTGAACAGCGAGCAGGGGCTGGTCGCCCTGGCCGCGGCCCAGGAGGCGCGGATTGCGGCGAGCACGGCCTGGCATCGGCGGCTGGAGCCGGGGTCGGGCGAGCGGTGGGACGACCAGGCCAGCCTCAAGGCGCTGTCCGACGGGATGAAGGCCGAGGCGGCGGGGCAGGCGGCGCTGCGGGAGCAGGCCGCGGCGCTGGCCCGGGCCATGCCCGAGGAGGCGGGCGCGCTGCGCGTCTCGGCGGCCATGCTGGCGGACACCGAGATGGTCCGCTGCATCCGGATTTTCGAGAGCGTGGACAGCAGGCCCCGGCCTCAGGAGAAGCGGGCGGCCATCGCGGACGCGCGGCTGACCCAGGAGCGGATGCTGCGCAGCCTCCGCGAGATCACCGGCCAGTTCGAGGCGTTCCGGAAGGACTGGGAGCTGAATCACATGATCCCCTTCACCCGCATGCTGGCGGAGCGCCAGGCGCGGATGGCGGCGGAGTCGGGCGTCTACGGCGGGCTGGGGGCGGAGGCGGCCGATCCGCGCCTGCGCTCCGGCACGGCCCGCCGGCAGGAGCGGCTCGCCGTCCTGGCCGGCCTCGCCGGCCGGGCCTTCGCCGGGCTGGGAACCCTCGAGGAGGAGGTGGGGCCCTTCCTGGCCTCCGCCTTCGCCGGCGCCGCGCGGGCGTTCGAGACCAACGGCGTCCGCCCGGCCATGGCCGCCTCCGCTTCGTACCTTAAAGAGGGACAGTGGGGCCCGGCGGCGGAGCGGCAGGCCGCGGCGGCCGGGTGCCTCGAGGCCATCTGCGCCGAGCTGATCCGGCTGCAGGCCGAGGCGGCCCGCCTCGCGCTGGAGTCGCTGCGCGAGCAGGCCGGCAAGAGCCCGGAGTCGCAGAAGGCGGTCGAGGCGCTGCGCGCCGGCAGCGGCGAGAAGCTGGTGGAGCTGGACCCGAACCAGGTCGTGCTGGGCGAGATTTTGAAGATGCAGAAGCTGGCCGACGAGCTGAAGAAGCGGTTCACGCTCAACCAGGACGACAAGCAGATGGGCGACTACACCTGGACCGAGGCCATGATGGGCATGCTGAAGGGGAAGCCCGCCGACAACCCCGACTTCTCCATCATGACGCTGGCCAAGCAACCGGGGGGGCAGAAGTCGTTTCCCCAGTCCTCCGACCTGGCGGGCAACAAGAACCTCGCGCAGCTCGTCTCCGACACCTACGAGGACCTGGCCGGCGACCTGCTCGAGGAGGCCGACGACCTGCGCGACCAGTACGAGACTTACAACCTCAACGCCGGCGGGCAGGGCATCGAGCAGGGCGATGTGGGCAAGCAGGCCGGTGACCTGAACTCCGTTTCCGGGGCGGCGGCCACGGGCAACATGAAGCCGCCGACCCACGACTTCGGCGGGGCCTCGCGGATCGGCCGCCAGGGCGCCCGCTCGCACGGCATGGCGCTGGGCAGCGAATCGATCGACCGGCGCGGGCGGGACCAGGCGCAGGAGGGGCAGGACGAGGCGCCCGACCAGGCCGGCGTGCTGCGCGAGACGGCGTCGGACGATCCGCAGAAGGACTCCTCCACGGGGGTGGGCGGCAAGGAGGTCCAGTCGGCCGAAACGCCCTCCTTCAGCCCCAAGGACTCGGGGGAATGGAAGGATGAGTACGCGGACCGCCTCAAGGCCCCGCGCAACGAGGTGAAGCTGGTGGAGCACCAGGGGAAGCCGCTCAATCCGAGGATCGGGGAGCTGCTGCGGGACCTGGAGAGCACGCAGGAGCAGGTCATCGAGCGGATCAAGACGCTGAAGAAGGACCTGGACAAGCTCTACCTGCCGACCGAGCAGTTCGACGAGATCCTCGACCGGCTCACGTCCAACCTTGACCGGCTGCGCGAGGCGCCCGATGACCCGGAGGCCTTCAAAAGCCAGCTGGAGACGCTGGAGAAGCTGAAGGGGGCGGTGGTGGTGTTCAACCGGCCCGCCTCCGATTTCCAGCCCAGCCTGCTGCGCGAGCAGGCGCTCAAGAACGGCATCCTCGACGAGCCGGCCTGGCCCGCGCCGCCCGGCTACGAGGAGGCGGTGAAGCGCTACTATGAATCGTTGTCCCCGTAAAAGGAACAGCATGACCCTTTGGAAATCCATCCTGACGGCGGCGTGGCTGCCGGGGATTTTGGCGGCCGGGGAGGGCGTGCCGCTGCCGCCCTGCACGACCGGGCGGGTGGCGCAGGTGGCCCTCCCGGGCGCGACGTGCCTGGCCGTCAGCGAAACGCTGCGCCTGGCCGTGGTCGCCCACCGCGGGCCCACGGATTTCCAGCTGACCGCGCTGCCGCTGGGCCCCGCCGGCGACATCGAGCCGGGGAGCGCCTCGCGGGTGACGCTGGAGAAGCCCGAGTCGCTGAAGGCCTTCACGGTTTCCGCGCAGGGGCTGGCGTTCCATCCCGTCCTCCCGCTGCTCTACGTCTGGCGCGAGGTCGCCTATCCGTTTCCGCCCGGGAAGCGGCCCGACAATCCCGTGTTCCGGGATTTCGATCATCTGGCCGTTTACGCCGTCAGTAACCGGACTCTGGTTCCGGCCGGCGCCTTCGCCCGCGGCCCCGATTTCGCCTATGGATTCGAGGCCGGCTCGCTTGCCCTGGATCCGGCCGGCCGCCGGCTGTTCGTGCCCAACATCCGGTCCGACAAGGAAAGGGGCGGCATCGGCTATCTGCCCATCACCACCAACGGCTATCCCCTGGTTGAGGCTGGAACCGGCGTCAAGCTGATCAGCGCGGAGCTGGCGGACTTCACCGCGCTTCCCGCCGGCCGGAGCCTCGCCTGCTTCAATGAACGGGTGGCCTGCCTGGGCGTCCCGTGCGGGCTCATGGTGTGGGATACCGGCAACCGGCTGGGCGCCGTCAGCCGGGTCCTGCTGTTCGGGTGGCCCGACAAGCCGCTGCTGGCGGGTTGTCATCCGTTCGTGCCGGCCTTCTACATGGCGTCCGGCAACTACCTGGGGATGATCGCGGCGGCCGATGGTTATCCAACCCTGCTGCCGGTCTCCAGAACCGTTCCAAACGCCGCCTTCTCGGGAGCGCCCGTGGTCCTGCCGGCCCCTCCGGCAGCCGTGGCCGTGGGCGGGATCAACGCCGTGCATCTGTTCGGGATCGATCCCGCGACGGGAGGCTTCACCGGCAACGACGCCGTTGTCGCGGTGACCAATCCCGCCGTGCGCGCCATGGCCGCCTCGGCGGCCTGGAACCGCCTCTACGTTGCCGTGGAGGCGCTGCCATGAAGTTGCTCTGGTTCTGTTTGCTTCTGCTGGCCGCCGGCTCCGCCGGGGCGCGGACGGTCATCCTGGAAGGAACCGCCATCGACCGGGCCGCCGCGATCAACGAGGATGCGCCCCGCCTCGGCTGGGCGGCCCATTCGTCGAAGCCCGGCGTATTCGACACGGGCAACCTGATGATCGACTCCCGCACCGCGTTCCTGCTTCGCTTCGACCTGTCGTCGATTCCGAAGGGTCAGCGGATCTCGCGCGCCGAGCTGATCGTTCCGGTCGGCAACGGGTGGGGGGCGGACCTGCGGTTTTATCTCTGGCGCGTATCGGCGGAATGGGGTCGCGGGGTCAGCTGGCAATACCGAACCACCCGGCCCAAAACGAACGAATGGGCCAAGGCGGGTGGGCGCGCGCCCGGCGTGGACCGGGCCCTGCGGCCCAGCGCGGTGACGGCGGTTCCCCGGTGGGGGGACTGTCTGGTGAATGTGACCGAGGATGTGGAGCTCTGGTATTCGGGCCTGGCCCCGGCCTGGGGCTGGCTGTTCACGGTGGAGGATCCGGGCGCCGCCCTGTTGCTGGCCTCCCCGCTGTGGCAGGGCATCACGCAATGGAAACTGAAGATCACCTATGAACCGGAATAGCCGCCTCCTGATGATCCTGCTCGCGGTACTGGGGGGGCTCGCGGTCTCCGCGGAGCCCCGGCCGTGGATGCTGCGCGACATGACGACGGCGTGGGGGGACTACCGCGGGCAGGGGGACGGCCAGGTGGTCATCGTGGAGGAGAACGGCAAGGAGAAGCGCCTGCCGCTGGCGGACCTCCAGCAGGCGGATCAGCGCTATGTGGTGGACCGCGAGGCGGCCGCCATCCTGCCGGCCGTTACGCCGCCGTGGGCGGCGGGCTACAGGATCCGGTACTTGCTGCGGCTGGCCGGGGACCCGCTCACCGAGACCTCCCGCACCGTGATCGCCAGCCTTCCCACGGGTGGCTGGCTGAAGCCGGACGCTTCCGACCTGCTGGTGCAGACCGCCTCGGGCGCGGTGCTGCCGTCGCAGGTCCTGTCCCACGATCCGAGGGGGCAGACGGTGGTCCAGTTCGTCCGCCGCGGGATGGACCGGTGGTACTGGGTGTCGGCGGTCAACCCCGCGCCGCGGCCCCAGGTGGATCCCGCCCTCAAGGCGGCCCTGGAGTCGGCCGTGAAGGCCCGGGACGGCGCCCTGCTGGAGAAGATGACGACGCAGAAGGCGTCGGCCGAAGCGGCGGAAAAGGTGCGGGAATTGACGGACCGGTTGAATCGGGAGCGGGCCACGGCGGCGGGCGCGGCGAAGGAAGCGGCCAGCTGGGAAACGCTTGTGCCCGACCGGCGCACGGCGATCGCCAGGGCGGAGGAGGCGGAGTCGGGGCTGACCTCGGCGGTGGCGCGGGCGGAGGCCGGCCTGGCGGCCGCGAAGGTTGCGGCCGGAGCGAAACAGGCCGCCGTGGCCGAAGCAACGAAGGCGCTCGAGGCGGCGAAGCGGGCGGCGGCCGCGGCCGCGGAGACGGCCGGAAAACTGGCCTCGGCGGCCCAGACGGCCATGGACGCGGGTCAGAGCATGCAGAAGGCGGGCGAGGCCGAGGGCGCCCGGCTGGCGGCGGAGCAGGCGGTTGCCCGGGCGCAGGCGGCCCTCGAGGCGGCGGAGCAGGCGGCTCTTCCGGTCCGGGTGGAGGCGGCCCGGGCGCAGACGGAGCTGGATACGGCCGTCAAGGCGGCGGCCGATAACCGGGCCGCGCAAGCGGCGGCCCGGAACGCGCTGGACCAGGCCGGACAGGCGCTCCAGGCCGCGCGGGCGCTGAAGGCGAAGGCCGAGGCCGAGGCCGCCGGGCTTGAACCCGGGCTGCCGGCCCTTCAGCGCGCGGCGGAAGCGGCGCGGACCGCCTCCGCGGCCGCCGTGGCGAAGGCCGAACGGCTGGCGGAAGCCCACCGCCGGCTGGGCGAGGAGGCCGACCCCGCCGTGCACCGCGAGGGGCTTACCGCCGAATTCCGCGAGTGGCGCGGGGAGCGCCTGGACGAGCTGAGCGACTGGGCCGTGGTGGTCAAGGGCCTGGAGACGAGCGCGAACGTGCTCGGCAACGCGATCGTGACCGAGGTCGCCCAGAACGGCAATCCCTTCCGGCCGGACGATCCCCGCGATTTCGCCGTCTCCTACCGCGGCACGCTCGTCGTCACGAATCCCGGCGTGTACCGGTTTTTTGTCAACGGCGACGATGCCGCGTTCCTGTTCATCAACGGCTTCAAGGTCCACTCCAGGATCGGGTCCAATGTCCCGGCGCGGGGCAAGATCCCGCTGTATTCGGTCGGGGCCGACATCGAGCTGGAGGCGGGCTTGCATCCGTTCGAGATTCACCAGGTGGTGGGCCACACGCCCGGCGCCCAGGGGCTCTGCGCCTTCCTCTGGCTCCCGCCGGGGTCGAAAGAGTGGCGGTTCGTCCCGACCGCCGCGTTCCGGAAGTCCGGGCTGGCCACGGTTGCCGCCATCGAGAGCCAGGACGGGAATCCGGTTCCCACCGTCGAGTGGGGGCTGGACGACGCGCTTGGCGCGGGCGGGGTGTCGCTCTTCCTGGTCCGCCTGGAGGCGGGCGGCGCCTCCCCCCGCCAGGCCTGCGCCTGGACCTTGGGGGACGGCCTGACGGCGGCCGGGCGGTCGCTGACGCACGTCTATTTCAAGGAGGGCGATGTCGAGGTGTCGGTGCAGGGAAACCCGGC
>JBIIYJ010000279.1:0-7040 GCA_044346855.1 Kiritimatiellia bacterium
GCGAGCTCCGCGAGCCCTCATGCGCCAGACATGCGCCTGAGGCGTCGCAGAGCTCCGCCCTCCGGATGACTTTCACGCAACAGCCAACCGGAGGGGCGAGCTCCGCGAGCCCTCATGCGCCAGACAGGCGCATTAGGCGTCGCAGAGCTTGCCGGGTAGCGACGCTTCGTCTGCTACTCCGGCTCCGCCCTCCGGATGATCGTTTCGTGAAAGTCTACTTGCTCCCCGTCACCGTGAAGGCAAGCGGCTTCAGGTCGCGATCGCGCGAGCTCGTCCCGATCAGGAGTTCGAACGCGCCGGGCTCGACCACGCGCTTGCACGCCCCGTCGATGATGGCCAGGGCGTCATACGGAATCTCGAAGCGGACCGTTTTCTTTTCGGCCGGCTTCAACGTCACCCGCTTGAAATCCACCAGCGATTTGATTGGCCAGGTGACCGAGGTCACCTTGTCGTGCAGGTAGCACTGGACGACCTCGGTTCCCGTCCGTTCGCCGGTGTTCTGCACCTGAACCTCGGCCACGACGGAATCGCCGAGCCCGATCGTGTCGCTTTTCAGTCGGGGGCGGCGGAGGGCGAAGGTCGTGTAGGAGAGCCCGAAGCCGAATGGGAACAGCGCCTCGAAGCCGGAGCCTTCCGGCAGGTCGGGATAGCCGCCCTGGTGGGCGCCCGGCATCTGCTGGTACAGGACGGGCTGCTGTCCCACGTGCCAGGGGAAGCCGATGGTCAGCTTGCCGCAGGGGTTGAACTCGCCGCACAGGATGTCGGCCACGGCCGTCCCGCCCTCCATGCCGGGATTGAAAACGCAGAGGATGGCATCGGCCGTCGCCGCCACCTCCGGAATCGCGAGCGGCTTGGAGGCCAGGAACACGACCACCAGGGGCGTTCCCGTGGCGGCGACCGCATCCAGCAAGGCCTTCTGCGCGCCCGGCAGTTCCAGGGTCGCGGTGCTGCGGGATTCCCCGGAGTAAGGCAGCTGGTCGCCCAGGACCAGCACCGCCACGTCCGCCTGGCCGGCCAGACGCACGGCGCGGGCGATCTTGTGCGGCGCGCCGTCGCCCGTCATGGTGCAGCCCTCGGCATAGTCAACCGCGGCGCCGATGAACCGGCGTTCGAGGCCGTCCAGCACGGTCACCGTGCTGTGCCGGGGATGCTTCTGCATGATCCCCTGCCCTTGCCCCGCGCCGAGGGACCAGTCGCCAAGCTGCTCGAGGTCGTTGTCGGCATTGGGCCCGATCACCGCGATCCGCTTGATGCGTCCCTTTTTCAACGGCAGGACCCCGGTGTTTTTCAGCAGCACGGCCCCTTCCTGCGCGGCCTGGTGCGCCGTTTCGCGGTGGGCCTTCGCGCCTATCAGCGCGGCCGCCTTCTTCCCGTCGGCCAGGCGCGGATTCTCGAACAGGCCGAGCCGGAATTTCAGGGTCAGGATCCGGCGGACCGCCTGGTCCACCTCGGCCAGGGGAATCCGCCCGTCCTTCACGGCCGCCACGGCCTGCTCGTAGAAGGCCGGCGTCTGCATCATGAGGTCGTTGCCGGCGTGCACGGCGCGGATGGCGGCGTCGGCGATGTCGGGGCTGACCTTCTTCTGGTTGACCATGCGGCCCACGTTGTCCCAGTCCGTCACCACCACGCCGTCGAACCCCCACTCGCCCCTCAGCACGTCGGTCATGAGCCAGCGGTTGGAGGTGCACGGCTCGCCGTCGATGCACTCGTAGCCGGTCATGACGGTCGCCACTCCGGCCTTCACCGCCGCCTCGAACGGCGGGAGGAAGCAGCGCCGCATTTTCCGGCGGCTGTGGTCGGCCTCGGAGGCGTCGCGCCCGCCGAGGGTGTCGCCGTACCCGGCGAAATGCTTGGCGCAGGCGGCGATGGATTCGGGGGCCGCGGGATCGCTGCCCTGGTAGCCCTGAACCATGGCGGCGCCGAAGCGGCCGATCAGCAGCGGATCCTCGCCGAACGTTTCGTTGACCCGCCCCCAGCGCAGGTCGCGCGGCAGGCAGAAGACCGGGCTGAAGGTCCAGTGCACGCCCGTGTGCATCATTTCCAGCGCCGTCACGCGCGCGGTCTTGCCGATCAGGGCCTCGTTCCAGGAGCAGGACAGGGCCAGCGCGCTGGGGAAGATGGTGGCGCCGTATTCCATCGAATGGCCGTGGATGGCGTCGATGCCGAAGAGGACCGGGATGCCGAGCCGGCTGGCGAGGGCGACCTGCTGCACCTCGACCGTCTGCTCGCCCAGGATGCTGAGCACGGAGCCGAGGTGGCAGTCCTTGACGAGCCGGACAATGTCCGGATGCGTCCCCGCGAGCTGGGTCATCTGGCCGACCTTTTCCTCGACGGTCATCCGGCTCAGCAAATCCTCGACCCGTTCGCCGGGTGAAAGTCTCGCATCCCGGTAGGGCAGTCCGGCATCCTTGCGTGCAGTCGTTTTTTTCATCGTCGGATTCTCCTTACGGCAAGGGGGGCGTGGTGACGGGCGCCGCGGCGGATCCCTGCCGGGCGGCCTGCGCCAATTTCTTCAGGGCGGTTTCCATGGCCATCGTCGGTTCCGCGATGCAGATGAACGAAAAGCCGCCGGCTACCAGCGCCGCCCCGTCCCCGATGTGCCACATATTCTTACCGGCCTTCCGCCCGGCCTGGCGGATGCGCCTGACCGCGTCGATATGGATCGGCTGCTCGGGATGGTACAGGACGCCCAGGTCGGCCGCAAGATCGTACGGACCGATGGCGATGGCGGTCGTCAGCGGATGGGCGGCGATCGACTCGACGTTGGCCAGGCCAACCCGGTTCTCGATCTGGGGCAGCACGATGAAGTCGTCTTCCACTTCCGTCTTCCAGGCCTCGTAGTGAAGATTGCTGAGCCCGCGAATGCTGAAGCCGCCCGGGCGCCTGTCGCCGCGGGGCTGCAGGTAGATGGACTTCCGGACCTGGTCGAGGGTCTCGGTGCTCTGCACATACGGGATCAGCAAGCCGCACGGGCCGAGGTCCATGATCACGTGAAGCGTCTCCGTCTCGACGGACGGCGGGCGGATCAGGACGGGGAAGTTCGCCAGGCGGCCCACCGTGCAGACATCCGCCACGGTCTGGTGGCTGTGACTGAAATGCTCCAGGTCCACGATGAGGTAGTCGAGCCCGGCGTTGATCGAAATATCCACCAGGCTGACCGACAGCTGGAAGGTGGCCAGCGTGCCCAGGGTCAGCGTTTCAGTCTCGATTCGGCGCTTGAGTTCTTTTCCGGCTTTCATATCACCTTTCAGGGTTTCCAGGAAGCGGACGGTTCACCTCCGCGCATTGTGCGTTATTCGGGCTTGCGGGGCAACGCCTTTCCCAAGGCAAACGCATCAAAATTCCCGCCAACCCCAAGAAAAGTGGAATGCTTTTCCGCGGCTCCCTTGTGAACTGTCTGGGTAGGCCGGGCGCTATGAGCCCGGCACGGCTACGCGACAGTTTTATGCAGAAAAAGCGTCAGAAAGCGTGCGACGCCGGGCTCGTAGCGCCCGGCCTACCCCGAGCCAAAATCATTTAGCAGCCAGCGCCCGCTCGAGGAGCGGATGGGTCAAATGTTTCGCGAAGGCGGTCCATTTTTCAAGGTCACCGAAGGGCTCGAATCCGAAATCCAGGTACAGCTTGATGGCGCCCACCCGCTCCGTGCTGGTGACGAGATACGCCCGCTCGTGCCACCGGGTCAGGGCGCGCATCGCGTAGGCGAGGCCCGCCCGGCCAAGGCCCTTACCCTGGCAGGCCCGCCGGACCGACACCCAATGGATGCGCCCGGCATCGGCGCCATGGAAATCCCGGTTGTACCAGGCGCTGATCGTGCCGACCCCGAGCCCCCGCGGATCGGTCAGGATGAAGCACCGGCGCGACCAGGCCTGCGGATCGCTTCCGAACTCACGCCGGAAGAGGTCCGGCTTGATCCGGATGAACGGCTCGGCGTCCGTCTGGATATCCGTCCAGAGTCCGACATCGTCGGGCCCCATCCCCCGGATGCCGTAGCCCTCGGGAAAGGCGGGTTCGGGTAGATCGCGCAGATGCGGCCGGACCATCATGACCGAGGTGGACGGCGCCGCCGCCGAGGGCCCGGCCAGGCCCTGGCGCGACCGGAACAGCCGGCGGGCCGCATGGAACGCGGCCAGGGGGCGGCGGTCCCGGCTCAGCACGCCGTAGGGGCTGACCGGAAGCCCGCCGAAAAACCGGCTGGTCGGCCAGGCGTGGTCGGCCCAGCACCAGATGGCCGCGCCGCAGACGTACGGCGCGTCAAATGCACCGAATTCCGCTTCCACGATGGCCGCGTGCCGGTCCTCGGTATAGAAATGACCCCGGGTTCCCTCGAAGGAGCCTGCTCCGAATTCCGCGACCAGGATCGGCTTGCCGGGAAAGCGGGCATGCAATTTCGCCAGTTCCTCACGCCAATGGGCCGCTGCGCGGGAAACGTCATAGTCGGGACCGCGCCCGCAAATCCGCGAGTCGATGCCGGGATAGGCATTGACGCAGATCACATCGTCCTCCTCGAACGCCGGGTTCTTCCGCCAGTGGTTGCTCACGTGCACCGCCAGCCGGGAAGGATCGATCGTTCGGGTCAGGCGGATCAGCCGGCGGTTGGATTCCGCCACCTCCGGGCGGGAATCGTCGGTTTCGTTGCTCACCGACCAGACCAGCACGCTGGCGTGATGCGCGTCGCGGGCGATCATGCGCTTCAACTGGCGCGCGGCCCGCGCCTCCCTTGCCTCCTGGTTCAGGCGGCCCGATTCGACGTCATTCCAGAAGAACAGCGGAATTTCGGCCAGCGCCACCAGCCCGAGGGAATCGCACAGGTCGAGTTCGGCGGGCGCATGCGGGTAGTGGCACAGGCGCACGAAATTGGCGCCCGCCTCCTTCATCTGCTCCAGGTCGCGCTTCGTCAGCTCCCGGTCTTCCGCCATTCCCGTTTTCGGGGAATCCTCGTGGCGGTTGAATCCGGTCAGGAAAATGCGCTCCCCGTTCAGCCGCAGCCCGTCCCCGCGGGCTTCCAGGCGGCGGAATCCAAACGTCCTTTCGCAACCATCCGTCAGGCGGCCCTGTTCCGTCAACGAAACCCTGACCGTGTAAAGGGCCGGGTCGGCCGGCGACCAGGGACGGCAGGAAGCGACCTGGCCGACGGCGTCCAGGGCGGCCTCGCTCCCCGGCTCCAGGCGAACCTCTCCCAGGTCAAGCAGCGCGGCCTCGGTTCCGTCAGGCGCCAGGATCTCCGCCCGGACCCGGGCAAGGGCTGGCTGGGGCCGCCCGTTCAACGCCCTTGCCTTGATCCGCACGGCGCCGGTCGAGGGATCGGCCTCGATCCGGACGGAATCCACCCGCAGGAAATCCGTGGCCGTCACCCGCACATCCCGCAGGATGCCGGCGAACCGCCGCCAGCCCGTATGGGCGCCCGGCACGTCGTCCGGCCGGGGCTCGCCATCGACCAGCACCGCCAGAACCTGCCGCCCGCCCCCGGCTGCCGCGGCCTTGAATTCGAATTCAAAGGGGAGGAACGGATCGTCGTTCGTTCCCAGGAATTCCCCGTTCATCCAGACGCGGACATGGTCGTTGACCCCCTCGAAGCGAAGCGCCAGCCGCCGGCCCTCCCACCCTGATGGAAGGACAAACGCGCGGCGGAACCAGACCTTCAGCTGGTTCCCGCCGAATTCGGGACAGGCCGACTCAAACGTGCAGGGAACCTCCGCCTCGCGCCAGAACCGGTCGTCGTGGTCGGCCGTCCAGAAGCCGAACAGGTCGCCTTCCGCCAGGAAGTCGTGGGTGAATCTCCACACGCCGTTCAAATCCAAGCTGGTGCGACACAGGCTCATCGAGGGTTTCCTTTCCTGGTCTCCTAAGGGCAATCCGATCATATTGCCTTGTTTGCCCGGAAAAGGGAAGCAATCCCCGGACTTTACCTTCCGGACGGCTTGTGATAATTTCAGCGGTTATGACTAAGACAGTCACCGTGACATTCGAACCCTCGGGGCGCACCGTCAAGGTGCCCGCCGGCACCAAGGTTGCGCAGGCCGCCCTCCAGGCCGGCCTCGAGGTTAACCGCCCCTGCGGCGGCGCCGGCACCTGCGGCAAATGCCTGGTCCGGATCCGCTCCGGCCACGCCGAGCCCACGCCGACCGAGCGCAAGCACCTGGGCGACGAGAAGCTGGCCGCCGGGTTCCGCCTTTCCTGCGAAAGTCAGGCGTCCTCGGCGCTCGTCGTCGAGATCCCCGATTCCTCCCTGCTCCAGACGGGGCAGAAGATTCTCACGCACGACTCCGGCGAGAGCATGGCCGTGCAGCCGCGCGTGCGCAAGACAGCGGTCCGCCTGACCCCGCCCTCCCATGGCGACGCGGCCTCCGACCTTGACCGCCTGGCGGCCGCCATTGGCCCGCGCATCCCCACCCTCACGGCCCTTCAGAACCTGCCCGGCGTGCTGCGCCGGAACCAGTTCGCCGTCACCGCCGTCTGCGCCGGCAACCGCCTGCTGGACGTGGAGCCCGGGGACACGGCGGCCCGCGTCTTCGGGGCCGCCTTCGACATCGGCAGCACCACGGTGGTGGGCACGCTCATCGACCTCGACAGCGGCAAGGACCTGGCCGTGGCGGCCCGGATCAACCCGCAGACGTCGTTCGGCGACGACGTGCTGACCCGGATCCGCAAGTGCCGCGAGGAGGCGGACGGGCTCAGCCAGCTCCGGCAGGCCGTGCTCGGCGCGATCAACGCCATCCTGGCGGAGCTGGCCTCCAAGGCCGGAACCAGCCCGCAGTCGATTTACGAGGCCGCCTTCGCGGGCAACAGCACCATGCAGCAGATCTTCTGCGGCCTGGATCCGGCTCCCCTCGGCGAGCTCCCGTTTGTCCCTGTTTTCACAACTCCCCAGCTCCTGCGCGCCGGGGACCTGGGCCTGGCCATCCATCCCGAGGCCCGCGTCTTCATCTTCCCCCAGATCGGCGGCTTCGTGGGGGGCGACACGGTCTCGGGCATTGTCGCCACGCGGCTGGACCGCAACGTCAAGCCCGCGCTCCTGGTGGACATCGGGACCAACGGGGAGA
>JBIIYJ010000280.1:0-7039 GCA_044346855.1 Kiritimatiellia bacterium
CTGCCGTACGCCTCCAGGGCTTCAAGAAGGTAGAGGTTGTGAGGAAGATCCAGGCGGAACGGGCTTTTGCCGGTGACGGGATCACGGGGCCTGCTGTCCAACCCGTCGATCCACTCGTAAAAGGTCCAATACTCCTTGCCTTCGAAGAGATTGTAAAGACCGGTGGCCTTGTCGCGGCGCGACCGGAATGCGTCGAGAATCGCGCGAATGGTCGGCCGGAATTCGCGGAACAGGGTGCTGTCGCCGCTGAATAGCCAATGCTCGCGCAGTTCGCAGACCCAGGCGGTCGAGAAAATGGGGATCGTGATCGGCACCTTGGCTGGGGCGCATAATTCCAGCAGGCCGTCTTCCCGCTTCCCCCACCCCAGCAGGCGAAACGACTGCCTCGGGAACGCATACTCGCCGAATGCGTAATAGCCATACAGGGCCTGGTTCCGGCTGTCGTAGGCATACAAGCTCTGCTCCCGCCAGGGGCAGTCGAAATAATGGTCGCCCATGCATAGCTTAAGCGTGCTCACCGCGGTCTTGCGGATGTCGGCAAGCGCGGTGTCCGGCGAGACGAAGGAGCCAACTTCCCGAACGGGATATTCCAGCGGATAAAGGCCGGCCGCGTGCAGGACGACCGGTTTCCTGAAATTCAGGATATGTAGCTCGAGATACCGGCAGCCGAGCCGCCGGAAGGGAATCTCAAGAACGTTGCGCCCCGCTTTGCAGGTGAACCGGTCGGCAAAGCGACGACTTCCGGGGGCCGATCGTACGCCCATATCCTCCAGATGCTCGCCGTGGGCCACATCAACGACGGTCCCGCCTGGTGCTTCGAGCTCGAGCCTGAGCAGACCCAGGCTTTCGGCCCCCATGTCCACGATGACGGCCGCGCCGCCATTTGAACCCGGGACAGGCGTGAAGCCGAAAGGATAATCCTGCGTGGGCACAGTCCTGCCCATGCTCTTGAAATCCGCCGCCATGGCCAGGGCCGGGTCAAGTCCGCCCGCAGCCTCCGGCCGCTGAAGAGCGCCGATGGCAATCGGCCGGCCCGGCTGGAACGGCTTGCGCTCCATCGGCGGGAGGGCCCTTGGGGCCAGCTGCTTCCAATACCCATCCTCCGGCCCGGCCAGTTCCCGGGCGGACTTCCAGGCCGAACCGCAACGGTAGTCAGGCGCGGTCCAGTCGTCGTCGCGCCGTGCATCCGCCCGGACCGTGATGCCCATCTGGACCGTGACGCTCGGAAGCGGGCCGGACTGGTAAAGCCGGGAGAGCCGGCAGCGCCAGGACGCGTCCGTGACAAGGCGGGCGGCGCCGGCGGTCAGGCAGGCGATCAATCCGGGCCGGCCCTTGCGGTATTCGCTGGAGGTACGGCCCCGGTAATACCCGAGGATGGCGAGGCTGTTTCTCCCCCGGCGCAGAAGGCTGGCGATGGGGTAGACGTCGTAGGAGCGGTGGCGCGGATAATCCGAAAACTGGCGGCCATACACCTCGACGCCGTTCACAAACAGCTGGTAATCCGAGTCGGCGGCGATGGCAAGGCTGGCTGTATCCGATTTTCGGGACAATTTGAAATCGCGCCGGAAACAGACATACTGGTTTACGGCCCCGGAGTCGTCGTCGATCCAGATCCATCGGCTGTTGGCGTCAAACACGAGCTCCCCCCTTCGCAACGGCAGACCTACAGTTCGTAAAGCGTCTTGTCGCGGCTGGGTGCGGCTTTCCGGCCGCCGCGCTTCTTCGCTCCGCCGGGCGTCAGCGGATCCTCCTTCTCCAGCCGGTCGCCCATTTCAGCTTCCACGGATTCGGGATCCTCGCCCGCCTCCAGGCGGCGCATGGCCTCCTCCATCCCCTCGCCCATCTTCATGCCCGTGGCTTCCGAGAATTTGCGCATCAGGTTGGCGGCCTGGCGGGGATCGGAATCGTCCAGCCCCGCGGCTTCCTGGGCGAGCGATTCCATCGCCCGCTCCACGCGCGGCTCGTCCAGCGCCGTGTCGCCGTCCCCCCCCGGCGTGTCGTCCCCCTTGTGGCGGCCGATCGAGGCGAAGGCGGAGACTTCGCGGGACAATTTCCGCTTTTTGCACGAGGGGCAGACCGGCCTGCTTTCGGTGTCGATCCGGCGGGAGAAAAAGCTGAAGATGCGGTTGCAGGCCGCGCAATAGAACTCGTAGATCGGCATGGCGTCGCCCCCTTTTACCTGAATTGCCTCTTGAACGGTTTCTGGCGCTTGCGCTTCAGCGCGGCGGGCACCTCCATGCCGGACGCCTCCATCAGCTCCGCAAGCTGGTCCCGCAGCAGGCCCGCCCGCTCGAACTCAAGGGATTCCGCGGCGGCCAGCATCTCGCGCTTCAGGTCCTCGGCCACCTGGTGGACGTCGTAGGATTCGCCCGCTTCCTTCAGGACGTTCTCCTCGATCTTCTCGCTGTCGCGCTCGATCGCCAGGTTGTCCTCGATCTCCTTGATGATCGTCTTCGGCGTGATGCCGTGTGCCTTGTTGTAAACCAGCTGGGTGGCCCGGCGCTTTTCCGTGACGTCGATCATGCGCTTCATGGAGGCGGTGACGGTGTCGGCGTAGAGGATCACTTTGCCGTCCACGTTCCGGGCCGCCCGACCCGCCGTCTGGATGAGCGAGGTGTCCGACCGGAGGAAGCCTTCCTTGTCGGCGTCCAGCACGGCGACCAGGGACACCTCCGGCAGGTCCAGCCCCTCGCGCAGCAGGTTGACACCCACCAGGCAGTCAAAGTCGTTCAGCCGCAGGTGGCGGAGGATCTGTACCCGCTCGAGGGCCGTGATGTCGGAGTGAAGGTACTGCACCCGGAGCCCCGATTCATTGAAATAGCGGGTCAGGTCCTCGGCCGTTTTTTTCGTCAGCGTGGTCACCAGCACGCGCTCTTTCTTCTCGGCGTGCGCCCGGACCTCCTCCATCAGGTCGTCGACCTGCCCCTTCAGTGGCCGCACGATCACGGGCGGATCGAGCAGGCCCGTAGGTCGGATCATCTGCTGGACGGTCTTGGGGCTCATCTGGTGCTCGAAGGGCCCCGGGGTGGCCGACACGAAGAGGACGTCCTGCACCTTGTTAAGGAATTCGTCGAAATTGAACGGCCGGTTGTCGCGCGCGGACGGAAGGCGGAAGCCGTGCTCGATCAGCATGTTCTTGCGGGCCTGGTCGCCGTTGTACATCGCCCGAAGCTGCGGAATGGTCACGTGCGACTCGTCCACGATGGTGAGGAACCGGTCGCGGAAATAATGCATGAGGGTCGCGGGCGATTCGCCGGCCTTCCGCCCGCTCAGGTGGCGCGAGTAGTTCTCGATGCCGGAGCAATAGCCGACCGTCTTCATGGTCTCAAGGTCGTAGAGCGTGCGCTGCTTGATCCGCTGGGCTTCCAGCAGCTTGTTGTTCTGCTCGAACCATTTGATCCGCTCATCCAGCTCCGCCTGGATTAGGACCATCGCGTTCTCGATCTTGCTCTGGGGCATGACGAAATGGTTGGCGGGCGAAATGATGACGACGGGCAGTTCGGCCAGGTGGTTTCCGGTCAGTGGTTCAATCTCGGAGATCTTCTCGACTTCGTCGCCGAAGAACACGATCCGGAAACCGTTCTCGTGGTACGAGGGGAACACGTCCAGCACGTCGCCGTGCGCCCGGAAGGTGCCGGGCTCGATGGCGTAGTCGTTGCGGCTGTACTGGATCTCCACCAGCTTGCGCAGCACCTCGTCGCGGTCAGCCTTCTCGCCCCGCTCCAGCCGGACCACCATCTGCCGGTAGTCCTCCGGCGAGCCGAGGCCGTAGATGCAGGAGACCGAGGCCACGATGACCACGTCTTCGCGCGACAGCAGGGAGTTCGTGGCGGCCAGCCGGAGCCGCTCGATCTGCTTGTTGATCGCGGAATCCTTTTCGATGTAGGTGTCCGTCTGGGGGATGTAGGCTTCGGGCTGGTAATAGTCGTAATAGCTGATGAAGAATTCGACGGCGTTGTGCGGGAAGAAGCCCTTCAGCTCCCCGTAGAGCTGGGCGGCCAGCGTCTTGTTGTGCGAGATCAGCAGCGTGGGCCGGTTGAGCCGCTGGATCACGTTGGCCATGGTGAAGGTCTTGCCGGAGCCGGTCACGCCCTCCAGGGTCTGGAACCGTTCCTTGTTTTCGAAGCCGCGGCAGATCTCGTCGATGGCCTGGGGCTGGTCGCCCGTGGGCTCGAACGGCGAGACAAGCTGGAAGAGTTTACCCATGACGTTATAGCGCCAGCATCCGGTCCAGGCACAGCCTGGCTTCCGCGGCCACGGAAGGCGGCACATGCACCCGGTTTTCCTCGGGCCACTCCTGCAGCACCTTCAGGATAGCTTCCGGGGTGGTCATCCCCATGTCCGGGCAGAGCGACACCCGCAGCGGCTTCAGGCGGACGCGGCCGTTTTCCTCGTTTGCCAGCCGGGCGACCAGGTTCTGCTCCGTGCCGATGAAAATCTCCTCGCCGTCCGGCGCCTGCCGGACGTAGTCGATCAGCTGCGTGGTGGAACCGTGGAAATCGCAGAGGCGGACGACTTCCTTACAGGCTTCCGGGTGGACGATGATCTTGGCTTTCGGGTGGGCTGCCCGGATCTGGTGCACGTGGTCCGACTGGAAGGCGCTATGCACATGGCAGAAGCCCTTCCAGACGAGAATCTGCGATTTCCCGATCGCATAGTCCGTGAGGCCGCCGTGGGCCAGGGTCGGATCGTAGACCTGGACCTGCTCGTCGGGCAGGCCGAGGTCATGGGCGCTGTTGGCGCCCAGATGCTGGTCCGGCAGGAACAGGATCCGCTTTCCGGCGTCGAGCGCCCATTTGAAGACGCGAACCGCGTTGCTTGAGGTGCAGGCGCTGCCCTCCCGGCGGCCGCAGAAGGCCTTGAGTGCGGCCGAACTGTTGACGTAGACGATGGGGATCCAGTCCTTCCACACCTGCGACAGGCGGCTCGCGCAGGCTTCCGCCTGGAGGTCGGTGGCCATGTCGGCCATGGGGCAGCCGGCGCCCGGGTCGGGCAGATAGACCGCCTGGCCGGGGGCCTTCAGGATATCCGCGGTCTCGGCCATGAAGCGCACGCCGCAGAAGACGATCTTCTCGGCATCCCGGCGGGCGGCCGTCTTGCGGGAGAGCTCGAGCGAGTCTCCGGCCGCGTCCGCATGGCGCAGGACGGAGGCGTCCTGGTAGTAATGCGCCGGGATAAACAGGCGGGCGCCCATTTGCTGGTGAATGGCTTCGATGGCTCGGTCCGCGCTGTTCATGTTCACTCCTTCTGCGCGGAGTATACCGGGTAATCGAAAAAAAAGAAATGATGACTTGCATCCCGACGGGGAAATACCCTATATTGAAATGCTTGTGAAGCGTGCCTGTAGCTCAATTGGATAGAGCATCAGACTACGGATCTGAGGGTTGCAGGTTCAACTCCTGCCAGGCACGCCATTTCCCTATCTTCCCGTACACCTTCAAGCTCTGTTTTATTGATCAACGCGCAGCGGAGGTAGGGCGGGCAGTCCCTTGCCCGCCGCCATGCGCCTTTTTGCCGGCTTGACGCCTGAATCATGATAGCATTATGATATCAAAGGAGGTTGAATATGCCATCTGTCATCATCCGGAATATGCATCCGCAACTTCATCGGCGATTGAAGGAAAAGGCCTTGAGCCACCATCGCTCGATGAATCGAGAAATTCTGTCCATTCTTGAAAAGGAACTCAAGACCGGTCAGGCCAGGACTTTGCCCCCGCTCGTCAAAACGCTCAAACCCGTGGATCCGGATTTCATTGTCAACCTGATACGGCAAGATCGAGACAGCCGATCATGATCATCGCGGACGCCAACCTGATCATGTACCTTTTTCACGAATCGCCCCTTTCGGCTAGGGCCCGGGCCGTTTATGAAAAGGATCCAGATTGGGTAGTCCCGGATCTGTGGAAACCGGAAGTGCTGAATGCCCTGCTGGGGATGATGCGCGCAGGCTACCTGACTGCCCAGGCAGCGCAGGATGTGGCCGACAAGTCCGCCGAGTTTCTGGATAACCGGACTAATCCCGTTGACCATCGTGCCGTTCTTCACATCGCCGAAAAGGCTGGCTTAACCGCATACGATGCCTGTTATGTCGCGCTGGCCCGCGACTTGAATGCCATCCTGGTGACGGAAGACCGCAAGATTCAACATTCTTCTCCCGACATCAGTCTCTCCATGACAGACTTTCTGAATCGCGGCAAATCAGGCGGCTTGGCGAAAGAGAAAAGAGAGGGTTACAGAATCCGTGCTAAGGTCGATTCCGCCAAACGCATCAGAGAAAGATAGGCGCCAAAATCCTCGCGTGTGAGCAGCGGTCAAGCTCTCAGTTCTTTCTCCAGGAAGAAGTCGAGAAAACGGCGGACGATCCGGGGTTTTGGCCGGAGAGGACGCCGTTTTCGAATCTCCGAGTTCACCTTTCTTCTCCGTGTCTCCTCGTCTCCGTGGTGAGCCACTTGCGGACGCCGCCGGTTACTCCACCGAGCGCAGATACGAAACCGCCTTGCGGATGGCCTCGTACGGATCCGCCGGGCCCTCGTACTCGATGTTGATGCAGCCGGTGTAATGCGCGGCCTGCATGGCCTTCAGAATGGCCTTGTGGTTCAGTACGCCCTCGCCGATCAAAGCTGGCTTGAACCGCAGGCCGCACAGCATCTCGTTGCCGCCCTCTTCCTTCGACGTCAGCACGGTCCAGTCCTTGAAATGCGCATGCACCACCGCCGAGGCGCACTTGGCGAACGACTCCGCAGGCTCTTCGCCGCTCGCCGCGTTGCCGCTGTCGAACGTCAATCCCAGCCCGGGCAGCTGTGCCGCCGCGTCCTGGAAATCGGCCGCCGTCACGAAGGGGCTGTGCTTGCCGGGGAAATTTTCAAACGTGATCCGCACCTGCGCCTGCCGGCCCAGCGGCATAAGGCTCTTCATGGACTCGATATACCGGCGCCGCGTCTCGGCGCGGGGCGTGTCCGCCCGGCCCGGCGTCACCACCATGATGCAGGGCGCGCCCAGCGTCACGGCGATCTCGACGGCCTGCCTGACGTCGTCCTGG
>JBIIYJ010000058.1:0-21281 GCA_044346855.1 Kiritimatiellia bacterium
TCCCCCCAGTGAGACTATCGTTCGCAAGGTGGCTCACTTTTAATGCGTGCAGTGGCTCACTTTTAGATGCGTGCGGGCGCATGTGGCGCAAATGACTGGCTATTTGGCCCTGACAAGGCTGCGACTTGCATTACTTTTGAATTTCAAATATGCGGAGTTGCAATGGAAAAGGGTGGTGAGATGAATAGAGCCAAGGTTGGTCATAAACAGCGTATGCTATCTATCAGTGTAATCCGTGAAATCCGTGGTTACAGCATTGAATGGTGTTATAATAGAACATAAAAAAAGGTTGCCGAACAACGCTTATTCCTTAAAGATGTGAACCACAGATTTCAAACGGACAAGGGTGCATGAGTAAAAAATTAGTCATCGTCGAATCGCCCGCCAAAGCCAAGACCATCGGCAAGATCCTGGGCGAAGATTTCATTGTCAAAGCCTCCATGGGCCACATCCGCGACCTGCCCGTCAAAGGCATCGGGATCGCCTTTGACAAGGATTTCGCCCCCCGGTACGAGGTCACGCCCGATCGCGAAAAGATCGTCAAGGAGCTGCAGACCGCCGTCAAATCCTGCGACGAAGTCTTCCTCGCGCCCGATCCCGACCGGGAAGGGGAGGCCATCGCCTGGCATCTCGAGACGCTGCTCAGGTCGGTCCAGCCGGATGCCGTCTTCCACCGCGTCACCTACAACGAGATCACGCCCCGCGCGGTGCGCGAAGCCTTCGCCAACCCGCAGGCCCTGAACATGAAGCTGGTCGACGCCCAGCAGGCCCGCCGCGTGCTCGATCGCATCGTCGGGTACAAGGTCAGCCCCCTGCTCTGGAGCCAGATCCAGCGCAACACCAGCGCCGGCCGCGTCCAGTCCGTGGCCCTCCGCCTCATCTGCGAGCGCGAGCAGCAGATCCGCGACTTCAAGCCCGAAGTCTACTGGATCATCGGCGCCGACGTGCGCAAGCAGGTCGCCCCGCTCGACCCGTTCGCCGTCCGCCTCGCCCGCATCAAGGGCGAAAAGGCCGACATCCGCAGCGTGGAGCAGGCCGACGCCATCCGGGCCGACCTCGAGAAGCGCCGCCTGCGCGTCCGCGGCGTGGCGATCAAGGAGGTTTCCCGCCGCGCCTTCCCGCCCTTCATCACCAGCACGCTTCAGCAGGCCGGGTCGCGGGCCTACAACTATTCGCCCTCGCGCACCATGAAGATCGCCCAGGAGCTCTACGAAGGCGTGGATCTGGGCGAGGGGCCGACCGGTCTCATCACCTATATGAGAACGGACTCGGTGAACATCGCCAAGGACGCCCAGGAGGCCTGCCGCCAGTTCATCGTCGGGCATTTCGGGCCCGAGTACAGTCCCGAGAAACCCAATTTCTACAAGTCCCGCGGCGGCGCCCAGGAGGCGCATGAAGCCATCCGCCCCACCGACGTCACCCGCACGCCCGAGAGCCTGCGGGGCCGGATCGGGGCCGACGAGTGGAAGCTGTACCTGCTCATCTGGCAGCGCTTCGTGGCCAGCCAGATGACCCCGGCCCGCATCGAGCAGCGCACGGCGGAGGTGGAGACCGAGACCCCCGCGGGCGGCGTGCCCGATTACCTGTTCCGCGTGACGGCCTCGCAGGTCGTCTTCCCCGGCTACATGGCCGCCTCCGGCGAGCGCAAGCCCAAGGCCGTCGAGGAGAAGACCGAGGACGACAAGCCCGCCGGCAAGGACGAGGAGCCGGAGATCGAAAAGCTTCCCCCGCTCGAGGCGGGCGAGCCGCTCGACGTGCTCAAGTGGCTCGAGGAGCGCAAGGAGACCCAGCCCCCGAACCGCTTCAGCGAGGCCACCCTGATCAAGGCCCTGGAAGAGGACGGCGTCGGCCGCCCCAGCACCTACGCCCAGATCCTGGCCACCCTCCACGTGCGCCGCTACATCTCGAAGGAGAAGCAGAAGCGCGCCATCCTTCCCACCACGCTGGGCGAGCGCGTCAATACCCTTCTGGTGGCCACGCTCAACGAGCTGTTCGACGTGACCTTCACCGCGGCCATGGAGCGGAAGCTCGACGAGGTCGAAGAGGGCAAGGTCAGCTGGACCGACATGATGCATACCTTCTACGACCAGTTCATGGTCTGGATGGAGAAGGCCAAGGGGCCGCCCGCCGAGGTGGATCATGTGCGCCGGCTGCTCGATCTGCTCAAGCAGGTCAAGGAATGGGCCCCGGGCGTCGCCACCGGCGCCAAGGGCAAGATCAAGGGCGACGCCGAGTTCGTCGCCTCCGTCGAGAAGCAGCTGGTCACCGGCAAGAAGCCCGTATCGGCCCGCCAGCTCGAGGCCCTCGGCCGCCGCATCGCCCGCTACCGCGAGCAGCTGCCCGAGGCGGCCCCCGTCCTCTCGTCCCTCGGCCTGGGCGCCCTGATGGACGAGGCCCCGCCGCAGCCGCCTTCTCCCGCCAACGTCCGCAAGCTGGCGCTGCTGAGCGCCATCGAGCTCGACCCGGCCGAGACCCGGCGCGGCCGGACCTATGACGACAAGGCGTTCGTGGCCTCCCTCAAGCAGCGCGCCGACGGCGGCCGCGAGCTGTCGCCCGCCCAGGCGTCGTCGCTCGACCGGCTGATCCTGAAGTACGCCGAGCGCATCCCGAACTTCGAGCAGGAGCGCGAGCACCTGGCCCTTCCCGCTGAAGGGTCCGAGGCCGCCGGCGGGCCGATCGACCCCGAGGTCAAGGCCGCCGTCGACCGCCTGTCCCTGGTGAAGCAGTGGGACGCGCCCACGGAGAAGGGGAAGCGCACCTTCGACGACAAGGTCTTCTTCGAATCCCTGTCCCGCCAGTTCGCCCAGCGCGGCCGGCTTTCGCCCAAGCAGGTCGGCGCCCTGAAGCGGATGGACAAGCGTTATTCCGCCAAGACGGGGACGCCCCCGGAAGCGCCCGCCCCGGCCGCCGGGGACGCCTCTTCCGGCGACACGCCCTGAAAGGCTTGATGAACGATCGGTTTCATGCAGATCCCGCGATCCGCGAGTTCCGGCGTTACCTGGACACCGAGGTCAACGCTTCGGCCCACACGCTCTCCGGCTACCTGCAGGACCTGGCCCAGTTCGCCCGCCTGACCTGGGGCGACGAGGCCCGGCCGCCGTTCCCCTGGAAGGGCGTGGACCGGCTGGCGGCCCGCGGCTTCCTGGTGGCGCTGCAGAAGGAGGGTCTGTCCGCCTCCAGCCTGCAGCGCAAGCTGTCCAGCCTCCGCGCCTTCTTCCGCCACCAGGTCCGCGAGGAGCGGATTCCGGTCAACCCCTTCGCCGGCCTGTCCGGCCCCAAGCGGCCCCGGACGCTGCCGCGGGTGCTCTCCGTGCAGGAGACGGCCCGCCTGCTGGAGGCCCCGCGCGCCGTGGCCGCCCGCACCGCTGAAACCCGGCGCTCCGCGCGCGACCTCAAGCCCCGCCAGAAGGCCTCGGCCGACTACGCCGCGCTGCGCGACACCGCCATTCTCGAGTGCCTCTACAGCACCGGCTGCCGGATCAGCGAGCTCACCGGGCTTGGCGACGACCGGGTGGACCTGCTCTCGGGCGTCGTGAAGGTGCGCGGCAAGGGGCGCAAGGAGCGGCTCTGCCCGCTGGGCGCCCCGGCCTCCCGCGCGCTCGAGGCCTCCCGCGAGGCGCGCGACCGCCTGTTCCCGATCCGGGGACGGGCCGCGGCCGCGGCGCGCCCGGTGTTCGTCAATCTCGACGGCGGGCCGCTGACCCCCCGGTCGGTGGAGCGGTCGCTCAAGGCGTACCTGGTCGAGGCGGGGCTCAACCCCGCGCTCACCCCGCACGCGTTGCGCCACTCCTTCGCCACCCACCTGCTGGACGCGGGGGCGGACCTGCGCAGCGTGCAGGAGCTGCTGGGGCACGCGAGCCTCTCCACGACGCAGATCTATACCCACGTGTCCGTGGAGCGGCTGAGAAAGGTGTACGACGACGCCCATCCGCGCGCCTGAGGCGCGGCGGGGAAGGAGATCATGAGCTGGTTTTTCTACAACATCCTGTTCGCCATCGGCTTCGTCCTGATGCTGCCCCGCTTCCTGCTCCGCATGAAGAAGCGGGGGGGCTACCGCGACCGCTTCGCCGAGCGCTTCGGCGTCTACGATCCCGAGGTGCGCGCCCGGCTAAACGAGGGGGGCCGCCTCTGGATCCACGCCGTCAGCGTCGGGGAGATGTACGTGGCGCTCGATTTCATCCGCGCCTGCCGCGGCCAGGATCCCGCGGTCCGCTTCGTCCTGAGCACGGTCACCTCCACCGGCCGGGCGCTGGCGCTGACCAAGGCCGATCCGGCCGACGTCGTCATCTATTTCCCCCTCGATTTCCCGCCCATCGTTCGGCGCGCGCTGGACGCGGTGAAGCCCCGGGCGCTGATCCTCACCGAGGGGGAGCTGTGGCCCAACATCCTGCGCCAGTGCGCGGGGCGGGGCATTCCGACCGGCCTGATCAACGGCCGGATGTCGGCGCGCTCGGCCCGGGGCTACAAGCTGCTGCGGCCGCTGACCCGCCAGACGCTGAACGGCTTTTCCAGCATCCTGGCCCAGGGGCCGGCCGACCGCGACCGCTATGTGGCGCTGGGCGCGGACGTCCACCGGGTTGAGGTGCTGGGGTCGGTGAAATACGACCAGTGGCCGGATCCCGAGGCGGCGAACCGGGCCGCGACGGTCCTGAAGCGGATCGGCTGGCCGCCCTCCGCGCTCATCCTGCTTGGCGGCTCCACCTGGCCGGGGGAGGAGCGCGCGCTGGCCGAGGCCTACAAGCGCCTGAAGGCCGGTCATCCCGAGCTGTGCCTGGTCCTCGTCCCCCGCCATTTCGAGCGGGCGAAGGAGGTGGCGGAGGAGCTGCAGGAACTGGGCCTGAAGGCGGTCAGGCGGTCGGCCGTCACGGTGACGACGGTCGCGCCCGAGGTGCTGCTGGTCGACACGACCGGCGAGCTCAAGGCTTTCTATGCCGCCGCGCACGTGGTGTTTGTCGGCAAGAGCCTGTTCGACAACCATGGCGGCCAGAATTTCATCGAGCCTGCGGTGTACGGGAAGGCGGTCATCACGGGGCCGAATTTGGAGAACTTCCCGGCCATCGCCGCGGATTTCCGGGCCGCCTCGGCCTTTGTCCAGGTCAAGGACGTGGACACCCTGTTCGCCCAGGCGGACAAGCTGCTGGGCGATCCCGAGACCCGCGCCGCGCTGGGCGGGCGGGCGGCGGCGCTGGTGGCGAAACGGCGCGGGGTGATGGCGGCAACGGTGGAGCGGGTGTTGAAACTGGCGGGGGGCGTGTCATGAGTCCGGTTCCGGGACAATTCGAGGTGCTGGCGCGCGATCCGGGGACGGGCGCCCGGTGCGGGGTGCTGCAGACCGCCCATGGCGCGGTTGAAACGCCCGTTTTCATGCCTGTGGGCACCCAGGCCACGGTCAAGGCGATGAGCCCGGTCGAACTGGAGGAGCTGCGGGTCTCGATCCTGCTCTCCAACACCTATCACCTGATCATCCGGCCCGGCATGTCCGTGATCGACGCCTGCGGGGGGCTGCACGCCTTCATGGACTGGAAGGGGCCTATCCTGACCGACAGCGGCGGATTCCAGGTGTTCAGCCTGGCCGACCGGCGCAAAATCCAGCCCGACGGGGTGGCGTTCCGGTCCCACGTGGACGGCTCGCTTCTCTTCCTGGGGCCGGTTGAGGCCATGGACGCCCAGCGCCGCCTGGGGTCCGATATCGCCATGGTTTTTGACGAATGTCCGCCCCATCCCTGCGACCATGATTATGCTTGCACCGCCGTGAAAAGGACTCTAACATGGGCGGCTCGATGTAAAGATCAGCCTCGCGCACCCGGCCAGCTGGTTTTCGGCATTGTGCAGGGGGGCGTCTACGCCGACCTGCGCGAAGCCTGCGCGCGCGAACTGGTCGGAATCGGGTTTGACGGGTATGCCATCGGGGGTGTCAGCGTCGGGGAATCCGAGGCTGAGATGCTCGACGGCATCCGGCATTCGCTTCCGGGCCTGCCGGAGGATCGGCCCCGCTACGTGATGGGCGTGGGGGACCTGCGGCAGATGCTGGACGCGGTGGCGCTGGGCGTGGACATGTTCGACTGCGTCATGCCCACGCGGATCGCGCGCAACGGCGGTGCCTTCACGAAGCACGGGCGATACCCGGTCAAGGCCGGGCGGTACAAGGAAGACACCCGGCCGGTGGAGGAGGGGTGCGAGTGCTATGCCTGCCGGCATTTCACGCGCGCCTATATCCGCCACCTGCTCCAGGCGGACGAGATTCTGGGGGTCCGGCTGCTGACGGTACACAACCTGCACCGGTACATGACGGTGATGGACGGGATGCGGAAGGCGATCGCGGCGGGCGCGTTCGCCGAATTCAGGAACGATTTTCTGGCTCACGACAAGGAGGAACGGGAATGACGGGTTTCGAGACGGTTCAGATTCTGGCCATGGGGACCCCTCCGGGCGGCGCCGGGCAATCGGGCAGCATGCTGCCGATGATCGGCTACATGGTGATTTTCTTCGCGCTCTTCTACTTCCTGATGATCCGGCCGCAGGCGCGGCGGGAGAAGGAACGCAAGAAAATGATCGACGAGATGAAGGCGGGCGACCGCGTGCTGTTCTGCGGCGGCATGCTGGGCACCGTCACCAACGTCAAGGACCAGGTGCTGGTCATCAAGATTGCCGACAACGTCAAGGTCGAAGCCGCCCGCGGAGCCGTTCTCCGCGTGCTGTCGGCCGATGAGAAGGTCGGCGAAATGGACGTCACGAAGCAGGGTTAAGGGACGCGGAACCGGGAGCGGCAGCGGGTATGGATAAGAAATTCATTTTGAAGTGGGTTTTGCTGGCGGTGTTGTTCTTCGGGGCGCTGGCCGTGATCTGGCCGCCCAAGGAGAAGATCCCGCTCGGCCTGGATCTCAAGGGCGGCATGAGCTTCACGGTCCAGATCGACAAGGAGTTCATCCGGACGCAGGTCCTGAAGGATGCGCCCGCGCTGACGCCCGCCCAGGTCGAGGCCGCGCTTCCCGACGCCCTCAAGGAAGCGCAGGGGCGCGCCCTCGAGGTCATCCGCAACCGTATCGACCGCCTCGGCATCGCCGAGCCGATCATCTACCCCGAGCAGCTTGATCGCATCGTGATCCAGCTTCCCGGCATCTCCGCCAGCAAGATGGAGGAGGCCAACCGCTCCCTGAAGGACGTGGCGTTCCTCGAGTTCCGCCTGGTGCATCCCGAAAACTTCACGATGGTGCAGCGGATTCTCCAGAAGGCTCCCGAGGGCTACGAGATCGTGAAGATGGACGAGCGCGGCCAGGAGCAGATCTACCTGGCCCGGATCGACGAGACCAAGGAACTCGACAAAGCGGCCCTCGATCAACTGGCCAGGTTCCAGGCGCCTCCCGGTTTCGAGCTGATGCTGGAGCGGCCCATCCAGGTCAACAAGCGCAATCTGTACAAGCCCTTCTATGTCAGCCGCAAGGTCGAACTGGACGGCACGGCCCTCGTCAAGGCCCGCCGCGATTACCGCGGCGTGAACGAGCCGGTGGTCGGCCTCGAGTTCAACACCGAAGGCGGCAAGACGTTTGAAAAGCTGACCACCGACTTCGGCCCCCGCGGCGCGCGCAACCAGAAGGAAGACGGCCGCCAGCTCGCCATCATCATGGACCGCACGGTCTACTCCGCCCCCTCCATCCGCGAGCCCATCGCCGGCGGCCGCGCCGAGATCAGCGGCCGCTTCACCCCGGAGGAAGCCCTCTTCCTCGCCAACATCCTCAAGGCCGGCTCCCTGCCCGCGCCCGTCACGGTCATCGAGAAGCAGCGGGTTTCGCCCTCGCTGGGCGAAGACGCCATCAAGAGCGGCGTCAAGGCCTCCATCATCGGCCTCCTGGCCATCGCGCTCTTCATGGCGCTCTATTACCGCATGGCCGGCCTGGTGGCCAACCTGACCCTCTTCTTCAACCTGGTCATCCTGCCGCTGGGCATGCTCCTGGTGGCCGGCACGCTGGGCGTGCTGGTTCCCGAGGCCCGGGGCAGCAACAAGATCGCCCTCCCCGTGCTGACGCTGCCCGGCATCGCCGGCATCGCCCTCACCATCGGCATGGCGGTCGACGCGAACGTCCTGATCTTCGAGCGCATCCGGGAGGAGTTGAACGCCGGAAAGAACCTGGCGGCCTCCATCGCGGCCGGCTTCGACCGGGCCTTCTCGGCCATTTTCGACTCCAACATCACCACCATCCTGACCGCCCTGATCCTCTTCGTCTTCGGCTCCGGGCCCATCCGCGGGTACGCCGTCACCCTCTCCGCCGGTCTGATCGTCAGCTTGTACACCGCCGTGGTGGTCGGCCGCATGGTCCTCGACCTGATCGCCTCCCGCACGAGCAGCACCGCCGTCCTGAAGATGTCGTCCATCGTCCCGCCGACCAAGTTCGACTTCATCTCGGTCCGGAAAATCGCGAGCGTCGCCTCGGTTTCCGTGATCGTGCTCTCCCTCGCCTGGATGGGCTACAACGCCTTCAAGGATCCCAACCGCGTGTTCGGCATGGATTTCACCGGCGGAACCTCGGTGACCCTGTCGTACGACGGCAAGGAAGTGTCGGTCGAGAATGTCCGCGCCGCCATCGAGGGCGCCGGCATCACCCAGCCGTCCATCCAGTACCAGTCCGAAGGCGACGCCGCCGGGGGCAATGCCCTTCTGATCCGCGCCAGCACGATGAAGGGCGAGCAGGGGACCGCCGACGAGCGCATCCTGGCCGCCCTCACCGCGGCCTATCCGGAGTCCAATTTCAAGGTGCTCCAGGCCACCGTGGTCGGCGCCCAGATCGGCTCGGAGATGGGCGGCAAGGCCGCGAAGGCCATGATCCTCTCGCTGCTCGTGATGATCATCTACATCTCGTGGCGGTTCGAGTTCGGCTTCTCGCTCGGCGCCGTGCTGGCCCTGCTTCACGACGCCCTGTTCACCCTCGGCATCGTCTTCCTGCTGGGCAAGCAGATCAACCTGACCGTGGTGGCCGCCATCATGACGATCATCGGCTACTCGGTGAACGACACCATCGTGATCTTCGACCGGATCCGCGAGGACATCAAGCTCGTCCGCGGGAAGTCCTTCGTCGAACTGTGCAACCTGAGCATCAACCAGACCCTGAGCCGGACGCTGCTGACGTCGGGGCTCACCCTGCTGGCGGTGATTGCGCTGTGCATCTGGGGCGGTGGCGCCATCAACGACTTCGCGGTGACCATGCTGGTCGGCCTCTTCGTCGGCACGTACTCCACCGTGTTCATCGCCACGCCGATCGTCCTGGCCTGGTACAATTACAAGACCCCCGATTTCAGCAAGAAGTAGGAATCAGACAGTATGGCCGACAAGGAAGAACAGATCAAGGTAGACGGCGTCGTGATAAAGGTCCTGCCGGCCACCATGTACCAGGTGCGGCTCGACAACGGGGGCCATGAGATTCTCGCCCACATCTCGGGAAAGATGCGGAAGAATTTCATCAAGATCACCACCGGCGACAAGGTCAGCGTGGAGATTTCGCCCTACGATCTGACCAAGGGCCGCATCACGTACCGGTACCGGAGCTAGGACAGCCCGAGCCGGCTCATCGCCGTCTTGAAATCACGGGGCAGGGGCGCTTCGGTGCGCACCATGGCTCCCGTTTCCGGGTCCGGGAACTCCAGTTTCGCCGCGTGCAGCATCTGCCGCGGCAGGCCCTGGTACTCCTCCGCCACCGGCGCCGAATTCCCGTATTCGCGATCCCCCAGGACCGGGTGCTTGATCATCGCCAGGTGCTTGCGGATCTGGTGCGTGCGGCCGGTTTCGATCTTCACCTGGACGTGGCTGGCCAGCCGGTTGGCGTCCAGCACGCGCAGCCGCGTCACCGCCGCCTGGCCCTCCAGCGGCTTTTCGATCACGGTCTCGCCCGCCAGCTTGCCCGCCACCAGGGCGTGGTAGAGCTTGACGATCCGGTTGGCCCGGAAAACCTCCACCATCTTGTCGAACAGGACGTCGTCGGCCGCGAACAGCAGGCAGCCCGAGGTGTCGCGGTCCAGCCGGTGCACGGCCCGCAGCCCCGGAATGCCCGTGATCTCCCGCAGCCGGCTCTCCGCGCTGTCGGGGCCGTTCGAGAGAAGGCCCGCCGGCTTGTCCGCCACCAGGTAGCGGCCGTCGGTGTGCAGGATGCGGATGGCCGCCGGGGTCGCCGGCTGCGCCTCGGACCTCTCCTCGGGCAGGAAAACCGCCACCTGGTCGCGCAGTTTCAGCTCATGGCGCGCCATCCAGACCCGGCGGTCGTTGATGAAGACGTTCCGCCGGTCCAGCATATCCTTGGCCCGGCGCCGTGAAACCGCCAGTTTGGCGGCCAGAAACGTCACCAGATCCTGCCCGGCTTCGCCCGGCCCCACCACAAAAGGCGCTTTGCGCATTTTTTATCGGCTCCTTCTTGAATTTAGCACGGGTATCATATATGCTTGGAAGTTCCTGTTAAAGCTATAAACAGCAGGGGGGGCCGTTCCCCTCCGTTCCTTGGGAGTTGAATATGGATCCAGCGATCGTGTCGAAGCCGTTTCCGGAGATCGAGGAGTGGTTCCTCGCCCGCGTGGAGGAGTCCCCCCTTCAAGCCGCCGATCTGCTGGCCGTCCTGAAGTCCGTCGGAAGCGATTCCGCCAACCGGGCCTCCGCCGAATCCTGGGCCGACCTGTTCTTCGACCGCTTGAAAAAGGAACGCGACACCGCCACCGGCCTCGCGCTGATCGAGCTTCGCGCCGGCTGGATGGCGGGCAAGCCCGAGGGGGAGATCCGCGCCGCCTGCGACCGCTGGCTGACCGATCTGTTCTCCCGCGAAAACGTCGGGCGCAACTTCGTGGCCGGCGCCGGGTTCCGCGAAAACCGCCCCGTGGCCGACTGCTTCCGCCGCTTCCGCCTCCTCATGAGCCTCAAGCCAGGCGCCTTCTGCGTCCACAAGTCCTGGGGCCCCGGCACGATCAAGCGGCTGGATGATTTCTACGCGAAGGTCGTCATCGACTTCTCCGGCCACCCCAACCACGAGATGGGCTACGCCTTCGTGGCCGAATCACTCGAACTCCCGGGCGAGGACCACCTGCTGGCCCTGCGCTTCCGTCATCCCGACAAGCTGAACGCCATGGTGAAGAGCGAACCCGCCGAGGTCGTGCGCATCACCCTGCGCAGCTTCGGGCCCATGCCCCTGGCGCGCCTCCAGCAGACCCTTTCCATCCTCGTGCCCAGCTCGGGCTGGAAGCCCTTCTGGGACGCCGCCCGCCGCGCCCTGGTCGCCGCCGGCGATTGCGAGATCCCCGCCAAGAAGCTCGAGCCCATCCGCCTCATCGACCTGGCCGCCACGCCGGCCGACCGCTGGACCGCCCGGCTGCGCGAGGAGCGCCGCCTCGACGTGCTGACCGTCATGTTCGAGGAGCTGCTCCAGGACCGTGACCGCCCCCGGGGCAACGCCGCCTTCAACCAGCTGCTGCGCGAGAAGATGGGCAGCGTCCTCTACGGCGCCGCCGGCTCGAAGGAGGAGCTCGTCGTCCGCACCATGCTCTCCTCCCGCCTGCTGGACATCGTCCCCGCGGGGGTCGACATGGGCGCCATGCGCGGCCGCTGGCGCCAGGAGCCGGCCTTCAAGAACCTGCTGAACGACCTGCCGGTTCGCCTGGTCCAGCCTTTCATCCTCATGGTCACGAACGACCTCTCCGAAGGCGTCCCCGAACTGCTGAAGCTGGCGCCCGTCCTCAACCTCTCCCCGATGTCCGAGACCATCGACCTCCTGCTGGAAAAGGGGAAGGGCGAGGAGCTCCAGGAAACCCTCCGCCGGGTCGCCTACGGGCGCAAGGAGAACATCCTCTTCCTCTGCTGGATGGCCCGCAACCTCGACAAGGTGCGCGACTGGGGCCTCGTGCCCCTCGAGGAGCTGCCCTTCCGCATCATCGAGATGCTCCGCGGCAATTTCATGTACGAGAGCCTCCGCGCCGCCAACGCGCTCAAGCTCATGCTGAACGACAAGGACTGGCTCCAGCGCACCGTGGGCGTCATGGACGAGGTTCGGCGCTTCGACTTCCTGCGCCTGGTGCGCGAGCCGGACGCCGCCATGTACTACGACGCCCAGGCCCTGCTCGGCCGCCTGATCGTCCTCTTCCCCGAGATGGCCGCCGCCTTCGAATCCGATCTCACCAAGCCCGCCCGGCCGACCTCGGGACTGACCTCCTGGCGCACCTACACCCGCCGGCAGCGGCAGTACGAGCGGCTCCTCAACATCGAGATCCCGAAGAACGCCCGCGACATCGAGATCGCCCGGAGCTACGGCGACCTGCGCGAAAACCACGAGTACAAGACCGCCAAGGAGATGCAGGGCATCCTGCTGCACAAGAAGGACGAGATGCACAAGGAGCTGCAGATCGTCCGGGGCACCGACTTCGAGGGGTTCTCCGCGGAGACGGCCGGCATGGGCGTCCAGGTGGACCTGGCGTTCACGGACGGCTCCACGATCACCTACACGATCCTGGGCGATTGGGATCAGGATCCCGCCCTGAACATCATCTCCTGCCAGAGCGGCCTCGGCAAGCGTCTGGAAGGCCTGAAAGAGGGCGACCCCGTGGCCGTCCCGGACGGGGAGGGGAACGACCGGGAAGCCCGGTTGGCCGCCATCCGCTCCCTCCCTCCGGAGATCCGCGAATGGGTCCGGGACATGAACGCGCCCTGAACGATCCGGCTTGACAAATAGGCCTGAAAAAGCTTAGTGTTATCATTCCAGTAGGGAAGCAAGAGCAAGAGGATGAAGCGTTATGCCTGAGAAAAAAAAGGCGGTGTCCAGCAAGCCTGCTGAACCGCAAAAGAAGTCCCCGCCCAAGGCTCCCGTCCCGGAGAAGAAGGCCCCGCCGCCTCCCAAACCGGCGATTAAGTGCCCCTATTCCGAAAAGGAGCTGGAGCGGTTCAAGAGCATGCTGCTCGATCTGCGGGCCCGGTTGACGGGGCAGGTCACGGCGCTCGCCAACGAGTCTTTGACGGTTGCCGACGAGACGCCGTCCGACGACCGGACCGACGATTTCGACCGCGAATTCGCGCTTAACGTCGCCGGATCCCAGCAGGACGCCCTGTTCGAGATCGACGAGGCGCTCCGCCGCATCATGGAAGGCCGCTACGGCATCTGCGAGATCAGCGCCAAGCCGATCGAGAAGGAGCGGCTCAAGGCCCTTCCTTACGCCCGGTATTGCGTGTCCGTCCAGGCCGAAATGGAAAAGGGCCGCACCCGTTACCGTCCGTTCGGAAGCGCCATCGTGCAGCCTCCGGAGCGCGAGGCCGGCGCGGGGGAATCCGAAGAGGCCGAGTAGTCCTCAGCGGGAGCCTTCATGCTGGTGCTGGTGTTAGGCATCCTGATCGCGTGGGCGGACCAGTTCGTGAAAGAGCTGGTCCGTTTTCGTTTTCTGCTGGGCGAATCCGTTCCCGTCATTCCCGGCTTCTTCGAGCTGACCTACGTCCGCAACACCGGCGCGGCCTGGGGTCTTTTCGACGGCTCCAATGTGGCGCTCGCCCTCTTTTCGCTGGTCGTCCTGATCATGATGGTCGTGTTCCGGCGCCACTTCATCGGCCCTCATCTCCTCCAGCGCGTGGCTTTGGGCTTCATGGCGGGCGGCATCCTGGGCAACCTCTTTGACCGGCTGCGCCTCGGCTACGTGGTCGATTACCTTCACTTTTTCCGCGGGGGCTACCATTTCCCCTCGTTCAACATCGCCGACGCCGCCATCTGCTCCGGCGTCTGTCTTTACCTGCTGATGTCGTTCCGATCCGAAAAGGCCTGAGTCATGCCCGTTTCCGTCCCACCCGGCTCCGCATTCATCCTGGCGGGTCCCACCGCTTCGGGGAAAACCGCCGCCGCCCATCTCCTCGCCCGCGAGGCGGGCTGTGACATCCTGTCGGCCGACTCCATGCTGGTCTACCGGGGAATGGATATCGGCACGGCCAAGCCCGAGCCGGCCCTTCGCGCCGAGGTGCGCTACTGGGGCCTGGACCTGGTCGAACCCGGCGCCCCGTTCTCGCTCTCTCTTTTCCTGGCGGAAGCCGCCCGGGCCGGAGCCGAAAACAGCCGGCGGGGCAGGGGGTTGGTGGTGGCCGGCGGCACGGGCCTTTACATCAAGGCGCTGACCGAGGGAGTCGACGACGGACCGCCTGCCGACCAGGCCCTGCGCGACCGGTGGGAGAAGAGCGTGGCGGTGGAGGGCATCGGCCCGCTGCGGCAGGCGCTGAGGGCTGCCTATCCTTCCCTGGCGGATTCGCTCACCGAGGCCGACCGCTTCAATCCCCGCCGCCTGATGCGGGCCCTTGAGCTGGGCGCGGCCGGCTTTTCAACCGTCAAGCGCGCCTGGGCCAGCCGCCCGGACCTGCCGCCCGTGACCGCACTTCGCCTGCCCCTTCCGTTGCTGCGGGCGCGCATTGAGAGCCGGGTCAGGCGGATGTATGCCGAGGGTCTGCTGGAGGAAGTGCGGGGGCTGATGGGGCGGGGACTCGAAAGCGCCCCGACCGCCTTCCAGGCCATCGGGTACGCCGAGGCGGTCGACTGCCTGTCCGGCGCCCTGACCGTGCCGGCGGCCCAGGAGGAGACCTTCCGCCGCACCTGGCAGCTGGCCCGGCGGCAGATGACCTGGTTCCGCAACCAGTCCCATATCCGCTGGCTCGACATCGAGGCCGATCTTCCCGCCGACGCCGTGGCCGACCGCGTGCGCAAAGTCTGGGCGGAAACCGGGCCCATTCCCCTGAAGTGAAGAGGGGATGGAACTACGAAACACGCGAAAGTCGCGAAAGCCGGAAAAGAAAACCACGGATTGCACGGATCATACTATGCGGAGCCGATCCGGATTTGGGCGCGCTTCGCGCCCCCTCTCTTCTCTTATCCGTGAGATCAGTGTAATCCGTGGTAAGCCTTCCCTTTTCGCGCCTTTAGCGTGTTTCGTAGTTAAAATCACACTGGCCGTAACAGTGGGCTTCGCGCCCCCTCTCTTCTCTTATCCGTGAGATCAGTGTAATCCGTGGTAAGACTTTCCCCTTTTCGTGTCTTTCGCGTGTTTCGTAGTTAAAATCATTTCACTTGTTTTGAGGAACAAACCGCTTTATGTTAGGCCTGTGATGCGCCGACTCCATTTAATTGGCTGGCGTGTGCTCCTGGCGATTGTCTTGTCGTGCGGCGGCAAGTCGGTCGCGGCGGCAAATCGCGATTATACCGCTGCTTTCGGCCTGTTGAAGGAATTGGGTTATCCCGATGTGCGGGGCGGTCAGCTGGTTCGGGTCGAGGCCGGTTATTCCCAAAACGCGCTGCTGCGCGCGGAACAGGCAGGCGAAAGCGGCGATTTCCGCTGCCCCAGCGGTTGGCTGATGGAAACCCCCACGAACGGTCCCGCGGTGTTGATCGATCTTTTCGGACGGCGGCTTTTACTTTTGAAAGCCCGGGGATCTGAGGGGGAAGACGAATACCGGGGCGGCTCGCCGGATTCGGACGGGGGGATTACCTGCCAGTGGACGAATGTACCTGCCGCCGCCTCCTCCTCCGCCATGAGAGCCCTTTTATCCTCGTCGCGGGAGACGGGGCAAACGGAGGGTGAATCCGACCCCTTCCTGAGCAGCCGGAAGCGAGGCGGAAATCCCGGGTTCCCGATGGCGGCGCCCCTGTTTTTCGCCGCCGGCCTGCACCAGAACGGATTGACGAACGAGGCTGCGGCCCTCGCCGCCGCCGCGCTGGATGCGGCCCCCGACCCGGAGGCCTATCTTGCCGCCTGCATCGCCGTTCTTGCCGATTCGGCTTACCAGGCGGCCTTCCAACGATTCAAGCAGGGTGGGGCCTGGGTCGATTTCGCGGCCGACCTGAAGTCCCTCCGCCTCCGGTACGGTAAGCGGTGGATGGAATACGACGAGGCGTTCCGCCTGGAGCAGGCCATTGCCAACCGGATCGAGCTGGCGGCGGCTCTTCCCTCCGGCGATTTTCCCCCCTGGGCCCTAGCATGCCTCCGGCAACTTTTGGCCGATACCCCTGTTGATAACGACTTTTTCGGCCTGTTCCGGAATACTCCCTGGATACTGGCTCCGCCCCCCGACCCGGGGGCGCCGGTTGAAACGAATCCCGTTTACCGGCTTCTCGACGGCGGCATGGCATCCGTGCCTCTGCTCATTGCCATTTCAACCAATCCCACCCCGCTACGCCTCTTCGGGCCATCGGAATATGGCTACCAGGATCGGGCCCTCTCCGTTTTCGAGTCCGTGCATGACCCGGAACGCTATCACTCGTCAAGCGAGCCCTTCTCCGGAAACAGGCCGATGACCCTGGGGGACTTCGCCAAGGCCCTGCTGGATCCCTTGACGGGAAGGCAAAGCGATCCGTTCTCGGCGGGGAAAGACGATTCCTATCGGGCGTGGTACGAGGCCTGCACCAATAAAACCCGCATGCAATTGTTTGCGGACTATCTGCGCGAAGGAAACTCCGGAGAGGCCCTGTGGGATCTCCTCTTGGCTGAGAGCCGGGAAAACCCCGGGCAAGTGGAGAAAATGATCCTGGAATTCGAGCCGGTCACCCTCGGCATGGGACTGGCGGCCGTGTATGCCGGCAAGGCGCCCGCGGACCGCGCCGCCGCTTTCCGAAAAGCATATTCCGCCAAAGTGAGGGCGCTGGAAGGCGAACCGGTTGCCGACGCGGATCCGGAGTTGTTTGTGAGCGAGTCCCGGGGGGGCCGCGAGGATGACCCGTCGGCGCGCGCGACCTTCCTCAAGACATTTGAAGAACAAAAAGGGGAAGAAGCGCCTCCCGACTTGAAGGCCCTGCTGGACAACCCCACCAACCTCGTCGTGGAAGGGGAGGATTTTAAGATGGCGCTCCGCAAGACGGAAGCCTCCCTGGCCGTGGCGCTGCTCACCAACGCGATCGGGAAAGCCTCTTCTCCCAAACTCGCCGAGACGCTGGTTCAACATCTGGTGATGCTGAATTACATCAAAGCAAATGGCCCGGAGGGTGACGCGGAGCCGGAGGTCAAGCCCGCCCTGGGGGCCCCCTGGCGAAATCGGGCCTCCTGGGCGGCCCGCCGAAGCCAACCCCGGAGAACGTCAGCCGGGGAGTCCGCCATCCTGCCCGCCTGTTCCCTCGAGGCGCTGTCGGGCTTCTGGCGGACCCTGTTGACGGACACCCGGACCAACGGCTGGGAGGCGATTCCGAAGATAGCCGCCGGAACCATGGAAAGTCTCTATGCGACCGGGGACGACGGGCGTGGCGAGTGGGGCGCCGCCAACCTGCTGGGCGATGAATACGGCCGGATCCTGATCGCCCGCAACCTGGACAGGGTCGAAGGCCGCGACATGACGGACCTGCCCGCGCTCAAGGATATCAAGGCCGTCGATTGCACCGTGCTTGAGAAAAAACTCATGGCCGCCCCCGACCCGGAGTTCTACCGCACGCTCGAAACCCTCGATGTGATATCCCTGTGCGCCCTCTCGATGTCTCCCCTTGCCGACCCGCGGCTGGTCCTCCGGCTGTCGAACACCGTCAGCCGGGTGATCGAAGCCCCGCCCGGGTGCGGGGTGGAAAAGGGAGCGTGCCTGACGACCAATGACATGGTCCGGCTCGTGGATGCCCTGGGGAAGGAGACGGGGACGGGCACGGTTTCCCTCGTCATCGAACGCAAACCCAGGGGAGGCGGAACCGTGATCCGCACGATGGCTTGTTCCCCGCCGATCGACGACTGGTCTTTCCGCTGCCGTGTGATGGGCAGGCTTTTCAGCGGAAAAAAACAGGCCGACTCCGCAACCTTGATGTTCGCCTCGCTCCAGATGGCCAGTGTTGGACCCAGGCATGTGGGGAGCGAGTCGGAGGTCGCTTACTGGATGCTGCCGGAGGCGGTCTCGCCAGCCCGCCCCGGCGTCGCCGACGACCTTGATGCGGAACGGGAGGATGAGCCGGACGAGTGGAGCAGGTCGCGGTTCGGGAACGGCCCCGAGGTGTTCTGGGCGGGAGCCGGCTCCTTCTGCGCCGCCACCAACGCTCCCCTGGCGCCGGCCTCCATCCGGGTGTACCGGATACCGGTGAAGGCGTTGAAGGCGGCGGCGGAGGGCGAGCCGGCCGGGTTTTCGAGGAATTTTCGTTATTAACCGAGGAGTGCGTCATGCCGGAGACAGGCGAGCAAAAATGGGTACAGGTCCAGGCCAGCGTGGAAGCCTTGAAAAAGGAGATGGCCCGCGTGATCGTGGGCCAGGACGCGATCGTCGAGAAAATGCTGATCGCCCTGCTGTGCAAGGGGCATTGCCTGATCATCGGCGTGCCCGGGCTGGCCAAGACCCTGCTGGTCAGCACCCTGGGCCGCATCCTCGGGCTCTCCTTCCGCCGGATCCAGTTCACCCCGGACCTGATGCCCATGGATATCCAGGGGAGCGAGATTCTGCAGGAAACGGGCGTGGGGAAGCGCGCCTTTGAGTTCAAGCCCGGGCCCGTGTTCGCCAATCTCATCCTGGCGGACGAGATCAACCGGACCCCGCCCAAGACCCAGGCCGCGCTGCTGGAATCGATGCAGGAGAAGCAGGTCACCGTGGCGGGGCGGACCATGCCGCTGGAGGAGCCGTTCATCGTCTACGCCACGCAGAATCCCATCGAGCATGAAGGGACCTACCCGCTTCCCGAGGCCCAACTCGACCGGTTCTTTTTCTGCCTGAAGGTCGATTATCCCTCGTTTGGCGAAGAGCGCGACATCGTGCTGCGCACCACCGGCAAGAAGGACGCGGGCCCCTCGCAGGTGCTGACCCGGGACGCCGTGCTGGCCCTGCAGGAGGTGATCGCCGAGGTTCCGCTTCCCGATCACGTGCTCGATTACGTCCTGAAACTTGTTCACGCCACGCGTCCCGACTCGGCCTACGCGGATGCGTACGTCAAGCGCTACGTGGCCTGGGGGGCCGGTCCCCGCGCCAGTCAGGCGCTGGTGAAGGCCGCACGCGCGGCCGCGCTGCTGGGCGGCCGGCCGGCCGCCTCGATCGAGGAGGTCATGGCCGTGGCGCCCGACGTGCTCCGCCACCGCGTGATCCCCAATTACAATGCCACGGGCGAAGGCGTGAGCGCCGACCAGATCATCGCGCATCTCCTGGAAACCAAGAGGCCGTAAGCCTCCCGCGAAAAACAGGGCAGGGAAGCATCGCATGGAAGAAAAGGGCCAGTTCACGTACCTGAAGCCGGAGGACATCCGCCGGCTCGCATCCTATGAATTCGCCCCCAAGGCGCTGGCCGAAGGGTACCTGTCCGGCCGCCATATGTCCCGCCAGCGGGGCGCATCCATTGAATTTCATGACTACCGGGCGTATTCCCCGGGTGACGATCCGGCCCTGATCGACTGGCGGGTCTACGCCCGCACCGACCGCTACTACCTGCGGACGTTCGAGCAGGAAACCAATCTCGAATGTCACCTGTTCCTCGACAGCAGCGGGTCGATGGGTTTCGGCGAGCCGCTGACCAAGCTGGCCTACGCCAGTTTCTTCAGCGCGGCGCTCTGCCACCTGGTCCTGAGGCATGCGGACCGTGTCTCGCTGACCCTGTTCGACGAGGCGGTGCGCTCCTTCCATCCCCCCGGCAGCACGAACCGGCACATGATGTCCCTCATGCACGCCTTGGAGGGCAACCGCCCCGGGAAGGAAACGCGGGTCAGCGAAGCGCTCCGGCGCTGCCTGCCCCTGCTGACCCGGCGGGCCACGCTGATCGTCGTGTCCGACTTCTTCGACGACGCGGCCTCGATCTTCGAGGCCCTGAGCCCCTACCTCCACCGCGGCTTCCGCGTTCACCTGTTCCACGTGCTGGATCCCGCCGAGATGGACCTGGCCAGGCACGGGATGCAGACCTTCGTCTGCATGGAGACGGGGAAAAAGGTGGTGGCGCATGCCGATCGGATCCGGACCGGCTACCGGAAGGCCATCGACGATCACATCGAACGGTTGCGGGACCTGTCGGCGCGGAGGAAGGTGGATTACGCGCTGGCGAGGACCGATACCCATTACTTTACCCTCTTTGACCATCTGGCCCGATGAACCTGTTCCTCACCAATACGGCGCTGGCCTGGCTGGCAGGACTGATTGCGGTCCCGCTGGCGCTCCACCTGTTTGCCAAGGCGCGGCCGCCCCGCTTCCTCTTCAGCGCCACCGCGTTCGTGGCCAGCGTCGTCCGGCACACCCTGCGCGTCAAGCGCCCCAAGGACTGGCTGCTGCTGCTCGTCCGCACGCTCCTGCTGGCGGCCCTGATGCTCGTGTTTCTCCGCCCCGTGCTCTACCGCCGGGGCAAGCCGCTGGCCGGTGGAACGGCTCGAAACATGGCCATCGTGGTCGACCGGACCGCCTCCATGGCCTGGACCGAGGGCGGCCGCAGCCGCTTTGCGGCCGCCTGCGCCGAGGCGTCGCGGCTCCTGGACTCCCTCTCGGGGAACGATACGGCCAACGTCGTCTGGCTGGACAGTGAACCCGAGGCCGTGTTTCCCGAGATGGGACTCAACGGGGAGTACCTGAAACGGCAGCTCGCCGAGGCCCGGGTGTCGGGGGAGTCGGGAAATCCCGAGGCCGCCGTCTCCCTCGCGCTGTCCCTGCTCAAGCCGGTCGCCGGACGCCGCGAGCTGTATCTTATTTCCGACTTCCAGGCCTCCCAGTGGAAGGAGGCGAAGCTGGATTTCCCGGCCGACGTGACCGTGACCACGCTGTCGGTCGCCCAGGGGGAGGCCCCGAACGGGGCGTTCGTGGCGCTGCGAACGGAACCCCTGTTCCCGCTGGCCGGGGATCCCGTCCAGGTGATCGCCGAGGTCGCCAATTTCTCCAGCCAGCCGCGAGCCCGGACAGTCACCTTTGAAATCGGCGAAACCCGCCTGACCCGTCCGCTCCTGGTGCCGCCCTGGGGCACGGCCGCGGCGGCGGCGGACCATGTTTTCCTGAATTCGGGACAGCAGGTCGTCCAGGCCTCGCTGGACGAGGAGCCCTTCGGGGCCGATGACTGGCGGGGTGTCCTGGTTCCCGTGCGCAAGGCGCTGCGGGTCGGAATCGTGGGAGGGGACGACGCGCTCGCCAACCTGTGGAGTCGGGCGCTGCGGGCGATCCCCTGGACTGAGCCCGTCGTCGTACCCCTGGAGAAAGCGGCCGATGCCGCCGCGTGCGACCTGCTGATGCTGGCAGGCTGGAACGGGAAGGAGGCGCAAACCCTGGCCCGCCTCCGGGAGGGGGGGCTTCCCCTGGTCTGCGCCCCGGCTGCCGGCCTGGCCGCCAGCAGCCTGGCGCTTTTGGCTGGCGCCCCGCCGGTCGACGGCCTGGTGGAGTGGGAGACGCTCCG
>JBIIYJ010000281.1:0-7036 GCA_044346855.1 Kiritimatiellia bacterium
CCCACCGCCCGCCGGAACTGCTCCACCAGCACGAAGCGGCCGTCCGGCAGTTCGGCCAGGATGGCGGCCGCGCCGGGGTGATGGACCACCTCGCGGCTGGCCAGCGTGCCGTTGTCCATTTCGACGGTCTGGACCTCCACGCGGATCCGCTTGCCGGTGAAAACGGTCCTGACGCCGGCAAGGCGCTCTTCGGGGGGTGTATCGGGATGCGTGCTCATACTCGTTTATTAGCGTTTCCTCCCCCGCGCGGCAAGCGTTTTGTCCGCCGCTTCTAAGGATATACCGGATTACCCGGCGGGCCCCGCCCGTGCATGATCGTGTCCATCATCGAAAGGAGCACCCATGAAGAAGACGGCGCTGGTCTGCGGGGCGGGCGGATTTATCGGCGGACATCTCGTCAAGCGGCTCAAACAGGAAGGCTACTGGGTCCGGGGCGTCGATATCAAGCACCACGAGTACGCGGCCTCCGCGGCCGACGATTTCCTCCAGCTCGACCTGCGCGAGGAGGCCAACTGCCAGGCCGCCCTGACCCTGCAGAGCCGGCCCTTCGACGAGGTCTACCAGCTGGCGGCCGACATGGGCGGCATGGGATTCATCCACTCCGCCGAGTGCGAGATCATGCGCAACAGCGCCCTGATCAACATCCACATGACCCAGACGGCCGCCACGCAGGGAGTCCGGCACTATTTCTTCTCCTCCTCTGTCTGCGTCTACCGGGACATGAAGCACGGCGAACCCGAGATGACCGAGGACGAGGCCGTCCCGGCCAATCCGGACAACGAGTACGGCTGGGAGAAGCTGTACGCCGAGCGGATGGCCCAGGCCTTCAGCCGCCGCTACGGCATGACCGTGCGCATCGCGCGTTTCCAAAACTGCTACGGACCGGAAGGCACCTGGCACGGCGGCCGCGAAAAGGCGCCGGCGGCCATCTGCCGCAAGGTGGCCGAGGCGGACGACGGCGGCGAGGTGGAGGTGTGGGGCGACGGCACCGCCGTGCGCTCCTACACCTATGTGGACGACATGACCGACGGCATCTTCCGGCTCATGCACTCGCACCTGGAAGGCGCCTGCAACATCGGGTGCCCGGAATACGTGTCGGTGGACCAGTTGGTCGAAACCGTGGCCAAGGTGGCCGGCAAGCGCATCCGGATCAAGCATGTCGAGGGCCCGGTGGGCGTGGAGTCGCGCAACTTCAGCAACGCCCGGATCTACTCGATCGGCTGGAAGCCCAAGGTTTTCCTCGAGGACGGCATCCGCCGCACCTACCCCTGGATCGCCCACCAGGTGGATGTGGCGGCAGCCCATACGCATTGACGGGAGCATAACTGCGATTTGTAAAGGGGAATGGCCTGCGCAAGAGTGCTTGCGGCGCCCGCAAGTCCTGCGCAAGTGTAGGGGCGCTGCTTGCGGCGCCCGCAAGTCCTGCGCCTCCACTCGGCGGGCTTCGCAAGCGAAGCCCCTACACCATTCACTTTTCACCGCCCGTTGACGTCGAAACGCGGCAACGGCGCCGGTAATCCGCCGGACAGGAACCGCGGCCAGCCCCCGCGGCTACAGCAAGCCAATCAGGACTTGAATGTCGGGGCGATCTTGCATAGTGTGCCCTCTTTCCAAGGAGGTTCCCATGCAGCCCATCGTCATCAACGGTCCTCAGTTCGAACAGGACGGCAAGCCGATCCGCATCCTCGCCGGCGCCATGCACTACTTCCGCGTCATGCCCGAATACTGGCGCGACCGCCTGCTCAAGCTCAAGGCCATGGGCCTGAACACGGTGGAAACCTACGTCTGCTGGAACCTCCACGAGCCCAAGCCGGGCCGCTTCGACTTCTCCGGCCGCCTCGACCTGCCCGCCTACATCCGCCTCGCCGGCGAACTGGGCCTCAACGTCATCGTGCGCCCCGGCCCCTACATCTGCTCCGAGTGGGATTTCGGCGGCCTGCCGTCCTGGCTGCTCAAGGATCCCGCCATGCGAGTCCGCTGCGCCTACCCGCCCTACCTCAAGGCCGTGGACCGCTTCTTCGGCGCGCTCATCCCCCTTCTCGCGCCGCTGCAGGCCTCGCGCGGCGGCCCCATCGTGGCCATGCAGATCGAAAACGAATACGGCAGCTACGGCAACGACAAGACCTACCTGCGCCACCTCATGGCCTGCATGGCCGGCCACGGCATCGACTGCCTGTTCTTCACCTCCGACGGCCCCACCGATTCCATGCTCACCGGCGGCACGCTGCCCGAGGTCTACAAGGTCGTCAATTTCGGTTCGCGCGCCGCCCAGGCCTTCGACAAGCTCCGCCAGCACCAGGCGGACAAACCGGTCATGTGCGGCGAGTTCTGGAACGGCTGGTTCGATCAGTGGGGCGGCGTCCACCACAAGCGCGAGGCCGCGGAAGCGGCCGCCGAACTGGACACCATGCTCAGCCAGGGCGGCTCGGTCAGCTTCTACATGTTCCACGGCGGCACCAACTTCGGCTTCATGGCGGGAGCCAATTCCGACGGGAAGAAACACTCGCCCGACGTCACCAGCTACGACTACGGCGCCCCGCTGAACGAATACGGCGAGCCGACGCCCAAGTATTTCGCGTTCCGCGACGTGATCCGGAAACATATCCCCGGCCCCGACCTGCCGCTACCAACCCCGACGCCCCGCAAGGCTTTCGGAACGGTCGAGCTGAAACAGTCGACCTCCCTGATGGCTCAGCTGGACCGGCTGTCCAAACCCGTCCAGAACGCCTTCCCCCTGACCATGGAAGCCCTGGGCCAGAGCTATGGCTTCATCCTCTACCGCACGCGGGTGGACGGGCCGCGCGAGAAGGCGCAGCTGATCCTGCAGGAATGCCACGACCGGGCGCTGGTCTTCGTGGACGGCGTCTACAAAGGCGTCATCGACCGGAACGGGATGGAGCCGGCGATCGAGCTCGAATTCGGGGCCGGCTCGTTCCAGCTCGACATCCTGGTGGAATCGCAGGCGCGGACCAACTACGGCCCCTGGCTGCACGACCGCAAGGGCATCACCGAAGGCGCCCGGTTCGGCTACCTGTTCCTCTTCGACTGGACGATGCACCCGCTCCCGCTGGACGCGATCCGGAAGGTGGATTTCAAGACGCCGGCCGCGGGCGAGGGCCCTGTCTTCCACCGCGGCACGTTCACGGTGGACGAGCCGGCCGACACCTTCCTGGCCTTCCCCGGCTGGACCAAGGGCGTTGCCTGGCTCAACGGCTTCAACCTGGGCCGGTACTGGGAGGAAAAGGGCCCGCAGAAGACCCTCTACGTCCCCGCCCCCCTGCTGAAGAAAGGCCGCAACGAACTCATCGTGCTCGAGCTGCACAAAACCGCGGCCCCGCGCGTCGAATTCAGGGACGCTGCCGACCTGGGATGAAACCCGCATGCCCGAGACCTTCCAAACCGTGACGCTCCTGATGCCGGTCTTCAATGAAGACCGGTGGCTGGAGCAAATCGTACGGAAGGCGGCCGGCCAGCCCCTGCCGGGCGGCCTGAGGCGGCAGTTCGTGATCGTGGACGACGGCTCCACCGACCACACCCCCGACGTCCTGCGCGCCTTACCCGCCCTGTTCCCGGAGGAAACCTTCGTCGTCCTAGCCAAGCCGGCAAACGAAGGCAAGGGCGCAGCCTTGCGGGATGGCTGGGCAAAGGCGACCGGAGACATCCTGCTGATCCAGGATGCGGACCTGGAGTACGATCCCTCCGACTATCCCGCGCTCCTGCAGCCGATCCTGGACGACCGCGCGGATGCCGTCTTCGGGAGCCGGTTGGCCGGAAACGCCCGCCACCGCATGCCCGCCTGGCAGCGGGGCGGGAACGCCTGGCTGACGGCCCTGTGCAACCGGCTGAGCGGAATGACGCTGTCCGACATGGAATGCGGCTACAAGGTCTTCACGAAAGCGGTCTATTCGAAAATCTCCATTCAAAGCCGCGATTTCGGCGTGGAGCCGGAACTGGCCTTGAAAACCGCCCGCCTGCGGCTGGGGGACAAGCCGGTCCGGGTGGTCGAGGTGGGCGTCACCTATTCGGGCCGCGACTACGCGTCAGGCAAGAAGATCCGCAAGCTCGACGCGTTGAAAGCCGTTTTCCAGATTTTCCGCTTCCGGTTTTTCAGCTGATCGGGAACGAACAAAACTACCCGGATAGCGGCTACATCTGGAAATCAGGAAACGAGGTAATCAACAAAACATTCCTGATTTCCTGAGTTCCAGATAGCATCAGGCAATCCTGAACGAATAGAATTTCATGTCGCGCATGACGAAGCGCAACCGGACCGGCCTGCCAGCCGGCGCGGCCAGCAGCGGATTCCCCTTCCAGCTCACGGTGCGCGCCAGGCTGTTTCCCATCACCGTATCCGCCTCGTCAAAACCGTAGCCCGGAAGCGGGCGGCCGTCGCCGTCCAGCACCTCCACCTTCATCCAGCCGCCGGCGCTCCCCTCCACATTCACTTCCAGCCGGCTGCCGTCGAAGGTCAGCGCCGGCGTGGTGAATTCGCCTCCGCCGTAGCCCGCATCCACGGAGACGAACCCGTCTTTCCGCAGAGTCGCGCGGAACAGGCCCGACTGGAAGGTCGCGCCATCCAGGGTGCCATGCCTCCGATTGGTGCCGCAATAGTAGAGCCACCACTCGTTGCCGACCGGAACCAGCCACGGGTTGGCATACAGCATCCCGCAGTTCGGGCTGCCGTCGAACCCGTGCCGTAAAAACGGCCGCCGCTCCCCCGCCCGCCGCCAGTGAATACCGTCCCGGCTCGTCGCCAGCTGCACGTCCAGCGCGGCCGGCGCCTCCCCCTCGCCCCAGTGATAATAGATGGATGGGAACATCAGGTAGGCGTCCTGCGCCCCCGGATAGGGCATGGCGCAGCTGGTATAGACGTCCAAGGGCGGCCTTGGACCCACTTTGGGTACAGGCAGGGGAATCGCCCGGTCTTCCTCGTCGGCCTGGAACACGATCTCGGTGGAGGACCAGGTCTTGAAGTCGGGCGAGGTGATCCGCCCGATCGTCCGGTAGCGCCCCACCCCCATCCCGGCGGCCTCGTCCAGGTGCTGGGTCTCGGTCACGCGGGTGTAGCCGGCCCAGACGCCCGCGCGCTCATCCCAGAAGAACAGGTTCTGCGTGTCGCAGGCCTGCGTCCGCGGATTGGGCTGGCCGGGATCCATTTCCCAGCGGATGCCGTCGGCGGAATGCATGGCGTAGAGGCCCGAGATCCAGCCCGCCGCGCATTCGGCGTCGGTCGGCCTGAACTTGGTCCACAACCGGTACCGCTCGGAGGCGGGCGCGCGCTCGTCCCGGTAAACCGTGGCGCCCTGCTGGCTCTGCCGTTCGGCCAAGGGGGCGACGATATTGTTGTCGGTCGATCCGCGGAAGGGAATCAATCCCAGGCTCGGCTTGCGCCAGCGCACGCCGTCCTCCGACTCGGCATAGCACAGCCGGATGGCCCCCTCGCTCGGCAAGCCCGTCTTCATCGTGGCCCCGTACCACAGCCGGAAGCGGCCGTCGGCCTCGAGCAGGACGGTATTGTAGGCGCAGATGCCCTGCGCCTCCCAGGGCTTGTCGGGAGTCAGCACCGGCTCGGGATGCTGGACCGGGGCATTCATGCACAAACGGAGGCCGCGGGCGCGTTCCATGAACAGTTCGTCGAAAAGGAGTTGCTTGCGCGTGGTCAGATGCATGGTCATGTCCTTATCCTCAATCCTGCCGTTCCCATTCAGCGCAAATGGCCCGGGCGGCAGCGAAATTCAACGTGCTCGCCGGTTCGCCGGGCGGGGTGATCTCCGTGATGGCCGACCCGTACTCGTGCCGGACAACCGGATTGTTCAACTGCGGCCACTGGGCGCACGAGAAGGGCTTGCCGTTCAACGACGCGCCCTCTGCCTGCGACACCCGGATGCGCGTGCCGCCGGAAGTCCACTCGATCGCCGAGCGGTCGGCCTCCTCGAGGACGGGCAGCGCGAGGCACCGGGCCTGGAAACCCGGAAAATCAGCATCGCGATTGCCGGGGGAACCCGGCGTCCCGACCGCGTCGCGATCGCGTTTCGAACTGAACGCGACCAGCCAGGCGGCTCGCTTCCCGGGGGCCTTGATCTCGCGGCCCGCCCAGGGACCGTCCCCGGTCAACTCCGCCCCCTCCGGCGCGCGGACGCCGACGAAGGCATCCCCGGAGCGCCCGAAGAACCACCGGCCTGACCGGGCCCATTCGTCCAGGTCGGGTGTCGGGAAATGGGCGTGCGTGAAATCGAGCGACTGGTCGCCACCCTCGTAAACGGCGGCAACCACGCCATCGTGCAGAAAGCAGCGCGGCGTGCTGGAAGTTCCGGCCCAGTAGCGCTCGCCCGCCCGATCCACCTCCGGGCGGAACGGCTGCGTCGTCAGGATGGGTATCACGCCCCGCAGGCTGCCCATCCAGTAGAGTGCCTGGGCGTCGAGCTTGCGGCGGCCCGGGGGAAGCATGGAGGCGGAGACGAGATAATGGCGGGTCCGCTCGGTCCGCACCGCGATATCCTCCAGGCTGTCCGGGCAGAACTGCTGGCGGGCCTCCTCGTTGGTCAGCTCATAGGGCGGCCGCCAGAAAGCGCTTCGGCAGGTGTAGAACAGGTCGCTTTCCGCCCGATGCCGCTCCTCGTTGCGGAGCGGAACGGACGGGTCGGCCGCCAGCCTGCAGAGCCAGGCGGGCGCCTTGTAGGCCGTGGTGGCGACGATTTCGCCCACCCCGCCCGTGACCTCGAGCCGGGCCGGGTCGCCCGCCCCCAGCAGCAGCACCAGGGCCGTGGCGGCGGGCTGGTCATACCCGTTGAACACATGGGGTTCGTAGGCCCGGGCCTGGGCGCTCCACACGCCGCCGGCCAGGCTGTCCGCCGCCAGGTCGGCCAGGAGCTTGGTGACGGCGTCCGTCGCCAGCTGGCGGATCGCCGGATCCCGGGCGAAATCGGCCAGGTTCAGCAGGCTCATCAGGTTGATACCCATGTAGGGCGACGAATTCCACTCGCAGTAGCCCCACCGGGCCCGGCGATCGATCCAGTTGGCCACGAGAAAGCGGGCT
>JBIIYJ010000282.1:0-7005 GCA_044346855.1 Kiritimatiellia bacterium
ACACCGTGCGCGAGGCGTACATCGCGGACCTGAACCCGACCAATCCGGCGTCGTTCTTCGTCATTACAGCCATCAGCAACAGTCCCGCGACAACGGTTTCGTTCGTCTCCAGCGCAAACCGCGCCTACACGCTCATCGGCGTCAGCAACCTCGTGTCCGGCGTCTGGACGAACGTGCCAGGCGCGGGGCCGCGCCTGGGCACCGGCGGGGCTGACGCACTGAGCGACACCAACCTGCCGCCGAGGGGACCGTTCTATAAGCTGCAAGTGGAACTGCCGTAAGCGGGGGGCGCATCTGCGATTAGGTGCGGGCTTGAATATGAACGGCTTCTTCGTAGGCCGGGCGCTCCGAGCCCGGCGCTGTGCGGCCCGTTCCCCTTGGGCACACCCGCGCCGGGCTCGTAGCGCCCGGCCTACGCGGAGATGACACCAAATCGCAGATGCGCCCGTGTTGCTCCTAGTCGCGGCTCCCAGCTTGACCCGCAAGCAAAAAGAGACTACAGTAGTCACATGATAACGACATTGCGCGAAGGGAAGGCCAAGCTCAGCGCCCTGGTTGAAATGGCGGCGCGTGGCGAAGAGGTGATTATCACCGTGCGTGGCAAACCGAAAGCGCGGCTTTGTCCCATGGCCGCCGAACCGGCCCGGGAGCGGATCAAGCGGGGGGCCTGGACCAAACGCCTCCGCGAAACGCGGGATGCGTATTCGGTCGGCGTGCATGACTCAGGCGAGGACATCCTGGACACGCTCCGGGGAGACCGCACGTGATCTACTGGGACACCTCCTGCGTGCTCAAGCTGTATACGGCGGAGTCGGACTCCGCGGCGTGGCAGGAAACGGCGCTTGCCGTGGGCGAGGAACTGGCGGCCAGCGCTCTTCTGGAGGCGGAACTGGCCTTTGCGCTGGAACAGAAAGAGAGTCGCGGGGAACTGAAGCCCGGCGGCGCTCAGATGATTCTTCGCATTTTCCGGAGCGATTGCCGGGACGGCCGTTTTATCCTCTACCCGGTTGGCTCCGATGTCATGAAGACGGCCGCCGATTTTGCGATGAGGTGTTACAGGGCACGCGAGCCCATCGCAATCCGCACGCTGGACGGCTTGCACCTGGCGACTGCCCGGTTGCTCAAGTGCCGGGCCCTGGCCACGGCAGATCGCCGGATGCGGGCGGCCGCCGCCTTTTTGAACCTGCCCCTGATTTCCGTTTCAGATGGGATTTGACCCGCGCTATACAAATGTTTTATAATAACGGCTCGTAGAAATGCCAGGTTTTCCGGTTTTGTCGAAAAAAGGGACAGTCATGAGCGAACTTACAGGCCGCGCGGCGATCTACCAGGGGGTGGGGAAGCCGCTTGTCATCCGCGAATTTCCCGTGTCGCAGCCCGGCGCGGGCGAGGCCCTGCTGTCGCTCGAATCCAGCGGCATCTGCGGCACCGACTTGCACATCATCAAGGGCCGCCTCGGCATCCCGGGCCCGCTGATCCTGGGCCACGAGTTCCTCGGGCGCATCGAGGCCATCGGCTCCGCTGGCGCGAAGGACGGCCTGGGGCGCCGCCTGAAGAAGGGCGACGCCGCCATCGCCTGCGTGGCCATTCCCTGCGGCGCCTGTTTTTCCTGCCTTCGCGGCGAGACGGCAAGCTGCCTGAAGTTCGGCGTCACCTACCTGAAGGATCCCGGCGTGAAGCCGCACTTCTTCGGCGGGTACGCCGAGTTCCTCTATATGCCCCTGGAGAACCTGATCCGCATTCCCGATGGCGTCTCCGTCAAGGCTGCCGCCGCCTATCCCTGCGCCGGCCCCACGATCATCCGCGCCTGCTCCTACGCCGGCGGGCTTGAAAAGGGCGAGCTGGTCGTTGTCCAGGGCACGGGGCCCGTGGGCCTCTTCGCCATCGCCTGGGCCGCCAAGGCGGGCTGCACCGTCGTGGCCATCGGGTCGGGCTCCTCCCCGCACCGGCTGAAGCTGGCCAAGTCCTTCGGCGCCAAGACCGTGCTGGACTACAAGGCCCTGCCCGCCGCCGAGCGGGCCGCCGTCATCAAGCGGCTCGCCGCCAAGCTGGGCCGCGGCGACGGCGCGGACGTCGTCATCGAGGCCAGCGGCTCGCCCTCGGCCGTGCCGGAAGGCGTGACCCTGCTGCGCACGCGCGGCCGGTACCTGATTCCGGGACAATACTCGGCCAGCGGCCCGGTGACCATCAGCCCCGAGATGATCACCTTCCGCGCCCTCCAGCTGATCGGCAGCGGGCAGTACACCCTGGCCGATCTTTCCGCCTACCTGGATTTCCTCAAGAAAAACCCCGACCTGCAGCGCAAGTTCGCCGCGAGCATCACCCACTCCTTCACGGTCGACCAGGCCGAGGAGGCCATGGCGACGGTGGACGCGGGCCAGGCGGGCAAAGCCGTTTTCGTGCGGAAGTAAGGAGCGGTCATGACGACGTGGCAGACGGTGCTGGCCGGGGCGCGCGAAAAGAACGCCTGGCTCTGGGAGGTCAAGGCGGCGGATCTGCGCCCTGCCTGGCGCGCCCTTTCGTATCGCGAAACCGCGGGCCGCCCCGAGCCGCTGGCCCGGGCCGCGGCCTTCCGGCGCGTGCTGATGGGGGACTCGCTCCATTTCTATGACGGCGACCGCCTCTGCGGCAGCCACGCCGGCTGGTACGCCGCCACTCCCGAAGCGGCCGGCTTTTCCGCCGCGGACTACCAGGCCCTTGTCGCCGAGCACCAGGCCCGCGGCCAGCGCACGTTCGGGGCCGGCTTCGACCACACCCTCGCCGATTACCCGGTCCTGCTGACCATCGGGGTGGGCGGCTATGTCGCCCGCGCCCGCGACTCCCTCAAAACCCATTCCGCCCCCGACGAGCAGGCCGCGCTGCAGGGCATGATCGCCGCGCTGGAAGCCTTTTCCGCGTGGATGAAGCGGTGGGCCGACGAAGCCGCCCGCCGCGGGCTGGCCGACCTGGCGGCCGCCGCCGGGCGCGTGGCCTGGGAGCCGCCGCGCTCCTTCCGCGAGGCGGTCCAGCTGGTCGCCTTCACCCACCTGTGCTTCGAGAGCGAAGGCCGCTATGCCATGGCCCTCGGGCGCATCGACCAGTACCTGCTGCCCTTTTACCGGCGCGACATCGAGGCCGCCACGCTGACCCGGGCCGAGGCGCTCGACCTGCTCTGCCACCTCTGGGTCAAGCTGGCCGAGAACGCCGGCGTGCAGAACATCTGCATCGGCGGGCTGACGCCCGAGGGCCGCGATGGCACCAACGAGCTGTCGTTCATCTGCCTCGAGGCCACGCGGCTGGTGCAGTCGCCCTACACCAATCTCTCCGCGCGGTTCCACGACGGCACGCCCGAGACGTTTTACAATGCCTGCTTCGACGTGATCCGCACCGGGGTCGGCTTTCCCGCGATTTTCAACGACCACGTCCTGATTCCGGGGCTGGTGGAGATCGGGGTCCCGCTCGAGGTGGCGCGCGACCACTGCATGGTGGGTTGCATCGAGACCCTGCTGCCGGGCCGCCAGCAGGCGTGGTCGGACAGCCGCTACAACATGCCCTTCCAGCTCTCCAAGGCCCTGTTCAAGCTGCGCGGCCGGGCGGGCGTGACTTTCGAGCAGGTGCACGAGGCGTTCCTGCAGGAGATGAGGGAGTCGATCGCCGCGCACGCCGGGAGGATCAACGGCTATATCGAGCAGTTCCCGGCCGACCGCTTCCCGGACCCGTTCCTCTCCGCCCTCACGCGCGACTGCATCGCCCGGGCGAAGGACATTAACGCCGGCGGGGCCGAGTTCAAGCGCATGCACGGGATCGCCGTGATGGGGCTCGGCACCACCGCCGACTCCCTGGCCGCGCTCAAGACGCTGGTGTTCGACGAGAAGAAGGTCGGCTACGACGAACTGCTCGACGCGCTGGAAGCCGACTTCCAGGGCCGCGAGCCGCTCCGCCAGATGCTGATCAACCAGGCGCCGAAATACGGCAACGACGACGACCGCGTGGACGCCTTCGCCGTGTTCCTGGTGGACTGGACCGCGCGGGAATGCCTGAAGCACGAGGTGGCCGGCGGGGGGCGGTTCGTCTCCGCCATGGCTGCCAACACGAACAACATCCCGGCCGGCAAGGAGTTGGGCGCCACGCCCGACGGCCGCCGCGCGTTCACGCCGCTGTCCGATGCCGCCAGCCCCTATTTCGGCCGGGACGTGAACGGCCCCACCGCGTTCCTGAATTCGGTCGCCAAGCCCGACTACCACCGCGTGCTCACGGGCAGCGTGATCAACATGAAGTTCGAGCCCTCGTTCTTCCAGGGCGCCGGCGGGACCAAGGTGTTCACGACGCTCATGAAGGCGTTCGTCCGCAAGCGCGTGCCGGAGCTGCAGTTCAACTTCACCGGCAACGAGCGGCTGCTGGAGGCCCGGAAGAATCCCGAGCTCCACCGCGACCTGGTGGTTCGGGTGAGCGGGTTCTCCCAGTATTTCGTCCACCTCTCCCCGGAGGTTCAGGACGATGTGATCCGGCGCCGCTCGCACGCGTCGCTGTAAGGATGGCGGGATCATGACGCAGACCGATGTTCGCTCCCTCACGGGGCTTGTGTTCGACATCCAGCGGTTTTCGCTGTTCGACGGGCCCGGCATCCGGACCACCGTGTTTTTCAAGGGCTGCCCCCTGAATTGCCTGTGGTGCCATAATCCGGAGGGCATCGACCCGAAGCCGCAGCTTCTCTACACCGCCGGCTTGTGCGTGAGCTGCGGGCTGTGCGTCGGGGCCTGCCCGCGGGGCGCGCATCGCCTGGACGCGGAGCGGGCGCACGGCCTGGACCGCGCCCGCTGCAACGCGTGCGGCGCGTGCGTGGCGGCGTGTCCCGCCCGCGCCCTCGAAATGGCCGGGAGGCCGATGACGGCGGAGTCCGTCATGGCCGAGGTGCTCAAGGACCGCCTTTTTTACGCGGAGTCGGGCGGGGGGCTGACGCTGTCCGGCGGCGAGCCGCTCCTGCAGCCGGACTTCGCGGCCGCGCTGCTGCGGATCGCGCGGGAGGAGGGGCTGCACACCGCGGTGGAAACCTCGGGCTGCTGCGCCTGGAGCCGGCTGGCCGCGATCCTGCCGCTGACGAACCTGTTCCTCTTCGATGTCAAGGAGACGGATCCGCTCCGGCATGTGGCGCTGACCGGCGTGCCGCTGAAGCCGATCCTGGACAACCTGGCGCGGCTTTCCGAGGCGGGCGCCACCATCGTGCTGCGCCTGCCGTTCATTCCCGGCCTCAACGATCGGCCCGACCATATCGCGGCCGTGGCGGACCTTGCGGCGGGACTCAAGGGGCCCCTTCGACAGGCTCAGGGCGGGCTCGCCGGCGTGGACCTGCTGCCCTACCACCGGCTGGGCGAGGGGAAGCGCGGGCGGCTGGGCCTCCCCGAAAAGTCGCCCGCGGCGACTGTCCCTGAAAGCGAAACTATCTCCGGGTGGAAAAAGGCGTTCGCCGCGGCGGGGCTGGTTGTGCGGACGGCGGAGGATTGACGGGCGAAAGTCGTATCCGTGATCCGTCGTCTGACGGGTCGGACAGGTCGGCCCGGGCTGACCCACAACGGATGAAGCGAAAGGCTGCTATGCGGGAAAACTTCACTGCCATCCAGGGCGTGTGCGCCTGGCCGAACCTGGTGCCGCTGCCGTCGGGCGAACTGCTGGCGTTCATTTTCAACCAGCCGTGCCACGGGATGTGGGAGGGCGACGTGGATTGCTGGGCCAGCCCCGACGGGGGCCGGACGTGGTCGTTCCGCGGCCGCCCCGCGCAGCATGAGCCGGGGGCCAACCGGATGAACTGCTCGGCGGGGCTGGATGTCGCCGGCGATCCGATCGTGCTCTGCTCGGGCTGGGATCATCGCGGCGCGGTCGGCGTTCCCGTCCCGCACACTCCGCCGGCCGAACCGATCCGCACCGTGGTCTGCCGCTCGTCGGACGCCGGCCGCACCTGGCGGGTGACCGGCGCCTTTCCCGATGCGCCCGCGGGCTATTCCGCTCATGGCCCGTTCGGCCATATCCTGGTGGGGGACGATGGCACGCTGCGCGCGGCGATCTACGCGCGCGCCAATGACCGGAAGACCCGCGCCGTCTGGATGTTCCGCAGCCAGGACGGGAATACGTGGGGCGAGAAGGCGATGATCAATCCGCTCGGCAACGAGACGGACCTCCTGCACCTGGGCGGCGGCCGGTGGATCGCCTCGAGCCGTCAGGACTTGGTCGTGAACCTGTTCCGCTCGGAGGACGACGGCCGGACGTGGACGTTCGGGACACCGCTCACGCTGCCGAGGCAGGTCACCTCGCACCTGATGCGGCTGGCCGACGGGCGGATCCTGCTCAGCCACGGGAATCGCTGTTCCAACAATTTCGGCGTGGATGTGCGGGTGAGCGAGGACCAGGGCGAGACCTGGGGCCCGCCCGCGCGGATTGCCGACACGCCCCATTCCGACTGCGGCTATCCCTCCACCGTGCAGCGGCCCGACGGCACGCTGGTGACGGCCTATTACACCCGGCTCGGAGCGGGCTATCATTACGAAATGCGCGTCGCGTTCTGGGATGTGAGTGAGTTGCGTTAAAATGTGGTCGTCAGGTAGGGCGGCCAGCTTGCCCTGAGCTTGTCGAAGGGTCCCTTGGCCGATGCTATGCGCCTGTTTCGAGGCCCTTCGTCGCAAAGGGCAGGTGGGACCGGGTTAAAACCTCACAGGCATGTTCTGTGACTGCTCAATGATGGCGGCACAGAATTCAAGGTAAAGGACTCTTCTTACTGACAATATGTTTTGACTGATAGACTGGTTAGGATAATGATACATGGAGTCTGGAGAGTGCCGTTTATGGAAGAGAAGGAAAAAAACGAGTTTGTAGCCCCCGCCCAATTCGTCGGAATGGTTGCGGAGGGAAAACAAGCTTTTGGCGGCTCTTGGACCGAAAAAAAACTTGGTGTTTTGCGGGAATATCTTTGTGCGTATACAAAGGCATTAAAAAATCAGTCTTTTTATAAGCTTTATATTGATGCATTTGATGGGA
>JBIIYJ010000283.1:0-6956 GCA_044346855.1 Kiritimatiellia bacterium
GGTCGAGGTAGAGCGGCAGCATGGTCGCCAGGTGGGCCAGCAGCGCGGGGTGGTGCGTCAGCTGGTAGAGGTCGAGCAGTTCCCCGATTGAATTGGCGTTGTCGCGGGCCCCCGAGTCAATCTTCCGCGAGCGGTCCGCCCCCGGGAATTCGGGGTTCAACCGGTCGGACACGATCGTCCGCTCCCATTCCCCGACCACCTCGCGCAGCCGCAGGTCACCGGTCAGGTAGTAGGCGGCGATCAGCCCGTTGTAGCAGGTCTGGTGCGAAAACACCGCATGATCGCCGCCCCAGGTGTTGAAGCCGTTCGTGTGCTTCATGGACCCGCGCAGCCGCTTCTGCCCGAAGTGGAACTCCTTGTGGGCGTAGGCGGGATCGTCGTAGTGGATGACCTGCGTGTCGGCCAGCTGCCGGATGTTGGCGGAGCCCTGGGTCAGGTAGAAGGGGTCGCCGGACCGGGCATAGAAGAGCCAGGGCATGAAGGCCTCGTAATGGTGCGAGGCGTTGTAGAGCCGGTAGAGCTGCCACCGGCCGCCCCCCAGATAGCTGTTGTGGTGCCACACCCGGTAAAGCCACATGCCGTATTCGCCCGCCTCGTTCCCGGTTTCCCAGTAGCCGCGCATGATGTCCGACAGGATTCCCTCAAGCGTCCCGAACCGCTCGGGATCGTAGGGGGCGATCCACCCGAGCCCGCCGCTGCCGCAGGTCCAGCCCGGGTCCGCAAGGGCGTGGGGAGCCGCCTCGAAGCAGGCCGCCGACTCCTGAACCGCCGCCTGCGCGCCGGCGTCCGCGAACTGGACCAGCAGGTCGCTGGTCACGGCCGCCCCGAGCGGGGAGGACTGCACGCCGGCCAGGGCCAGCCCGGCGCCGTTGTAGACGCCGCTGGAGGGATCGTCCAGGATGCGGGCCACCGCGAAATAGGTGGACCAGGGCTGCGCCAGGTTCAGCTCGCGCCCCTGGTGGGCGAACCACAGCTTATGGATCTGGTTGCTGGCGAGGGTGTCGACGTCCGGATGCTCGCGCCCGTGGGCGGGCCAGACGTGGAGGCGCAGCGAGTCCGGCAGCGCCTCGAGCTCCTTCGGAAAGCGCTGCCAGGTGTCGCGGTGGGCCACCGACAGGAGCCCGCCCGCGTGTTCCGCCGTCACCCAGCCCGCGCTGCGCGCCCCCTCCGCCAGCGTCGCGCCGGCGCCCGTCTCCAGCACGAACCGGTCGGACAGGTGCTGCACCAGCCGGACGCCCTGCGCCGGGATGGCCGCCTCCGCCGGCGCGCCTTCCTCCACCCCGAAGCGGGCGGACACGGCCTTGCGCAGGGGGAAGGCGAGCCCGACGTCGCGCAACCGCACGGAATGGGGATCGTAGGTGAGGATCCAGGTGTGCAGGAGCCGCACATAGGGTTTGCCGGCATAGGCCTCGATCCGCGTGACGAACTTGCACAGGCGTCCCGAAGGCAGGAACGGCGAGACGTTCGTCGCGGCGGCCCCCTCGCGGACATACCAGCCCTCCGCCCGGATCACCGCCCTCAGCGCCGTCCGCTCCTCGAGCGTCACCTCGCAGCTGGCGTCGCCGGCCGCCCGGTAGACCGCGCCATCCTGGTCCACGAGGTAAGCGCCCTGCCCCTCCGCCGGCGCCAGCGCCTCCTTCCCGTTCACCGTCACCCGGTCCAGGAGGTTGAAGCCGCGCCGCCGCACGCGGAACTGGAGGGGCCCGGTGTCGACGTCGAAGGCCTCCGCCGTCTCGTCGATCCGCAAGGCCGCCGCCGGCGCCGCGGGCTTGACCGCCGGCCCGTAGTCCAGCCTGGCGAAGACGGCTTTCCGGCCGGGCCACCAGGCCGGGGCGGGCGGAGCCTGGAAGTCCAGCCCCAGCCAGCGGATGCTGCTGTCCGGCTCGTGGCCCCAGCGCGACCGCACCACCGTGCCGCAGGGGATTTCACGGCCGTCCGCTCCCGCCAGCCTCACATGATCCTTGTTCCACAGCGCCCCCTTCGGGAAAGGAATCCCGCAGGACACGGGAAAGGAGCCCGCCGCCGCCGGCATCCCGCGCGGCAGCACGATCGGGATCGAGCCGGCCTGCGGCGGCGGCTCCGCCTTCACGAACCGGAAGACGGCGTTCGTCGCGGCTTCGGCCGGCGCGGCGGGTGCCGCGGTGTTGATAAGCCGCGCCCGGATTTCATACTCACCCGGGGAAAAGCCGGCCAGCGGAAGGCTGACGGCGGTCAGGCCGCTGGACAGAGGCGTCCTGGTTTCCGCGGCGGAGGCGCCGCCCCGCAGTTCCCAAAGCACCTCCAGCGTCTCGAGCTTCAGCGGCCGCTTCCCCACCTGCACGGCGAACACCACCCGCGCCATGCGGTCCAGGCTGGAAAACTCCTCGCGCTCCGGGAAGACCGTGAAGGAAAACTCCGCGTCCGCCTGCTGCCAGTGAACCGGTTCGACCACGGGCGCCTCCGCGGCCAGGGAAAACGACGCGCCCGCCGCCAGCAGAAGGGCTGGCCAGAAGTGGAAAAACCGCCTGCTCATCCTGTCTATCATGGAAGGACCCACCATTTGATCGACTCGTGCCGCGGATCGGGCTGGAACCAGCGGCCCGGATCGACGGCGATATAGAACGCGTTGGTCGAACTGAAATAGAGGCATTCCCTCTCCAGCCAGTAAGTCGCCCCGGGCGCGGTCGGGAACGTCGTCAGATTGGAATATTTCAACACTTCGTTTTCCGTGCCCGGCAGGAGCGTGCGGGTGTCCGCGACTGTCTTTCCGGCTTCGTCCCGCACGGTCAGGTGACCCTTGTAGGCGCCCAACGTCACCCGCGTTCCCCCCTCGTCCGCCTTGGGCGCGTCGGCCTCCCCCTCGGCCACGGCCAGCGCGTCTTCCAGGGACGCCTTTGCCTTCGGTCGGTCCAAGCCCTTGAAGCAGACGCGGGAAGCCTTGCCGCCCGAAACGGCGAACTGGCGGCCGCCATACACCTCGAACGGCAGATCCGTCAGCGGAAGCCGGACCCCCATCAGGTCTTCCTGCCGGCCGATCAGCCGGATGGCATAATCGCCCGCTCGGCCATCCGGCGGAAAAGCGAGAATGAACGGCTTTTCGTCCGGGTAATCACCATGGGGCACAAGCCCCGAATGCAGCACCTTCCCGGCGGAATCGAAGGCCAGCAGCCAGGCGCCGGACAGGGAAGGAATTTGGCCGCGCAGCCGGATCGACCAGGCGCCGTCGGCGGGCTCCCGGACGTAAATGGCATCCGCCATGATCGACGGCGCGGCGCCGTTGGTCATCCCGGCGCCGGTCGCCGCGGCCCCCGTCGCCGCAACCAGAAAACACCCCAGCAGAAACCTGTTCACGGCTGGCTTCCTCCCCTTGCTACCATCTCGCTTCGCCGGAAAACCGGCGGCGTTCCTCAATCGGCAGACTATACCGCTCGACGCCTTTGCCGTCCATGCTATTTGCAGGCGAGCCCCGATGAAACCCACTTGGCGTCTTGCATATCCGGGAGGCAACCGGTAGAGTATCCCACAAAAAAGGACCCCCCATGCATCTTGCGAAAGCCGTTGCGCTCTGCCTCCTCGCCGCCAGCGTCCATGGCGCGGACGTTCCCGGTTGGCGCGGACTCGACGGGTCGGGCGTTTACCCCGACGCCACCCCGCCCGTCACCTGGAGCAAAACGAACGGCGTCGCCTGGCGGGTCGCACTCGCCAAATGGTCCAATGCCAGCCCCATGATCTTCGGGGACCGCCTCGTCATCTGCGAGGAACCGGCCACCGTTCTCTGCCTCAAGCTCGCCGACGGCAGCCTGCTCTGGAAAGCCGGCCTGGACTACACCGACCTGGCGGAAACGCCCGAAGCGGCCGACAAGATCAAGGCCGGAAGAGCGGAACTCGAGAAACTCGAGCCTGCCCGTAAAAAAGCGGAACAGGCCCTGCGCAAGGCGAAAGACGAATTGAAGAAGACGCCCGCCGACGAGGCGCTCAAGGCGGCCGTTGCCGAGGCGGACAAAAAACTCGCCGAAGCCAACCAGACCCTCGAGCCGTACAAGGCGTTCCGAACCCCGGAGACCCACCCCGTCGCCGGCTATTCAACCCCGACGCCAGTCACCGACGGCAAGACCATCTACGTGCTCACGGGCCTCGGCACCCTGGCCGCCTACACGCCCGACGGCAAGCGGCTGTGGGCGCGCGAGGTCGGCCGCCCGAAACACGGCTGGGGCCACAGCACCTCGCCCTTTATCCGCGACAACGGCCTCTTTATTCATTTCGGGAACAAGCTGACCTGCCTCGATCCCGCCACCGGCGCCGAACGCTGGAGCGCCGATTCCGCCAGCAGCTGGGGGCCGCTGGGCTTCGTCACCGCCGGACCGAAAAAACTGGTCATCACGCCGGCCGGCGACTGGTTCGACATCGCCACCGGAGCCAAAACGGCCTCCAAGGTCCAGCCCTTCCCCTGGAACGGGCCCGCTGTCTCGGGGCAGACCGTCTTCAAGCTGGACGAGAACGGCGCCTCCGCCTGCGCGGTCAACGAGGACGGAACGGCCAAGGAGCTCTGGAAGACCGCCATCCCGAAAAAACGGTATTACGCCTCGGCGATCATCCACGACGGGCTCGCCTACAACGTCCACCAAGACGGCGGGCTGGTCGTGCTCGACACCAAGGATGGCTCGCTGGTGTACTCCCAGAACCTCGACCTTGGCGGCGGGACCTGCTACCCCAGCCCCTTCCTCGCCAACGGCCTGATCTACGCCAGTTCCGACAACGGCCGCACCATCGTCTTCAAGCCCGGACGGACCTTTGAGCAGGTTGCCAAGAACACCCTCGAGCCGTTCCGCTCCAACCCGGTTCCGCACGGCAAAACCCTGTTCATCCGGACGCTCACGGAACTGGTCTGCCTCGGGCAGTAAGCCGGCGGCAGGAGCTCAGCGCCTCAACGGTGAAAATCACGGGATACAACCGCTCCGAGTACCAGAGGCTTGAGAAATAGAGCCCGATGGGCGCGGCCTCGAAGCGCGTGCCGCCCGCCGTAGCCCGCATGAGCCACCCGGCGCCGCGCAGCGCCGCCTCGCCATCCCCGGCGGCGGCCAGCGCGGCAACGGCCAGGGCCGTCTCCTCGATCGACGAGGGCACGCCCCCCGCCCCACCCCACCCGCCGTCGCCGTTCTGCGACGCCAGCAGCCAGCGGACACCCCGCCCCGCGAGCTCCTCCTGCCGCGGGAACCGGCCGGGCGTCAGCCGGGCCAGCGCCGCCACCACCTGAGCGGTTCCATAGGCGGGATTGAGCTGCCCGGCCGCCCGCTGATTCCCGAACCACAGCGGAACCCAGGAGCCGTCCGGCTGTTGTACCTTTTTTAGATACAGCATCGCGGCTGCGACGGCCTTGTCCAGGCGCCGTCGCAGGTTATCGTCCGCGTCCCCGCGCCACACGTCAAAGGCGCGCAAGGCGTGCGCCGTGATATCGGGGCAGCTCCGGTCGAACGGCAGATGGCCCCAGCCGCGGCAGAAGGTGGGCAGCCCCCCGTCGCCGTTCTGAAGGTCCAGCAGCCAGCGCAGCCCCGCGCGGGCCGCCGCCCGCCCCGCGGAGTCGCCCGCGCCGCCAAGGGCGTGCAACGCCAGCAGCGCGCCCGCCGTGTCATCCGCATCCGGCACGCCGCCGGCCAGACTCGTCCAACTCCAGCCGCCGGGCGCCGCCCGGGTGAACGGATGCACGGCCCGGGTCTGCAGCCCGAGCAGCCAGCCGCGCAATGCGACCGCCTCGGGGCCCGACACAGGCGCCTCCGCATCGCCCCCCGAGGACAGGGCCCGGACCGAAAGCGTCGTCAGCCAGGTCGAAAGGTCGGTGTCGATCGGCCAGTGCCCGTCCGTCCGCACCGTCTGCAGGAGAAAACGGACGCACGCCGCCGTCACGGGATGATCGCGAAGCCCCGAGGCCGCCAGGCTCATGGCCACAAATGCGGTCAAGGGCGCGGCCTCGAGGTATCCTCCGTGGACAGGCTGGCACCGTTCCAAAACGCGCAGGGCCGGTCGCACGACGGACTCCCGCAATCGGCCTACAACGGGCGACCTCCCGGGAGCGTTCCTGTGGCGCGCCAGCCCGATGGCGATCAGGGCCGGGATCGCGTAGCTCACCACCGACAGCCGGACGAAGCGGAAAAGCAGCTGGGGCAGGAGCGCCAGTTCGAACGGAAGTTGCGGAACATACTGCCACGGCTCCGCGCCCAGCCGCCCGGAGAGCGCGCACACGGTAAGGATCGGAGCGGAAAAGGTCCGGTCTCCCCCATAGGCCCGCAGCACCGCCGCTGCCAGATCGCCCGGCTTGAGACTTCCCCCGGCGCGAGTGACCCACGCCTCGGCCGCCCGAACCGCCTGCTCCGCCTGCGGAACGCCGGGCTCGGCATACGCCAGGGCCGACCAGCAAAGAAGGGTCGTGCTGAGATTGCTCGGGCTGTCGGGACTGTCGCCCCAGCCGCCGTCGGCATTCGCGTGCGCGACCAGCCAGTCCAGCGCCCGCGCGATCGCCACCCGGTGCGTAACGCCGTCCGCCTGGTGAAGCGCAACCGCCGCCACGGCCGTGGCGAGGGCGCTGCCGGACAACTCGCCGCGCCAGTAGCCGCCAGCGACCCGCTGCCCCAGCAAGGCGTCGCGCGAGGCGGCCAGCGTCCGGGCCAACCTGTCATGATCGGGAACGTCAGCCATCATGCAGGCACCCCAGCGCCAGCAGCGCGTAAAACGTATATTCGCAATCGGGCGCAGGATCGGCCGCATGCCCCCTGAACCCCCCCCCCTCGTCCCAGAGCGACTCCACAAAATCGAAATGGGCCCCGGGATGCGCGGGCTTCGCCCCCGATCCCCGCAACGCGTACAGGGCCGTGGCGGTGGACAGCAAATCCGGAACCGGGGCCCCCGTCGACGCGCGAAAGCCGCCCGCCGCACCTTCGCACGCCAGCAGCGCGGCCTCGGCTTGCGGATCACCGGTTCCAGCC
>JBIIYJ010000284.1:0-6935 GCA_044346855.1 Kiritimatiellia bacterium
GGACTTCATGTCTCCAACCCAACTATATCAGAACTCGCATAAACCTGCCCCGCATCTGGAATCCTCCGTCTTGTACGCTAGCGCGGGATAACGAAAGGGCCAAACACGAGCGCACGGGTCAGGAGACCCGTGCCCACTTCCTTTTGTAGACCTTCCCCGTCACCCGTTAGTGGCACGGGTCTCCTGACCCGTGGCCCCCTTCACGCGCGGCCCCTTCCCAGTCCACCGGGGGCACGGGTTTTCAATGCCCTCGCATCGCGCACGGGTCAGGAGACCCGTGCCCACTTCCTTTTGTAGTTCTTCCCAGCCACCCGTTAGTGGCACGGGTCTCCTGACCCGTGGCCCCCTTCACGCGCGGCCCCTTCCCAGCCCACCGGCGGCACGGGTATTCAATGGCCTCGCATCGCGCACGGGTCAGGAGACCCGTGCCCACTTCCTTTTGTAGGCGCTCAGCCCGGGACCCGCACTTCCAGCTCCAGCAGTATACCCGATTTTCGAAACACGGAGTCGCGCACCAGGGCGATCAGGGCCAGCAGGTCGGAGGCGGTGCAGCCGGACTCGGCGACGAGCACGTTGGCGTGCCGGTCCGAGACGCGCGCGCCGCCGAGCGCCTGGCCCTTCCATCCGGCCTCCTCGATGAGGCGGCCAGCGAAATCGCCGGGCGGGTTCCGGAACACCGACCCGGCCGTATGAAGCCCCCGCATCCATTCGCGCTTGGACCTGATTTCGGCCCGCTTCGCGCGGATGGCGGCCTTGTCGCCGCTGGCCAGTGTGAGGCCGGCCTCCAGCGCGATCCGGTTTTCCAGCGAGGGGCAGCGGCGGTATTCGAACACCAGTTCGGCGCGCGTGAGGCGCCGCAGGGTCCCGTCCGCCTCCGCCACCTTGATCCAGTCGACGCAGCTCCCGATCTCGCTCCCGTGCGCGCCGGCGTTCATGCGCAGCAGGCCGCCGACCCGGCCGGGGATGGCCTCCAGCCACTCCAGCCCGGAGAGGCCCGCCTTTTCCGCCGCGTCCGCCAGCCGGGCGGCGGGGCAGGAGGGGCCGACGGTGACCGTCGCGCCCTCGATGCGAAGGCCGCCGAAGGCGGCCGCCGAGAGCCTCAGCGCGATGCCGCGCAAACCCGTATCGGGAACGAGGAAATTGCTGCCGCCGCCGATCACGGTCACCGGAACGCCGGCTTTGTGCGCGCGGGAAAGCAACGCCTGCAGGTCCGCCTCGCTTCCGGCCTCGACCCAGGCGTCGGCCTCGCCGCCGACCCGGTAGGTGGTCTTGTTGGCCAGGGTTTCGTTCAGGCGGAAGGATGAATCGGGCAGGGGGCCGGCCAGGACGGTCGCGGCCGGTTCCTGCCAGAGGCGCGTTCCGGTTGACGCGCCGGACCCTCCAACGGTTGCAGGTTCCAGTTCCTCGCGGGCCCAGGCGGCGATTTTCTCCACGTCGCCGGCGCCCATGACGAGCAGCAGGTCGCCGGGCTCGAGGCGGTGGCGCAGGTCGAGCCAGGCTTCGCGCAGGGTCCGGGCGAGGCGGGGGGCTTTGCCGGCGTCCCGGAAGCGGCGGTACAGGTCCTCGATCGTGCCGCCCTCGAGAGGCTTTTCGGAGGCCTCGTAAACGGGAACAAGCGTGAGGTCGTCCACGCCCTCGAAGGCGGGCGGGAAGTCGGGCCCGAGCGCGAGGGTGCGGGTGTAGCGGTGGGGCTGGTAGACGGCCAGGAGGCGGCGGCGACCCTGGAGCCGGGCGGTTTGGACGGCGGTGCGGATCTCGGAGGGGTGGTGGGCGTAGTCGGAGACCACCAGCAGGCCGGGGCTGTCCACGATCCGGTCGAACCGGCGGCGGGGCAAGGCGAATCCGGCAAAGGCGGTTTGCAGCGATTCCAGGGACAATCCGAGCGCGATGCCGGCGGCGGCCACGGCCAGGCTGTTGAGGATGTTGTGGCGGCCGGGGACGGGGAGTTCCAGGCGGCCGAGGGGGACGCCGTCGCGGACGAGGGTGTAGGCGATGCGGCCGGGGGCCTCCTCGGGGTCGGTTGCGCGGAAGGCGGCGGCGGGGGAGAAGCCGTAGCCGGTCGCGCCGGGGATGGCGGCGGCGAGGCGGGCGGCGCGGGGATCGTCGGCGCAGAAGATCACCCGGCCGGCCTGCTGCATGAAGGTGGAGAAGCAGGCTTCGAAGGCGTGGACGTCGGCGAAGTGCTCCATGTGGTCGAACTCGATGTTGGTCACGATGGCGAGGGCGGGGGCGTAGAGCGCGAGGGTGCCGTCGGACTCGTCGCCCTCGGCGACGAAGAGGTCGGCCGCGCCGGCGCCGGCCATGGTGCCGTCCTGGTCCAGGTGGCCGCCGACGAAGAAGGAGGGGTTGCGGCCGGCGGACTGGAGGAGGCGGGTGAGGAAGGTGGTGGTGGTGGTTTTGCCGTGGGTGCCGGCGACGACGATGGAGCCGGCGGCGGGCAGCAGGGCGGGGAGGACCTCGCCGCGGCGCAGGACGGGCTTGCCGGCGGCCGCGGCGGCGGCGATTTCGGGGGAGTCGGCCCGGACGGCGGTGCTGCGGATGATCCAGTCGGCGGAGGCCGCGTGGGCAGGGTCGTGGCCGATGGCGACGGGGATGCCGCGGGCCTGGAGCCAGGCGGTGTTGGCGCCGGGGGCGGCGTCGCAGCCGGTGACGGCGAGGCCGCGGGCCTTGAGGTGGAAGGCCAGGCCGGCCATGCCGATGCCGCCGATGCCGGCGAGATGGACGCGGCCGCCGGCGGCGATGAGGCGCCGGGCGAGGAGGACGGGTTGGGAGAGAGGTTCAGGCATATGCGGGTGTATGATAGCGTCCGGCCCGCCAATGGCAATCCTTTCCGCCAGGCGCTCAGGAGGCCCGATGAGTGGGAGGGATGAGCGGGAGGGATGAGCGGGAGGGATGAGTGGCCCATCGCGCCAGCACCCCTCATCTCTTCCCCTCATCGTTCCCTCTCATCGATCTTCGTGCGCTGGCCTGGCTCAGCATCCAACGCAGAGTCCCCTCAGCCCCGAAGGAAGAGGGAGTCCGCCGAGTTGTTTTGTGCGACGGCAAATTTGCCTTACTTGTGACTGCCCTTTCGATGTTGTAGGCCGCGTGCCCTCACGCGGCGCACGCGCCTGGTCTGGTGAACGTCGGCCTCGGGAAGAGTCACCACGGATCACACCGATCACACGGATTAAAGAACCCATAAAAAATTCAGAGTTATAGATAAAATTACCCATAATTTTGTCATAAACATCCGTTTCGCGATTAAGATCAGCTCGGAGCGTCCGTCGCTGGTCAAGGCCTCCGGCAAAATGCCTGACGGAAGATCCTACAAGAGCCAGATTCTTAATCTTCCATTTTATCTGATCGAGAAGCTCGACGCGTCGAATGCGGATTTATCGGAATCGCATGACGCTGAGTGAAGCTCGCATTAATTTTTATGACCCCTACGCCTTCTTTCAGATCGTCCAAGAGACGAATGGGATGAACAGGCATTAGACCGGTTAAGAGATACAAAGAGCGGGCGCGAAGCGCGCCAACGGAGCGGCATTGTCATTCTACATGCTGATGATACGGTCTATATGGTTTTAACTACGAAACACGCGGACGGCGCGAAAACAGTCTTTTTTCGAAGCCGAGCGAGAATTGTGGTTGATCCGTTCGTAATTAGTTTTTGACGACCCACTTGGCCTTCTGGGATGTCAGGCCCCATTCGAGCGCGTAGGCGATCAGCTCTCGATCGTTTTGGGTGTCGGTTTTTTGTTGAATGTTGCGCCGATGGGTGACGAGCGTGCTTGGGGAAATGCGACAACGATTCGCTTGCCAGACGCACGCGGAGAGTGGATAATCTTACTGTGACAAACGATTTTGGTTACAATGATCGTTCGGAAGTGATTGGCGCTCTCATGGGGACCAACAGCTATGGCTACGCCTACGATCCCATTGGAAACCGCTTGACGGCCGCCAATAACGGCGAGGCGTTGACGTATCACGCGAATCTCCTGAACCAGTACACGAGCATCTCCAACGGCGCGATTATCGAACCCCAGTACGATGAGGACGGGAATATGACCGCCTCGGGGGACGGCTGGACGTATGTCTGGAACGCCGATAACCGCATGATTCTGGCCTCGAACGGCACGACAGTCGTGACCTGCGCCTACGACTACCAGGGGCGGAGGGTGGCCAAGACGGTGAACGGATCGGTCAGGCAGTATCTCTGGGACGGCTGGAATATGGTGGCCGAAGCGCGTGCTTCAGAGACGAACTGGTACGTCTGGGGCCTGGACTTGAGCCAGAGCCTCCAGGGCGCCGGCGGGGTGGGTGGGTTGCTCGCCACTGTATTCAGTGGCGACCCTGAGCTTGTCGAAGGGGCCTATGCCTTTGACGGCAACGGTAACGTGTCGGAACTGGTGGGGACGAACGGAACGACCCTGGCCCATTACGAATACGATCCCTTCGGCAACCTGACGACCGAGACCGGCGCCATGGCGGCCTCCAATCCCTTCCGTTTCTCCTCGAAGTATTGGGATGGGGATACCAAGCTGGCGTATTATGGGTATCGATACTACAGTCCCGGAATGGGGAGGTGGGTGAGTCGGGATCCTTTTTGGGAAAATGGAGGGATTAATCTTTTTGTTTTTCTACAAAACTCTACTATAAACAGCATAGATGTTTTAGGTTTGGCTCGAATTTGGCCCATTATTTTTTTGGATACTGACAATTTTATTGAGGCAATGAATAAAATCTATTCAAGTGGATGGTATCAAAGACAGTCTTGGGAAATGAAAGATGAAGAGATAAGTAAAACCGAAGATGTATCATTGTCCATTGACTGCAAATGTCGCTTCCCATGGATTAGATATAAATATACTGTTATTGGGACGTATAGAAATATAACACCTGAAGCAAGGATACAAATGGCTTTCTGGACTCCTAAAACAAAACAGTCAGATAATCAGGTTCGAGTAGTGGAGGAAATCTGGCAAAAAGTTATGGATCATGAAATGATTCATAACGAAATAGATGAACGATGGTTTTCTCAACTTAATAAATCTTTTTATGGTGAAGCATCAGATTGTGAAAAAGCCAAAGCACTTGGACTGGCAACAGCAGAAATGAAGAGTAAACATGATAAAAATTTTAGCAGAATTTTATCCGGAAGTGCAAAAGAGCAATGGAATTTCGAATTTGGAACAGCGCATGCTGCGTGGAATAAAGAAATGGAAGACTTAATTTCTTTTTATGGGAACACACAATGATGCATCTTTTTTCACATTGTTAATTTCAGAAAACACAGAGTTTAGCTACATAACCAACATCCATTCGAACAGGAGTCATTGAAAAATTCGAAGATTGGAGTTTCGCTTAGGTTACCGTCCTTCCACAACATATAACGGGTACTTGAACGAAACGGATAGGTAAGAAAGAAAATTGAGATTCGAAATGAAAATAATAAGCATATTGGTAATAGTTTTGTTATCTACCAACGCTTTTTTGGGAGCGGTAACTAATGATGAAGCTCAAATTCAAAACGCTTCCATACTTGTCCTTGGAGGAAAGGGGCACATGCATATCTTGCCACCCGCTGAAGAATCATTTTGGAGATTGTATTCGACAAGTAACGCAGCAATCCGATTTCAAACGTTAATGAGTAAATCAACGACGGCTGGAAAAGCTTACTGTATTGTTGGTTTGTTTTATTTAGATGTTGATATGTATAAAGCATCACTGCAGAATCTGAACGAAGGAACAAACCAGTTTGATGTTATAACCGGAGATTACCATACTGGATATACTCTTTCCTTGTTTATCGAATTATTAGAAAAACAAACCTTCAAACGTGTTTTCGAACAAAACGATAATTGAGTGTCTATTCTCTTGTACCCGGAACAATCCATGATTTTGATCTAGCGGGAGATCCATATTTTGTAAGCGTCCGACCGGCCACCCAATAGACGCCGAACGAACTGCACGATAGACTGGCGTGGGTCAAGGATCGGCTGGATCAAATCAGCGCTATCGGCCTCGGATCAACAGGTGAATCAATTTTCCGATGCGCGCAAGATCCAGGTTGGAGATCTTCTGGTAATCGTCCCAAGTTTCAATCGCATACGGGGCCGTGATGGCGTAAGCGTCCGGCCGGCCACCTCATTCCCCGCTCGCCCGTTCTCTGGAAAATCACGTCCGGGCCTGTATAAAATCCCCCCGCAAACCCGGAAGCGCCAATAATGTCTTCTAAAGTACACAAATTTTTAATTCGCCGATTTCGATAGGCCTACTTTCTTTTTTATAGAAAATGAAAACAGAAAGCAATTTCCCCGGTTTTTTTCCTTCCATAGAAAATAAAAGTCTATAGCATATAAAATCAAGAGACTTGTGTCTGTATACAACTTGCCATTCCTTTGGCTCCTTAATTTTGTCACTTTCTAAGTCTATTTCTCTTACAGGTGATTTAAATGATGGATTGCCGAACAAATTAGTGATTGATTCGTATTGTTGTCCTATTCTAATTCTGTTAAAGCTTTCCGCAATAACTCTGCTTTCCTTAATTTGTTCTTTATTTGTATAAGTATATATAGGAAAAATATTTTTTTCATCTTCAACTCCATAAGCAGTTATATTAAAACCTATAAATAAAGATATGAGATGTAATTTCATTTCAAGATCTCTACTTTTGTTTCACAAGTTCCATAAAAGCAATCCCAGCTAACTTTAATCTCTTTGCGATCAATTCCTTCAGTTATTGTTTCTGCTAGCCGTACATAGTCATTAATGGAATATAGATCTCCGGCCTCTGGATTGTCATTTGTCCAATCTTTTGGAATATCTAGTTTCTGTTGCGGAAAGCAAAAAAGTATTGAAAAGAACCGGCGCACCCGCTATCTGTGAAGTGTACTAAGCTTACAGAAAGGGAACAGATGCGCCAGGTTCTTGATGATCAGAAATACTTGAAT
>JBIIYJ010000285.1:0-6927 GCA_044346855.1 Kiritimatiellia bacterium
GCGACGAGCACCGCCCCTACATCAGGCACCATGCCAGCGAGTAATGTAGGGGCTTCGCTTGCGAAGACCGCGATGGACTGTCGCCGGCCAGGCGGGCGGCGCAAGCACCGCCCCTACATCAGGCACCATGCCAGCGAGTAATGTAGGGGCTTCGCTTGCGAAGACCGCGATGGACTGTCGCCGGCCAGGCGGGCGGCGACGAGCACCGCTACATCAGGCACCATGCCAGCGAGTAATGTAGGGGCTCCGCTTGCCGGAGCCCGCGCTGGCAAGTGGTCATGCAGGGCGGGCGGCGACGAGCACCGCCCCTACACCTGGCGATTGGGCGGCCACTCCGTCGGCACGCCAAGCTTGCGCAGCAGCATGGCCATGGGGCAGAAGCCCGTGAATCCGAACTGGAACAGGTTCAATCCCACGAACGCCGTGAAGCAGAACCACCACTCGCTGACCTTGAGCCCCAGGATCAGGCTGGTCACGATGAAAATACCGGCGATCACGTGGACCCAGTCGGTCACGATCATGTTGCGCTTCATGTCACTTCTCCCAGCCGCTAGAACGAATAACGGACCGCGGCATAGATGTTGTTGTTGTCCTCGAACTGGCCGAAAAAGGTGTAGGGATCCTTCCCCAGGAACACGTTGGCGCCCGCCGCCACAAGCAGGTTGTCCGTCAGCTTGTAGGCCGCATACGGCCGCAGGTAGGCGTCCAGATCCGTCGGAGAAAAATACCCGAACAGGGACAAGGTGAGATTCTGGCTCATGGCCATCCGCGTCACCCGCACCGTCGCCACCTGGCGCACCTCGTCCCGCGACCGCATGCCGGGCGGCAGCGTTTCGCGGTAGCCGTCGTAATCGAGCATGTATTCGGCGTAATACTGGAGCCCCAGCTGCAGATCCCGGACCAGCTCCCGCTCGTAGCCCACCAGCCCGCGCTGCTGGCTGTTGGGAAGATAGGGATCGTCCCCGCCCCGGTCTTCACGCGAATCATAATAGCCCGCCTCCAGGCTGACCAGCCCGCCCGCGAGCGGCCCCCGGAGGCTGGCGCCATAAACCGAAAGATCGGGATAAAAAGTCCGCCCCGAAACGGGATCCATTCCCTCGGGCGTTTTCCAGAAGCCGGCATACCCGTACAGCGCCGCCTCGAATCCGCCGAGGGTGCGCCGCAGCCGGCCCGACCATTCATCGTCGTCCAGCCAGTCGTCCCGCTCAAGCGGATCGATGATCGCATTCCGCCCGGCCGTGTCGCCCAGGGCCGGGTTCCAGTACGACAACCGGTCGCCGCTGACGAAACGGTCGGCGTCGAACCGCGGGGTATACACCATGTCGAGGTTCCACTCCGCGGGATACAGGGAAACCAGGAGCGCATCGGACGGCGCCTTCAGATAGTCGGTGTCGCGGCCGCTGAAGAAGGACTGCCAGTCCTTGGGGAACAGGTCGTTGATGAACAGCATGTCGCCCAGGCCCCAGGTCAGGATCTGCCGACCGGCCTTGAGGTCGCCCGCCGACCCCAGGGGCAGTTGGATGTTGGCCTCCCGCAGGTCGATGGGCCCCTCGCCCGTCTCGAGATCGGAATCGAAATCGGGCGGCACGCCGTCATACAGGAAATCCGCCCGCACGGTGGTCAGCAGGTCGCCCGCCGGCTGCTCGGCCAGGATCTGCGCCCGCACCTCCGCCAGGGAAACATCCTTCTCATGCTCGTCGCCCTGGGTCCGCAGCCCGCCCCGGGCGTCCAGGAAACCGTGCAGCGAAGGGGCCGCGGAAGCGGACAGGGCAACAGCCACGACCGCCAGAACAGCGGCAGCCCGACGGGAAACATGGCATGGACGGATCATCTGCACTCTCCCTATTCCACTTCACGCGGCGGACGGCGCAGGAACCGCTGGCTGAAAATCGACGGATTCAGCCCGATCCCGTACTTGACGTTGGTGAACACGTTCCGCGTGAACGTGTTGGCCGCCACGTCGCGGGCCACGGCGGACGTGACGGTGGGGAAGCCGTCGATCGTCTCGACCTTCTCCGATTCGATGGTGCGGATGACTTTGCCGTTCGCGTCGACATATTCCGAGCGCATCGGCAGGAACGTGGCCTTGTCGATCCACACCTTGTACGAGGCGAATTCGGCGGACCGCTTGTCCTTCGGCGTGTTCAGGATGACGTAGGCCTTGTCCGTCGTCTCCGCCAGCGCATGCTCATCGTCCTTCAGGCTCCGGCCGGACACATCCTCGTAGAAAAAGTCGGACCCCGCGAAACTGGTTCGCTTGTCGCCGGGGGCGATCCGCTTCTCCAGGTTCAGGGCCGGCAGGAACAGCCAGCGGTCATCGTCGCCGCCGGTTTTCTTCCAGACGAGGTAGGCCATCTTGCGGACGTCCGCCGGCGCCTTGAAGTAGACGTAGAACTTCTGATCCTCCCCCTCGTTGCGGCGCAGGATCGTCAGCTCGCGCGTCCGGGTGCCACCCTGGGCGTCGTTGATGGTCATGGTCACATCGGACCGGCCGTCGGCGCCGGCATAATAGAAGGCCTGGTTCGCCTTGGCCATGATGGCGTCCGCCGTCAGCGCCTCCTGCGCCCCGGCGCGCGCCGCGGCGGCGACCAGCAGAATCAATCCCAACCGGTTCATTCGGTTCATATCACGCTCCCTTGGATTCGGTTTTTTCGGAAAACGCCCGCCGCCGGAAAAAGGCCAGCAGGGGCGGAAGGATGAACAACGTGGCCAGCCACGAGATGATCATGATCAGGGCCAGGAAGACGCCCACCGTGCGGTAAGGCACGAGCGGCGCGGCCAGCAGCGGCAGGAACCCGACCGCCACGGTGATGGCGTTGCGGCTGATTGCGGCCGCCGGCTCCTTGAACATCACGACCACGGCCTTGTCCCACGAGCCGAGCTTCTTCACCTCTTCCCGGGCCCGCTCCAGGAAATGAATGGCGAAGTCCACGCTCAACCCGAGCGTCAGGGAGGACAGCACCGCGATGGGCATGTCGTAATCCTTGCCAGCCCAGCCGATCAGCCCGTAGGTGAAGAGGATCGTGACGCTGAGCGGGATCATGGACAGCAGGCCGAACAGGGGCGACCTGAACAGCACGACCATCATCAGGAGCACCATCACGAAACTGCTGGCCAGCGACGAGAACATGCCCCGGACCATCTTCGCCTGCCACACCACGTTGAGGTAGGTCAGCCCCGCCCATCCCGTCCTGAGGGGCGCGGGCGGAGGATTGCCGGCGATATAGGCGTCCACGTCCTTGACCACGGACTCCATGTCCACGTTGTCGCCGCTCTTGAGCTGCACCCATACGTTGGCTTCCTGGTAATCGCGGGTGACCATGTGGAACAGCGTATCCTTTCGCTTCATTCCCTCCAACTGGGTGAAGACCTGCCCAACGCCGGCGGCGGTGGGAGGCACGGCCCGATGCACAGCGTTCGCTTCGGCCTGCTTCGCCTTTTCCGGCTCGGACGCCGCCGGATCCGGCTCGACATAGTTGAGTTCATATGAGGCCTTGACCAGGGCATCGGCGGCGGACGAAGCCTTGCCGACCACCGGATTCAGCATGAGGTGCCGCTGCAAGCCAAGCAGCCAGCGGAGCATGTCGGGCCGCTTGAATACCGGGGCGGTCCAGTCGGTCTGCTTCGCACGCACAAAGGACTGGTACGACAGCCCCGTCCTCGCATCGCACACGGCAAGGGCCGCCTCGCGCAGGGCCTCGCCTTTCAACTCCCCCTTCACCGCCAGGGCGGCGGTCAGATCACGGACAGCCGCCGCATCCAACTCGGGTTTCGCGGCCAGGGCCGACTTCAAACCGGCCGGGGTCAGCGACTCGGCGTCGAGATAATTCAAGGCATCCGCCAGCTTGTCCCAGCCGGCCAGAGCCGTTTCGTCGAGGCGGGCCGCCTCGCCGGCGACGGTCCCGAAGAAAGCGTCCGCCGTTCCGGACGACGCTGCGGCCTTGTCGACGGCGGCTCCGAAAGCGTCCCGGCCGGCGCCCGCGCCAAATGACTCATTGACCGCCGCCTTCAATCGCGCCGCCAGGGACGGAACGGATTCGGCAACTTCCGTCGGAGCGAAGGTCAGGTAGGCGGTGTAGGTGCCGCCGAAGTGGGCGTTAAGTTCCCGGTCGGCCTTCCGGATGTCGTGGCTCTCGACGAACCACTTGATGGGATTGTCGTTCACCTTGATCTTGGCCACGCCAATCACGGAGAAGATCGTCACCAACACGACCAACCCGATGATCAGCTTGCCCTTCTCCACCGAGAAGCGCCCCAGTTTTTCAAGGTAATGATCCAGGCTGCCCGCGGATGGCTTGTCCAATTGGTCGGCCTTCTGCTTCGCCATTTTCTCGAGTGTTTTTTTGGACACGGCAACCATGATATAGGCGGGAGCCAGCACCATGGTCAGCACCCAGGCCAGGGTCACGCCAAACGCCACGTGAAGCCCGAACACCTTGACCGGGGGAATGGGGGTCGTGGCCAGGGACGCGAACCCGGCGATAGTGGTCAAGCTCGTATACAGCATCGGCTGGAACAGGTGGCTCATCACGCTGCGGATGGTGCGGCCCTTGTCGTTGAACTTGTGATACGTGTCGAAAAACTCGCTCAGGATGTGGACCGAATCCGCCACGGCAATCGGCATCAGGAAGATGGCGATCATGGAGCTCATGATGTGCACGTCGTATCCGAGCCCGATCAGCAGGCCCATGGCCGCGATGACGCTCAGCACGGCGATGATCATGGGCGCCAGGATGAGCTGGACCCGGCGAAAGAAGAACAGGAGCAGCAGGAAAATCACCAACCCGGCGAGCGGTGCGGAGGTGGCCATCTGGACCAGCATCTCCACCCCGAAGGTGTCCTGCGCCACGGGTTGCCCCGTGATGTAGACTTTGTCGGCGCCTTTCCAGTCGGCGGTAAGCGCTTCCACCAGGCGGGCGGCATTATAGCTGTAGGTCTTGTCCGCCAGCGGAATATAAAGGCAGATGGCCCGGCCGTCCTCGGCCACCAGCGTGCCGTTGTACAACGGGTTGTCCATGGCGTCGCGCCGGATGGACTGAGCCTCCTCGCGGGTGCGGGGCGGATTCTCCATCAGGTACTCGATCTTGAGCGAACCGAGGCCGGCCTGCTTGATGTTGTCGACCACGCTGGGCGCGATCAGCTCGCGGGCGATCAGGGCGCTCTCGCCGTCCTTGGTGAAGAGGCGGTTCGGATCGTGCCGGAAGGCGGCGGCCAGCAGGCGCTTCCAGCCGCCGGAGGGTCGCAGGTCGAGCGTCCTGACCGTTTCGGGCCCCTCCCCGTCCCGGCTGATCACCCGGGGAAGCCCCTCCGGGTCGCGCTGCAGGGACATCAGTTCGCCCGTCAGCCGGTGGATCCGGCTGAGGGTTTCGACATTGAAGATCCCGTCGGGATCGGTGTCGTTGACCACGCCCACGATGACGAAATCAAACAGCGCATAGCGGGCCTTGACTTCGCGGTGGAAGACGCGGACCGCCTCGTTGTTGTCCAGCATGTTCTCCGGGTCGTTGTCGAACTTGACCTTGGGGAACTGGGCCATGAAGCCGGCGGCCATCACCGCGATGAGGGCGATCGACAGCCAGGGGTGGCGGATTCCGAACTCGGGCAGCATCATCCGGAGCCGTTCGCCAAAAGACGGTTTTTCACGATCGTTCACGACTTGCCTCCCGCCTTGCGCAGGCAGTTGAGAAGGGTCAGGGCGCGGGGGTCCTCGATCCGGTACCACACCTCGCGGCCCTTCCGGATGGCCTTGATGATTCCCGCTCGGCGCATCTTGTTCAGGTGCTCCGAGACCGAGGCCTGGCGAAGGCCGGCCTGCTCCATGATGGCATGGACAGCCAGGGGGCCGCCGAGGTCCAGAATTTCGGCCAGGCGCAGCCGCGCCGGATGGCCGAGCACGCGCAGCACCTCGGCGGCCGTCTCGATCCGGTCCGCCGGAATGCGCGCTTTCCGCTTTGCTGTTTCAGTTTTCATATCGCCAATATATCCATATATTCAGATATGTCAACAATTTAAATACGCGGGCCGCCGAGGCGGATTTCCGCGCCGCCTTGCTCGCGGCTGCGGAGGCCGGCGATGACCAGGCGCATGAGCTCGTCCGTCTCCGCCCACGGGAACGGCCGCTCGCCCGTGCGCAGGTACTCGACGAACGCGACCAGCTGCGCCTTGAAGGCGAAATAGGAATCGCGGAACGACACCTGAACATGATCCTTCGTGCCGCCCAGCGTCAGCGCGCCGAACGTCCCGTACAAATCCGAGATGGCCGCCACCACCACGTCCGCCCCGCGCCGATGGGTGAAATGCACGATGTTCCGCTCAGCCGTGCCCGTGTTGCGAGCCGTCAGGAAACCCGGCCCCAGGATCGGATAAATCCCCTCGAGCGCGTGAATGCCGTACCGCTCCCAGCTCTTCGGCGTGGTGATGCTCGCATAGCGCAGCTCGCCCAGGTTGTCCGTGGAGGCCCGGAACGGCATATACTCCTTGGCGTACCGCATGCAGCTCGACGTCAGGATGGCCCGCCCCTCCTCCACCCAGCGGTTGAAGACCGCCAGGTCCGCCTCGTTGTCCACCATCGGCTTGTCCACGAAGACCGGCAGCCCCGCCTCCACGAACGGCCGGCACCGCGCCACATGCTCGTGCCCCTTGTCCGTCGCCACAATCACCGCGTCCACCTGGCCGATCACGTCCTCCGCCCGCTTCACCACGTTCGGGACAAGCGAACAGGCCGCCACGTGCGCCGCGTCCTTCGGGTCGTCCGTCCACACGTGCGTGACCTTCGCCCCCGGGATCCCCAGCGTGCCCTTCGGCTGCTTGTTGAGATAATCCGGTATGCCCGCATACGGGCAGCCCGCCATGGCCTCGGGATTGTACCCGTTGAATATGGCGCTCCAGGAATAGGGATGCCCGTTGCCGTCCACCATGCCCAGCATG
>JBIIYJ010000286.1:0-6921 GCA_044346855.1 Kiritimatiellia bacterium
CGGTTTGCGGAACGCTGACCGTCTGTCAGCCGCCGAAGAGCATCCGTCCCGAATCGTTCCCGCAGGGCGTCCACGGTTTTATCCAGCCGCTCGTCCTTTTTCCGGCTCTCGGGCGGCTTGCTGTCGAACAGCTGGGGCTGCACCGGCGGCCCTTCGCCGGGCGCGGCCAGGTTGGAGACCCCGAAGCCCATCAGCCGCAGCGCGCCCCGGATGTTTTCCTTCCGATAAAGCGCGAAGGCCGCTCGGATCAGTTCGCGATCGGAATCGGTCGGCTCCGGAAGGGAGGCCTGCCGCGTGATCGTCTTGAAGTCGGGAAACCGGAGCTTGATCTGCACCGTGCGGGCCCGCTTGCCGTGGCGACGCAGGCGCCGCCCGACCTGCTCGGCCAGGTCCAGCAGCGTCTGGCGCAGCACGTCGGGCAACGCGCAGTCCTCGTCAAACGTCGTCTCGTTCGAAATGCTCTTCTCCTCCCAGTCCCTGACTAGAGACCGGTCATCCTCCCCCCGGCAAAGGGAGTGGAGGTGGTTGGCGAACAGCTGGCCGAAGAGGGTGACGAGCTGGTCCATCGGCACGGCCTGGAGCTGGCCGATGGTGAGGATCCCGTGCTGCTTCATGACCTCCCCGGTGACCTTGCCGACCCCGAAGATCCGCGTCACGGGCAGGGGGGCCAGGAACGCGGCGATGGCGGCGGGCTCGGTCGGCATGAGGGTCAGGCCGTCGGGCTTGTTCATATCGCTGCCGATCTTGGCCAGGAACTTGTTCGGGGCGATGCCGACCGAGGCGGTCAGCCCGAGTTCGGAGCGGATGCGGTCCTTGAGAGCCCGGCCCAGGGCTTCCGCGTTCGGCCAGAAATGCAGGACGCTGTCCAGGTCGAGGAACGCCTCGTCCACGGAAACGGGCTCGATCTCCGGGGTGAAGCTTTCCATGATGGCCATCACCCGGTCCGACACCTCCGAGTAGCGGCTCATGCGGGGGTGGACGAAGACGGCCTCCGGGCAGAGGCGGTAGGCGGTGCGGGAGGGCATGGCGGAGTGGATGCCGAATTTGCGCGCCTCGTAGGAGGCGGTCGACACCACGCCGCGCTTGTCCGGCGCGGAGCCGATTACCACGGGCTTGCCGCGCAGCTCGGGCCGGTCGTGCTGTTCGATGGCCGCGAAGAAGGCGTCCATGTCGAGATGGAGGATCGTTCTCATGTGAAAAATGATTCGGGCTTTCGCGCCCTGAGTTGGTATACTACCACATTTGCCGCCGCATGGGAATCGTTCGCATTCAGGAGAAGCCGTTATGCCGGTCCAGATCCCCGACGCCCTTGATACCGCCCGCCGCGAGGCGGACGCCATCCGCGCCAACCGGGAAGCCCTGCTGGCCTTTCCGCTCCAACGCGTGCTGGTCGACGCACCCTACCTGGACCCCGAGGTCATTCTCAAGGGCCTGGTCGCCTTCTACCGTGAGGCCATGGCCAGAATCCCGTCGTTCGCCCGCTATCCCGAGGCCCGCCCGTGGGTCGACTATGTCCTGGCGGTGGACCGGGAGCTGCAGGCGCTGGCGGGGCTGACCGAGCTGGAGCTGGCCACGCTGCGCAGCCTGCACAACTACCTGGCCTTCCGGGGCCTGGGCATCGCCGCGCCCGCGCAGGACGAGAAATGCCGCGTGGCGTACATTCCGGAGTCGGACCACGGCCGCATCCACATCAAGAATCTCGACGACCCGGCCACGCACTGGAAGCCCGAGGGGGCGCCCCGGCACCTGTTCACCGACAAGACGCGGACGCTTTTTTCCGACGGGGTGGGGAGCGGCCTGCATCTGGACGACGAGCCTGCCGAGCTCTTTCCGCTGCCGGCCCGCGCGATGTTCAGCCAGTATTGCGACGATGTGCCGTCGGCCGTCGAGTTCCTGACGCGGTATTCGCCCTTCTGGGCGCGCGGCAACCTGCTGCTGCACGACAGCCGGAAGCGGTCGGCCGCCATCGAGAAGTGCAGCTACAACCACATCGAGGTGTTTTATCCCGGGGCGGACGGCATCAGCCACATCAGCGGCATGACCTGCCGGGATCCGCAGTCGGCCCAGGGCCGGTACCAGCGGGCGCAGCGGGAGAAATACCTGCGGCTCTACAAGCAGCCCCTGGACGGGCCGGACATGGCCTTCTGGAACGGCGCGTGGAAGTTCGAGTCCAAGCTGGGCTCGGAGCTGGCGGCCATGAAGAAGCCGGTGAAGCTGGACGATGCGATCAAGCTTTTCACGACAGCTTGGCCGGCGGGGTTGCGCAAGGACGGGCTGAGGCTGCATCCCAAACAGGGGCTGATCGGCTACACCCTGATGACCTATGCCGCCCTTCCCGACGAGGGCCGCATCCTGCGCTGGCAGCGGTCCGCGCTGCCGGAGTTGACGTGGCCCGACCAGCCCGAGGATTTCCTGTCGCCGAAGTAGCGGTGTGGGAGGGCGGCTTGCCCCGCCGGAGGGCTCCCTGCCGGCTTGCCGGCAGGAGCGGAAAACGGGAGGGCGGCCGCTTCGCGGCGGCCTCGGCATCTTGCCCCCGGCGGGACAAGCCCGCCGGAGGGCGCTTTCGCACCGGCTTGCCCGGCCCGCCGGAGGGCGCTTTCGTGCCGGCTTGCCGACCCGCTGGAGGGCGCTATTCGCTATCCGCTATTCCCACCGCATAGCCCATCCCCGTGGCCCCGAACTGGTTACCGGTGAACCAGCAGCGGTAGCCGTTGCCGTGGCGGACCAGGGTGGGGTAGGAGCGCTGGTGGTCGTCGAAGGCGCCCGGCGCGCCGACGCCCAGCTCCCCGTCGGGCCCGACCCGGTCCGCCCATTTCCAGGCCAGCCCGTCGGGGCTGGTGAGCCGGTGGACGCGGTAGGCCGTGCCGAAGGTGTTGACCCACAGCGTGTACCCTTTTTCATCTTTCAGCACGCAGGGCTTCGAGCAGATATACTCGTACGGTTCCACCGCGAAGCCGCGGGGGCGCACCAGGAGGCCGGGGACCGGCTTGGTCCAGGCGAGCCCGTCGCGCGATTCGGCGTACGCGATGCCGATTTCGGGAATCACCGCGCCGTGGCCCGTTTCAACCCCCTCGGGCCGGGGGAAATAGCGGCCGATGGCGGTGTAGTACATCCGGAACAGGCCGTTCTCGCGCAGCACCCACACGCTGCCGGTGCCGTTGCAGTCCCACGGCCGGTCGAGGGGCAGGAGGGGTTCCGTTTTCGGATACCGCCAGGAGCGGCCCCCGTCCTCCGACACCGCCGCGCCGGTCGTGTTGGCCAGTTTGCCGTCCGCCTTCTTTTTCCCCCACGCGCAGAAATAGAGCAGCCAGTAATCGTCCGTGACCGGCAGCAGGAAGGGGAAGCTCGGCCCGTTGTGGTTGTAGTCGGTTTCCGGCTGCGCCGCGATCAGCGGGCCGCCCGCGCCCCGCCACCGGTTGGGCTCTTCCACGGGGCTGTCCGCCCGCAGGATGACATTCCCGGCCGGCCCCTTTCCCCAGTAGAGCAGGGTGTAGGCGTCGCCCCGGCGGATGACGTGCGCCGCGCCGGCGTGGGCGCTGTCGTAGGGCGGGTTCAGCCGGCCCGGCGCAATGACGGGTTCGTCGCTCGGGATCGTCCAGGTGTTCATGAGGACAAGCATAAGCGGGCGCCGGCGGGGATGCAAGCGAATCGACCGCTATTCAATTGTGCTTTCAACTCCCGGGCCGATTCATTAACCTACCCCTTTTCCTAACCGCAGGAGGATTCCATGGCCGCCATGACCAGCATTGAACGGGTGCACGCGACGCTGAACCGGAAGCCGGTCGACCGGCTGGCCGTGAACGAATCGCCCTGGGGCGCCGCCATCCGGCGGTGGCAGGCCGAGGGCCGCCTGAAGGAAGGCGAGGACATCGGCGAGCATTTCAACATGGACCTGCGCACGGGCGGCTGGCTGGGCTCCGTGGCCAACCTCGATTTCAAGAACGTCATCCTGGAGGAGGACGAGGACAAGGCCCTCTGGCTGGACGGCAACGGCGCCAAGCTGCGCCGCCACAAGAAGCACGATTCCACCCCGGAGCATGTCGATTTCAGGGTCAAGGACTTCGCCTCCTGGAAGGAGGCGATCCGCCCCTTCCTGGTGGCCCCGCTCGACATGCGCCGCATCCCGTTCGAGGGATACCGCCAGGCCAAGGCGTTCGCGAAGGAGAAGCAGCGCTTCTTCTGCTGGGCCGGCGTGGCGCCCTTCGAGCAGATGCATCCGGTGACGGGCCACGAGAACATGCTGGCCGGCATGGCGCTGGAGCCCGAGTGGGTGGCCGACATGGTCGACGTCTACGCCACGCTCACCATCAACTGCCTGGAGGAGCTGTTCGCCAAGGAAGGGAAGCCAGACGGCATGTTCTTCTACGAGGACATGGGCTTCAAGGAGAAGCCGTTCATGAGCCCCGCGATGTACCGCGAGCTCATGCAGCCCGGCCACAAGCGCCTGTTCGACTTCGCCCACTCCAAGGGCTGCCGCGTCATCGTCCACTCCTGCGGCTACGTCGAGCCCCTGGTGCCGGGGTTGATCGAGGCCGGCATGGACTGCCTCCAGGCGATGGAGGTCAAGGCCGGCATGGACCTGCCCACGCTGCACCGCCGGTTCGGGGACAAGATCGCCTTCTTCGGCGGGCTTGACGTGCGCTCGCTGATTTCCAACGACCGCCGGAAGGTCGACGAGGAGATGGACAAGAAGCTCCTCCCCGTGCTCAAGGCCGGCGGTTCCTTCATCGTACATTCCGATCACTCCATTCCGCCGGACGTGGACTACGACACGCTGGTCTATTTCCTCGAGCGCGGCCGCGGCATGCTCGACCGGGTCCGGGGCGCCTGATGCGCGCGGGATTCGGCAAGGCTTGCATCACCCCGCCGTTGGGAACCCGCCTGAGCGGGTTCGGCCGGCGGGACGGCGAAAAGGGCTGCGAGGGCGTGGACGACGACCTGTTCGTTCGCGTGCTCGTCCTCGAGCACGAGGGGGTGCGGCTCGTGCTGGCCGGCTTCGACCTGCTGTTTTTCGTGCGCCCCCTGGCCGACCGGCTGACCGCCGCCCTGGCGCGCCTCGCGGGGGCCGACCCGGCCGCCGTGCTGCTCAACACCTCCCACACCCATGCGGGGCCCTGCGTGGATACCTGGGCCGCGAACGCCGCAGTGCCGCCCGACCTGACCTATTGGGCGCAGGTGGAGGCGGCGGTGGAACGGGCCGCCCGGGACGCGGTCGACGGCCTCAAGGACGTCCGAATCAAGGCGGGTGCCGGGGTTACGACGGTGCCGGTCAGCCGCCGGCGGCCCGACGGCAAGGGCGGCGTGGAGTGGCGGCCCTATCCGGCCGGGACGATCTGTTCCCACCTGCCCGTGCTGGCGCTGGAAACGGACTGCGGCCGCCTCCTGTGTCTGGTCTATTCCATCGCCTGCCATCCCTCCACGATCCATGGCTGGCGGGTTTCGGCCGACTATCCCGGCGCGGCCGCGCGCCTGCTGGAGTCCGAGTTTGGCGCGCCGGTCCTGTTTCTGCAGGGGGCGGGCGGCGACACCAAGGCGTGCGTCATTACCGACGGCCATGACGGCGCCGGCCCGGCCTGGCGGTCGGGCACGAGCCAGGATGTGGCGGCGGCGGGGCGGCTGGCGGCCGAGGAGGTGGGCGCGGTCGTGCGGGCCGGCCTGGCGGAGTGCGAGCCCCGGCTGGCGTTTGCCCTGGAGGAGATGACGCTTCCACTGGATCCGCCGCTCGAGCCGCGGCCGCGGCTCCGCGTGCAGACCTTGCGCCTGGCTGACCGGGTCCGGCTGGTGGCGGTGGAGGGCGAGCTGACCGGGGAAGTCGGCAACCGGGTTCTGGAGCGGCTGGGGCCGGGCGTTCATTTCGCGCTCGGGTACAGCAACGGCACGGGCCTGTATCTGCCGTCCACGCGCATGCTCCCGGAGCGGGGCTACGAGGTGGACAGCTTCGGGGAGTATGGGTATCCCGCGCCGCTGGCGGCGGACTGGGAATCGGAACTGGATCGCATTATCGGCAAGGAGATCGGGTCATGAGCAATTTCACATTCGACTTGAAGCAGGTTCCCGCCAGCTTGAAGGCCGGCCTCGCGGCCGTGAAGGCCGACCATCCCGGCCGCTTCGGCTCGGGCCCGGGCGCGGTGGCGGTCGTGTTTGTCGAGGATGCCGCCGGGGGCTCCGACCGCCTGGTTTCCGAGGCGACCAAGGCTGGCGTGCGGGTGCGGTTCGGGGGCAAGTCGGCCGCGTTCCGCGCGCTGGGCCGGCTGCTGGCCGCGACGACGCGGGCGGACCTCTCGTTTTCGGAACAGTCCGAGTTCACGATGCGCGGGCTGATGGCGGACTGCAGCCGCAACGGCGTGCTGCGGCGCGAGGCGGCCGAGGCGTTCATGCGCCGGGCGGCGCTGATGGGCGTGAACATGCTGATGTTCTACACGGAAGACACCTACGAGGTGCCGGGCGAGCCGTTCTTCGGCTACCTGCGCGGCGGCTTCACGCTGAAGGAGATGAAGGCTCTCGACGATTACGCCGACGCGCTGGGCATCGAGCTGATCCCCTGCATCCAGGCGCTGGCCCACCTGGAGCAGACGCTGCAGTGGGACCCGATGTTCAAATATCGGGACACGAACCACATCATCCTCGCGGGCGACGAGGAGGCCTACGGGCTGATCCGCAAGTTCATCAAGGCCGCCAGCTCCTGCGTGCGCAGCAAGCGGATCCACCTGGGCATGGACGAGGCGCACGGGCTCGGTTCCGGCCGCTTCAAGGAGAAGTTCGGCGACAAGCCGCCGTTCGAGATCATCAACGATCACCTGGCCCGCGTGCGCGACCTCTGCCGCGAGGAGGGGCTGAAGCCGATGATCTGGAGCGACATGTATTTCCGCCTCGGCTCCAAGACGCACGGCTACTACGACATGGAGTGGCAGATCCCGAAGG
>JBIIYJ010000287.1:0-6887 GCA_044346855.1 Kiritimatiellia bacterium
CTTCCGTTTGCCGGAAGGCTTCCCGCGTCGTGGCGGGACACCCTGCCCTGCGGAGTCCGGACTTTCCTCCCCGGAGCGCCCTTGCGAGCGTTCCGCAGCGACCGAATCGCCCTTCTTCCTCGACAAAAATAGGTCAGGCGTACAGCATCCGCCCGCAGAACGTGCAGGTGATGATGTCCGTCCGCTTGCGCGCCTCGTGCTTCTGGAACGGCGGCAGCGACATGTGGCAGCCGCCGCAGACCCCGTCCGTCACTTCCACCAGCGCGCGATCCTTTTTCTTCGCCCAGATGCGCTCGTAGATCGTCAGCCAGCGTGCGTCGATCCCCGTGGCCAGTCCCGCGCGCTCGGCCTTCAGCCCGTCCAGTTCCTTCTGAAGATCCACCATCCGGGAGTCCAGGCTCTTGACGTCCTGCTGGACGACCGAATCCTCGCCCTTCAATTCGCTCTCGCGGGATTTGATGTCCGACGCGTGCGCCTCGGCCACGTCCCAGACGCCCAGGATCTGGTCCTCGATCTTGCTGATCTCCTGCTCGACCGCCCGGATCTGGGCCGTCATCGCCTGGTATTCCTTGTTGGACTTCAAGGACCCCTGCTCCATCATCAGCTTCTTGATCTTCTCGCGCCGGCTTTCGATCTCGAGGTCGAACCCCTTGATCTTGGACTGCTGGGCTTTGAATTTCTCGCGAGCCTCCGTAAGGGCGGACTTCGAATCGCCCATCCGTGATAGCATCTGCTCCTTACGGGCGGGATTGTCGCGCAGTTCGCGCTCAATCTGGGCGATGCGGATGTCCCGTTCCTGCAGCTCAAGCAATTTGTCAATCATCGTTTTCAGGCCTCGCGGGTATTGTGAAAGCGTTATAGAATATCACGCTGGTTCATCCGCCGTCAAGGCTGTCGGCCAAACTTCACAAAAATCCGGCTTCCCCGAGCTTCTCCAGGGTCAGGCCTCCGGGGGCGCTCCGCTCGAGGAACCGCTTTACGTATTTCCCCAGCATGTCGGTTTCCAGGTTCACCGGATCGCCGGGCCGGAGGAACTCCAGGGACGTCTCCTGGAGCGTATGCGGGATCAGGTGCACGTCGAACTCCCGGTCCGTAAGCCGGGCGATGGTCAGGCTGACTCCGTTGACCGCGATGGAGCCTTTCAGGACCATCCCCCCGATGAGCGCCCCGGCGGCGGAGACGGTCAGCACCAGGTCCGGCCCGGCCCGCCCCGCGTCGGCCAGCTCCCCCACCCCGTCCACGTGGCCCGTCACAAAATGGCCGCCCAGCCGGCTGTCGGGCCGCAGCGCCCGCTCCAGGTTCAGCTTCGCCCCGGGCTTTTTCCCGCCCAGGGTCGTGCGGGCCAGTGTTTCCTTCAGGATATCGCAGGAAAACCCCCGCGCCGTGATCTCCGCCACGGTCAGGCAGACGCCTTCGACCGCGACGCTTTCTCCCAGCGCCAGGGGATCGCTCCAGCCGGTCGCCTCGATCAGCAGCCGGCCGCCGTCGCCGCGCTCGTCGCGCCGCACAAGCCGCCCCACCCGTTCGATCAGTCCGGTGAACATGGCGGAGCCTCCTCCCGGACGGGAAACGCGCGCACCCACAGGTCCTCGCCGGTCCGGACGACCGAATCGAAGGTCAGGGCCGGGGCCTCCTTCAGGGACCAGCCCTTGCCGCCGAAGCCCGGGACCGAGCGGCCGCCCAGCAGGCGCGGGGCGTAGAAGAGCCAGAATTCATCCACCAGCCCTTCGCGCACCAGTCCCTCCGCCAGCACGCCCCCGCCTTCGCAGACGACGTGCAGCAGGCCCATTTTGCCCAGCAGGCGCAGCACCTCGGTCAGCACGATGCGCCCCTTGCGCGACGGCACGCCCCAGACAGCGGCCCCGTTCGCCTCCCAGCGAATGCGCTTGCTGTCCGGGCAGTCGTGGGTGACGCACAGGATCGTGTCGGCCGCCTTCGCGTCGGTGAACACCTTGGCCTGGGCCGGCGAACGGCCCTCGCCGTCGATGATGACGCGGTAGACGGGGTTCGGGTCGGGGCCTTCCGGCAGCAGGCCCGGGTCGTCCGCGATCACCGTGCGGGCGCCCACCAGGATGGCGTCCGCGCGCCGCCGCAGCCGGTGGACCTCGGCCCTCGACTCGGGGCCGGTGATCCAGCGGGAGAGCCCGCCGGAGTCCGCGATCCGCCCGTCCGCCGTCATGCCCAGCTTGAGGGTCAGGTAGGGCATGCCGGTTTGTACCCATTTTGAAAATGGCGCGATCAGCTGCCGGCACGCCGGCTCCAGCACGCCGCAGCGCGTCTCGAGGCCGGCCTTCTCGAGAACCTGGAACCCGCGCCGCGCGTGCTTCGGGTTGGGGTCGGCCGTGCCGGCCACCACGCGGGCGATTTTCGCGGCCTTGATGGCGTCCGTGCAGGGGGGCGTGCGCCCGAAGGTCGAGCAGGGTTCCAGCGTGACATAAAGCGTGGCGCCGCGCGCGGCCTCGCCGGCGTCCGCGAGGGCGTGGACCTCCGCGTGGGGTCCGCCGGCCTTCCGGTGCCAGCCCCGGCCCACGATCCTGCCATCCTTCACCACCACGGCGCCGACGGGAGGGTTGGGCCGGGTCCGGCCCTCCCCGCGCTCCGCCAGCTTGACGGCGTGGCGCATCCAGCGCAGATCCGTCCGGTCGGCCGGGCTCGCGCTCATGCGCCCTCCCGGTCCGCCGGTTCCGTGCCCAGGAGGGCCTTCACATACTCCGCCGGCTGGAACGGCTCGAGGTCGTTCATGGCCTCCCCCAGCCCGGCGAACTTCACGGGAATGCCCAGCTCCTTGCGGACGCCCAGGAGAAAGCCGGCCTTGGCCGAGCCGTCCAGCTTGGCCACGACAAGGCCCGTCAGCGGCAGGAGCTCGTGGAAATGCTTCACCTGCGAAATCGCGTTGTTGCCGAGGGCCGCGTCCACCACCATCCAGACTTCATGGGGCGCGCCCGGCAGGCATTTGCCGATGGTCTTGTGCACTTTGGCCAGCTCGTCCATCAGCGGCTGCCGGGTGTGCATCCGGCCGGCCGTGTCGACGATCACCAGGTCGATGTTCCGCGCGAGGGCGGCCTTCACCGCGTCGAAGGCGACGGCCGCGGCGTCCGAGCCCTGCCGCCCGGAGACGCATTCGCAGCCGACCCGCTCCGCCCAGATGCGCAGCTGGTCCGTGCCCGCCGCCCGGAACGTGTCGCCCGCCCCCAGCAGAACCGTCCGCCGGGCGGACTTCGCCCGGTGCGCCAGCTTGGCCGCCGTCGTGGTTTTTCCCGACCCGTTCACCCCGATCAGCAGGATGACGCGGGGCGTCTCCGTGAACGTCCAGTCGACCGGCGGATCCTCGCCGAGCATGGCCAGCATGGCCTTTTCCAGCCGGCCGGCCAGCGTGTCTCCGAAGCCGCGCTTGACCTCGTCCAGCAGTTGGGCGGCGAGGCGGGGGGGCACGTCGGCCTTGATCAGGATCTCCTCGAATTCCTCCAGGGTCCGCGGGTCCGGCCGGACCGCTTCCACGAGCGAGCGGAAGCCGTCGGCGATGACCTGCCGGGTGCGCGAGAGTGCCTGGAACCATTTCTTCATGGCTTCGGCTCCGGCTCCGGCTGGTCCTTGGCCGTGCGCAGGGGCCGGTCCAGGTCCTTGCTGATGCGGTCGAGGATGCCGTTCACGAACTTGCCGGAAACGCCGCCCGAGAAATCGCGGGCGATATCCACCGCCTCGTTGATCGAGACCACGGGGGGAATGTCCGTCCTGAACTTCATCTCGTAGATCGCGATGCGCAGGATGTTCCGGTCCACCTTCGACATGCGCTTGACGTCCCAGTTTTCCGCGACCTTGCGCAGCGTCGCGTCCAGGGCGTCGAGATTTTCCAGGACGCCCCAGATGATCTGCTCGGTGAATGTTTTGCATTCCTCGGATGCGGGCGTTTCCTGGAGCGACCAGAAATCCTTGAAGGTTTCCTGGATGTCCGAGTGCTCGAATTCGATCTCGAAAAGGAACTGAAGCGCGAACTCGCGGGCGTCGCGCCTCATTTTCATGCGTTCGTTCATAGTTGCTTGAAGAGGTTCACCATTTCAATCGCCGCCTGGGCCGCCGTCCAGCCCTTGTTTCCGGCTTTTGTCCCGGACCGTTCGACCGCCTGCTCCAGGTTCTCGGCCGTGATGACGCCGTTGATGACGGGCACCTTGGTGTCCAGCCCGATCTGCATCAGGGCCTTGGAGACCTGGGAGGTGATCAGCTCCGCATGCCGGGTCGAGCCCTGGATCACGCAGCCCAGCACCACCACCGCCTGGACCTTGCCGGACACCGCCAGCCGCTGCGCCGCATAGGGTGCCTCGTTGGCGCCCGGCACCCAGGCAGTCACGATGTTGTCCGTCTCCACGCCGTGGCGGATCAGGCAGTCCACCGCCCCGCCCAGCAGCTGCTTGGTCAGCAGGTCGTTGAACCGGCTGACCACGATGCCGACCTTGATGCCGTTTCCGATCAGGTTTGCGCCGATCTCTTTCATTCTCGAACTCCCGCGTTGATTCGGTCTTTCATAGCAAATGGCCCAGCTTGTCCTTCTTGGTCTGCAGGTACCGGCTGCTGTGCTCGGAGGACCCCGTCACGAGCGGCACCCGTTCCACGATCTCGAGCCCGTAGCCCTCGAGCCCCACGACCTTGCGGGGGTTGTTCGTGATCAGCCGGATCCGGCGCAGCCCGAGATCCGCGAGGATCTGGGCGCCCGTGCCGTAATCCCGCAGGTCCGCCGCGAACCCCAGCCGCTCGTTGGCCTCGACCGTGTCGAGCCCTTCGGTCTGCTGCAGCGCGTAGGCGTGGATCTTGTTGGCCAGGCCGATGCCCCGGCCCTCCTGCCGCATATACAGGATGACGCCCGTTCCGGCCGCCGCCACCATCTCCATGGCGTGGTGCAGCTGGTCGCCGCAATCGCACCGCAGAGAGCCGAAGACGTCGCCCGTCAGGCACTCGCTGTGCACGCGCACGAGCGGGCAGTCCGCCGCCGCCGCGTCGCCCATGATCAGCGCCAGGTGGTGCTCGCCGTCGAGGACGGAGCGGTACAGCTTGAGGGTGAAAATGCCGCACCGGGTGGGCAGCTGGATGGTCTGGATCCGCTCCACCAGCTTCTCCCGCTTCTGCCGCCAGGCGATCAGCTGGCGCACCGAAGTCATCTTGAGGCCGTGCTTGAGGGCGTAGGCGCGCAGCTCCGTGAAGCGGGCCATGTGCCCGTCCTCGCGCAGGATCTCGCAGATGACGCCCGCCGGCTTGAGGCCGGCCAGCCGGGCCAGGTCGACCGCCGCCTCGGTGTGCCCCGCCCGCTTCAGCACGCCGCCCTCCCGGGCCTGCAGCGGGAAGGTGTGGCCAGGGCTCATGAAGTCGCGCCGCGTGGCCGCCTCGTCGATCAGCGCCTTGATCGTCCGCGCCCGGTCCGGCGCGCTGATGCCGGTGGTGGTGCCCTGCTTCACGTCCACGCTTTCCATGAACGCCGTGCCATGGGTGTCGCCCTCGCCGGTCCGGGCCATGGGGTGGATCTGAAGCTGCTCCAGCCGTTCCCGGGTGAGAGAGGTGCAGATCAGTCCCCGCCCGTGCGTGACCATGAAGTTGATCGCCGCGTCGGTCACCTTCTCAGCCGCCATCACGAGGTCGCCCTCGTTCTCGCGGGTTTCGTCGTCCGTGACCACGATCATCTCGCCCCGGGCGATCGCCGCCAGGGCCGTTTCGATCGAATCCAGCCCGTCCGCGCCGCCGTCTGCCGTGTTGTCGCTCATGGCTCCCTCAAAAATAAAAACCCGAAGACAATCCTGTCTCCGGGTACAACGGCGCTGAACGCGTTGCCGCAAGACCGGTTTCTTCTCCCATCCAGACTATACTGTCGGCCCCGGAGTCTCACCGGATCTGCCCGCTCCAACGGGGAGCGGACTCGCGGGCTTTCACCGCCGGTCAGGACTTTCCGCCGCCGCCGGCGGATCACCTGCATCCCGAAGACAAGTCTCTTGCGTTACGAACCCCTATTTCATATCTTATCCGGCTGTAGGGCAAGTAAAAAATCAGGTCTTTCCGGAAAGGACTCCCGCATGGAAACGTTGAAAAACACGCCGGTTGTCAAGCTTGGACTGGTTGGAGTGAGCCGCGACTGTTTTCCGATCGAGCTGACGAGGAAGCGCCTCCAGGAGCTGGTGGCGCAGTGCGCCAAGCTCAAACTGCCCGTCGCCGTCTGCAAAACCATCATCGAGACGGAGCGCGACGCCCTGGCCGCCGCCGCCGAGATGCGCGAGCAGGGCGTCAACGCCGCGGTCGTCTACCTGGGCAACTTCGGCCCCGAGGGACCGCTGACCATCTTCGCCCGCCAGCTGGGCGTTCCCTTCATGCTCTGCGCGGCCGCCGAGGAGAGCCGCAAGACCCTGGTGGACGGGCGCGGCGATGCCTATTGCGGCATGCTCAACGCCTCGATCAACTGCGGTCTCCGCCACCTCAAGCCGCACATCCCCGCCTTCCCCGTGGGCCTGCCCGGGGAAGTCGCCGCCATGATCGAGCACTTCGTCGACGTGGCCCGGGTCGTGATCGGCATCCGGAACCTGAAGACCTTCTCCTTCGGCCCGCGGCCCCAGGATTTCTACGCCTGCAACGCCCCCATCAAGCCCCTCTACGACCTGGGCATCGAGGTCATGGAGAACTCCGAGCTCGACATGCTGGAGCAGTTCAAGGCGGTGGCGGACCGCAAGAAGGACATCGCGCTCATCGCGGCCGACATGGCCCGCGAGCTCGGCGCGGGCAACACGATGCCCCAGAAGCTGCTTCAGCTCGCCCAGTTCGAGCTGGCCCTCACCCGGTTCTTCGACGAGAACCTGGGCTCCCGCCAGTTCGGCGTCTTCGCCAATAAGTGCTGGCCCGCCTTCGAGAAGGCCTTC
>JBIIYJ010000288.1:0-6878 GCA_044346855.1 Kiritimatiellia bacterium
AGGCTCTGCTCGCCCGGCTTCCGGCCAATCGCGACGCCCTGGAACGGGGACGGTTGTTGAGCGACCGCGCCGATATGGATCTTCTGATGAAGAAGGCGGGGCCCGACAGGCCGCTGATTTCGGAGTCGCGCGCGCTGTTCGAAGGGGCCGCCTACCTGCCGGCCGCTGAATTGAAGCGGAGGATCGCCGTGTTTCTGGAAACGCTGCGAGAGCGCAAAAAGCTGACGAACGAATTGTACGAGGCGCACTGGCGCTATATGAAGTTCTTCCATATGGAAAAGATTGTCCTGCTGTTCCTGCCCGACGCTGTGATGGGCAAGCACAATTGGGAAACGCTGATCGATCCGCTCGCGAAGGCCGCGAAAGTCCGAGGCGAAGAGGCGATGCGCAAGGCCATCAGCCGCGCCTTCAAGCGCTGGTACTGGTTCAACGGAATCGATTTCAATTACTTGTTTTTATAATCATCGTGAAAACGTGGCGGGGGACACGGGTCAGGAGACCCGTGCCACGTCTGTCTCTGGCGTGGCACGGGTCGGGCGCGACGTCTGTCTCTGGCGTGACACGGGTCGGGCGCGACGTCTGGCTCTGGCGTGACACGGGTCGGGCGCGACGTCTGTCTCTGGCGTGGCACGGGTCGGGCGCGACGTCTGGCTCTGGCGTGGCACGGGTCTCCTGACCCGTGTCCGTATTTGGTTGCGGCGTTTAATCGTCTTCCGCTCCCTGGTCTGGACATCGTCTGCCGGCGCCTGTAGAATCCCCCAGCATATTTCACAACCGCCCGCAGCGAGGCCACTCATGAGCGACAGCCCGAAAAGCGAAACTCCCGCAGAAGTCCAACGGCCCAAGCCACTCCGTCCCGCCTGGTTCAACGAGGCGCGGTTCGGGCTGTTCCTCCATTGGGGCCCCTACGCCGTCTACGGCTGCGGGGAGCAGGTGCTGAACCGCGAACTGCTCGATCATGCCGACTTTTGCCGGACCGCCTGCGCCTGGAACCCGGAGCACTACGATCCCGCCGCCTGGGTCGAGACCGCCAAGCGGGCCGGCATGAAATACGCCGTCCTGACAACCCGCCACCACGACGGCTACTGCCTGTGGGACACGAAGACCACCGACTACTCCAGCATGTGCCAGGCGCCGAAGCGCGACCTCGTCCGGCCCTTCGTCGACGCCTGCCGCGCGGGCGGGCTGAAGGTCGGGCTCTATTATTCGCTGATCGACTTCCGACTGCCCGCTTGGTTCCGCGGCCCCGAGAAGGATCCCGAGGGCTTCCGCAACGCCAGGCAGTACATGTTCGACCAGGTCCGTGAAATCCTGACGCAATACGGCAAGATCGACATGCTCTGGTTCGACGGGCTCTGGCCGCGCTCGGCCAAGGAACTGGACAGCCACGCCCTGATGGCGATGATCCGGTCGCTCCAGCCGGACATCCTCGTCAACGACCGCCTTGAGTGGCCGCAGTTCTCGTGGCACTGGCAGTTCGACAACTGGAAGAGCCGCTACAAGGGCGACTACATCGGCGATTTCGGCACGCCCGAGCAGGGCGTCTACGCCGACCCGGAGTACCTGTGGGAATCCTGCCAGACCAGCGTGTCGCGCCTGTGGGGCTACACCCGGGGCGAGCGGTGGCGCACCGCGGACGACCTGCTCGCCACGCTGCTTAAATGCGCCGGCCTGGGCGGCAACTTCCTCCTCAACGTGGGACCGCAGCCCGACGGCCGGCTGCCCGCCGAATTCTGCGAGCGCACCGCCGCCATCGGCGACTGGCTGCGCGTGCACGGGGAGTTCGTTTACGGCAGCGAACGCAGTTCGGAGGTGACGGAATTCGTCACCCGCGGCTGGCAATACGTCAAGGGGAACAACCTGTACCTGGTCTTCCGCAACTGGGAAGGCCGCCCGACCTTTCGCCTGTGCGGTCTGAAAACGGCGGTCAAGCGGGCGGTCCTCCTGACCACAGGTCAGGAACTGGGTGTCGCGCAGAACGACCGGGAGCTGACGCTGTCCGGCCTGCCTGAGAAACAGCCCACGCCCCTGTACCCGGTCATCCGGCTGGAATGCGCCGGCAAGCCCGAGGCCAGCGACTGGGGGCTCATCCGCACCTGGCGGTCCGATCCCGAATGCTTCGCCAAATGGGCGGAAACCCGCGGCACCTCGGTGTGGGTGGATGGGAAGCCGAGATAGACGAAAGGCCACGGGCCTTTGCTCTGAGAACCGGGCCGTTTCCGGGTAGGGCGCTCAGTCCCTTGAGCGCCGCCATGCGCCATGCCGGCGAATTCGGCGGCGAAGGGACCCTTCGCAAGCTCAGGGAAAGGTAGGTCTGAAAACGATTAGTGGGAGAGATGAGGGGGAGGGATGAGGGGAACTTGCGAAAACCGCCCACTCGCCCCGAAGCGATGTTACATGTTAAGACGCGACCCTTTCCCCCTCAGTTCAGGCAACAGCACGCACACGGACTTCGTCCGCCAGTTTGTTGCCGATTCGGTCCTCCGCAATTCCCAGATCGTAGTGGCACTGGAGATTGAGCCAGAATTGCGGTGAGATGCCGAAATACCGGCCCAGCCGCAAAGCCGTGTCGGCGGAAATGCTTCTCTGACCATGCACGATTTCATTAATCCGCCGCGGCGCCACGCTGATGTCCTTGGCCAGTTTGTACTGGCTGATCGCCATCGGCTTCAGGAATTCCTCGAACAGGATCTCTCCCGGATGAATAGGCGTCACTTTCCTCGTCTTCATTGGTCTCACTCCTTAGTGATAGTCCACGATTTCCACGTCAAACGCATCGCCATGCCGCCAGCAAAAACATACGCGCCATTGCTGGTTGATGCGTATGCTATGCTGGCCCTTCCGGTTCCCATGTAACGCCTCCAGCCGATTGGCCGGGGGCACGCGCAGTGCGTTCAGGTCGGTTGCGGCGTGGAGCATCCACAGCTTCCGCATGGCCACGCGTTGAAGGTCCTGCGGCAGCCTCCGAGAAGTCTCCCGCTGGAAAATCTTTTCCGTTTCCTGGCATCGGAATGACCTTATCATGAGACATTATTAACGCGTCACGGTATTATTGTCAAGCGTTATTACTGTCATGTGAGTCGAGCCGAACCTTGGCGTAGCAAGAAATATGGCCACGGCCTGGAAAGACCGAGCTAGGTCTGTTGCTGGCGATAGGGTCTTCTGACCCGTGTCGTTTACCAGCTGAAGACGAAATCCACGGCAGCAACGGTTGATTCCTCGCCCGTGTCGTACCGCACATGACGGAACCGCTTGAACGCGCTTGAATACGAATAGACCACCTTGGTCGGCTCGATCCGCGCGGTCAGCGGAAGCGTCGGCGCGGCCGCCTTGAGCCGCAGGGGGCTCTCCGTCCCGATCGTCGCCTCCAGCCCCTTCAACTCCCCGCCCTCGTCCTCGCGGAACTGGAACAGCCACGAGAGCTTCCGCGGCTTATCTACCACCACATAGTCGCGGCACACCAGCCTCCGCCCCGGCTCAACCCGGAACTCGCGCGTGTAATGCGTCACGCCCAGCTCCGATGGATAGGCGCCTTTCAGGTTCAGGCGGATCATCCCGGCCCCCGAAGACTCATCCCACTGCACTTGGTCGATCCACACGCCGCGCGGAGGCTGGGATGGGATCGACATGGGATAGCCCGTGTCGCCGGTCTGCCCCTGCCCGTCCACCAGCATGATGGAACGCACCCAGGAGTGCAGGCTGTAGCCCGTGTCGGGGCTGACCATCAGCGGCCGGTCGCCCAGGAACAAACTGAAATGACCGTTCCCGGGGAGCATCTCCATCCGGTCGCACGGCCCCGTAGCCAGGCTTGCCGCATGATGCCCAAGCCAGGGGGCGCATTTGACCGACAGCGCCACGCCCGTGTCCGCGTTCCTATAATGAACAAACCCCGAGTCGCGGTACCAGGTCAGAGCGGCCTTCTTCCTAACCGGGGTTTTCAGCGCCTGCGTGAGCGGATCATGCGCCAGGAAACCCCAGAGACAGCTCGCGGCGGCGACGAGGGGATACTGCTTCAGCGCCCCGGGGGCGTGCCTGAGGAGAAGCCGGGCCAGGCCGGCCGCGGCGGGATCTCGGAAGCGCGAGGCCATGGTTTCGGCGAACAGCCCGCCGCCGGACAACGGAACCCGGTCCTGCTCCGTTTCCCGCATGACCGCCCCCTCCTCGTCCGCCACGTCGAGGACGAACGCCGCGATGCCGCCCAGCGAAGGGTGAGCCGCCACGTCGATCCCGGCCCGCGCCAGGAGGTGGTCGCGGTAATACAGGATCGCGTCGGTATACATCGCCAGGCTGTAATACGAGCTGCCCGGAATGACGCCGTCGAGCGGCGCCGCGTCGAGCCCGCGCCGGATGCGCGGGACGATATACTGCACCCAGCGGTCCGCCTCGGGCGCAAGCCCCCACAAACACAACGCGGCTGTCCCAAAATCGTGAACAGCCTTCCGGCCGTGATCCTGCAAGAGCGAGCCGCCCCAGTAATCCCGCATGAGCAGGATCTGCACCCAGAAGGCTTCGCCCTGGTAGACGAGCTTCTCCAGCAACTTCGCCCGCCTGTCGGCCCCGAGCTCCTCGCCCAGCATGTGGTACGCCCACGCCATGTTGCGGAGCATGGACGCGCCGCCAATGTCGCCGTTGTGGCCGTAGACGTCCTCCGCGGGCCGGCCCCAGGCCGGCAGGGCGACCACCTGGTCCACAATCGCCAGCGCCTTCTCCAACGCCGCCGCCTGCCCGTCAAGCCGCCACGCCGCCGCCAGGAAGGGAATCGCCTCATAGTTGAACGCCGTTCCCTGCCGGACCCAGTCGAAAACCGCCTTCAGCGGCTCCTGGTAGGCCCGGTGCGTCGTCTCCAGCTTGCGCCGCTGCCGCTCCCAGAAATCGGGACGGCTCCACGCGGCGACCGGGAGGGCGGAAGGCGGCTGCGTCGCGGCCAGCCCGGTCTCGAGCCCATCCTCGGGATCCGGCTCCAGCCGCGCGGCCAGCCACTCCACGCGCATCGGCCGGAAGGGCTCCAGCGTCAGCTCATGGTCGCCGTCCGCGCGCACCTCGAATGCGAACCGGCCCCGGAAGCGCTTGGCGGCCAGATCCTCCAGCGAAACCCGCTGCACGTACCACAGTCCCAGCCTGCGGCCGTTCAGGAAAACCCAGTAGCTCGGCACGAGGGGCCGGGCCGTGGCCAGCTCGAAATCCCAGGGGCCCGTCCGCTCGTCCACATTCTGGTGCACGTTCAGCACCTGGTACAGCGACTCCCAGTCGAACGCGGCGGCGTCCAGGAATAATGAAAACTGGTACAAGCCAGGGCCGGCCTTGAACCGGATGACCCGGCCGCCCTCCGCCTTTTGAGCGACCGGCAGGGGCCCGATTTCCGACCCGGCGAAAACAACAGTCTCAGCACTTGTCATACGCGGCCTTTCGACTGAACCCTTTTCAAATTCATTCACCGCCGTGGCCGGCGCGCCAGGTCCCCGTAGGTTTCGGGATGCCTGAATTTCCGGCGCGTCACTTCCCGGTCGGGCGCGCCGTCCTCATCGCCCGGCCAGCGCCGCTTCATGCCGATCGGCGTCTCCCCGAAGGCCAGGCCGGTCCGGGCACCCGAAACGCTGTCCAGCACGTCGCCGTTGGGCGCGATCGCGCAGGAGCCTCCCGGGCCGCCCGACTCCACCGGCGCGAAGGAGCTGTAGAGCAGAGCGGTGAAGTGGTCGCTGGCACGGACGCGGAGGCGGTTGCAGCCCATGTCGGGCGACTCGTCGGGAAGCGTGTAGCCGGCCGAGGGGTGCAGGACGAGCTGGGCGCCAAGGACGGCCAGGGCGGCCGCGGCTTCGGGGAACTGGATGTCGTAGCAGATCGAAAACCCGATCCGGCCGAGGCGGGTGTCCGTGACCTCGTAGCTGCGTCCCGGCGTGAAGTGGACGGCCTCGTCCTGGGGCAGGTGAATCTTGTCGTAGCGCAGGACGATCCGGCCCTTCTCGTCGGCCAGCAGCCCGGTGTTGTACAGGCGGCCGCCGCGCGAGGTGAGCGTGGCGGCGCCGATCAGCATGCCGGTTTCCCGGCTCCAGCGCGTCAGCCGCTCGGTGAAAACCCGGCCCGACCACTCATAGAGGCGCATGGCGTCCTTCACGGCGTCCGGGTTCGGGGGGATGGTGGAGGCCGGGGCCGCGAGAACGCCGGGGACGAAGCAGAATTCCGGAAACAGCAGAAGGTCCGCCTTCCGTTCCGCCGCCCTCTGGACCCATTCCTCGAGATAGGGCAGGTAATCCTCGCCGTACTCGCGGGCGTAGGCCTCGTCATACGTCGACGCGCCCAGGTTATACTTGAGGAAATGATCGCGGCGCGCCGCGGGATCGTCCTTCAGTTCCTTCATCCGCCGCGCCTTCGCGCTCAGCGGCTGGGCGGCCGCGAGCTTAACCTTCCGGATGCCTTTCATGCCGTCACCTCGAGTGTAGCCCGCTTCAAATCCACCGCCACCGCCGCCGACCGGCGGCCGCGCTTGACGTCGATCCCGAACGTGTCGTCCGCCGAGGGCGCGCCGCTCAGCGTGAACGCCGCCGGCTCGAACCCTTTTTTCCCGAACTGCAGGGCCGTGACGAAAACAAGCCGGGGCTTGCGGCAGAGGTTTTCGACGTAGAGGCACCGGAGCTGTTTCTCCAGCAATCCCCCCGGCGGCAGATAGGTGGTCTTGCGATCGTCCAGCCCCATGATCAGGGTGTCGGCCCTGTTCGGATAGAGCGACCGGCCCGTCAGGAGCGCCGGCCCGTTTGCGATGGAAAAGGCGTCCCCGCCCCACTCCACCCGGCCGGCGGGCTGGAACTGGACGCGGGCGCGCACGGGCTCGCGGGCGCGGATGTCGTCCACGATCAGCACGACATCCGGCCGCAGGAAGACGA
>JBIIYJ010000245.1:0-8342 GCA_044346855.1 Kiritimatiellia bacterium
TGGAACTCAGGAAATCAGGAAGGTCCTATTCGGTTCTTCCTTTCCTGATTTCCTGATTTCCAGATTCAAGCCGTCTTTTCCAGCGGAAGTTATGTTCGTTCACGAGCACTTGAGTTACAGGCAAGATCAGGATTACGATCAGGATTAAGACACCCCGCATTGACACGACTATACTAGTATGCTATCTTACATTCTTAAGCCTGCTCCAGTGAAAGAGAGAACCATGAAGCCTAGTATCCTTCTGCCTATAGCGTGGACTGTCCTGCTTGGCGCGATCACCCTGGCGGAAGCGGCGGACTCCGCGACCACGGCGGCCGGCGCGGAGTGGAAACCGACGGACCAGACCAACCTGGCGGCCGCACTGGAAAGCGCGCCGGAACTCACATTCGAGGATCTGGCCGACGGCCCCGATTCCTGCTGGCAAGGGCCCTTGTGGTGGGTGCCCAATCCTGACGGCAAGACGTTCGACCTCGTCATCCTGTACTATCCCGCCTACCCGGGCCCGAACCAGGTTTACATCTACGACACCGGCTCGAAGGAACTCAAGAAACCCGCCATTCCGGAGCTTACCTCGCTCCTCTTCGGCTTCCATCTTAACCGCTTTTATTTCATCAAGGGGAAAGCCTATATCGCCTCCGGCTACGGACCGGTGTGCCTCTTCACCTATGATCCCGCTTCCAACGATTTCCAGTTCGGCGGCTACCCCCTCGGCCAGGGGGAAGAAAAAGTCGTGTTCGGCACGGAGGGGCTGGTCACGCCCAACCCCGACGGCACCCTGATCGGCGGCTTCGGCCCCCTCATCAACAAAAGGAAACAAGCGGGTTTCTACACGATCGACACCGCCACCCTGAAGGGCGATTTCCTGGGCGAGGTCGGCCCCGAAAACCCCAACGCCGCCTGGGAATACCGCCGCATCGCGTTCGATGGCGACTGGCTCTACGCCTCTCTGGGCCACAGCCCCTGGCGGCTGCTCGGCATGAACACCAAAACCCGCCAGGGCAAGGTCATCGCCGAAACCGAACGGTTCATGGGCGACCGCAACACCATCCATATCCGCACCAACCCGAACTTCCCGGGCCTCTACGTCAGCATCACCGGGCTTAAGGGCGGCCCGCAGGACAAGACAACTACCTTCTGGCTCCGCGACGGCGCCCTGACACCGTGCGCCCCGGTGCCTCATAACGACACCCCCGTCCCGCCCTGGCTCGCCGATAAACTCGACAAGCCCCGCCCGAATTTCACGGGTCCCTTCGACGAGAACGATCCTCCCCCCAAGGGCATCGAGGTGTTCCGGGGTCCCGTTGACCTCGAGGGGAACGTGCGCACCTGGTATCGCTACAACGACGACGCCATGGCCCAGGCCGCGAAGGTCACGAAGGGCGAATGGCAATTTTTCGACCTGTCCGTGAAACTCACCCCCTCCTCCATCCGGCGCATGATGCCCCTGCCCGATGGCTCCCTCTTCGCCCTCACGGAAGGCTATGGCCGCGCCGTGACCTTCAACCCGAAGACCGGCCAGCGCCGGCCGCTCGGCCAGACCCTGTCCGTCTACTCGGTCTCCGCCTTCGAGCAGAAAGTCTACCTTTGCGGCTACCCGGGCTCGGAGGTGTGGATCTATGATCCCGCCAAGCCCTGGACCGCCGGGCAAAGCCCCAAAGCCCCCCCGGACAACCCGGCGAGCGGACGAAAAATCGAAGCCTCAGCCGCCAGCAACCCGGCGAACGTGACCTACCTCAAGGACTTCACGGATGTGCACATGCCCATGGCCACGGCCACCGGCGCCGACGGCCGCGTCTACTTCGGCGGCAAGGTGGTCCGCATCGGCAACGGGGGAGGCCTTGGCTGGTGGGACACCCGGGCCGGCAAAGGCGGCGGGTTGCATGAACCGTTCGACAACTACCCCATCTTCTGGATGTGCTCGGCCGCAAACGGCCGCTACATCATCTGCTCCACCAAGCCCGCCCCGGACAAGAACAACCCCGACCTCATCCCTCCCCGCGGCCGCCTGTTCGTTTATGACACCACCCGCCAGGCAATCACCCAGCAGCTCGATGACGACCGGCTGACCCCCTTCCCCGGCTACATCACCGAAGCGCTCCCGGGCCTGGTGATGGGCTATGCCCCGGCGAAAGGCCAGCTCAGCGGCCTTCTCTACGGCTTCGACCCCGCCTCCGGCAAGCTGCTCTGGACCAAACCCGTGCCGCGCGCCCCCGAAACCGGAATCTCCGCCATCAAGAAAGCCAAATACGCCTTCACCCTCGGCCCGGACGGGTTCATCTGGGCGACCATGAACGGCGTCCTCGCCCGCATCAACCCGGCCACGGCCGATGTGCTGCCCGTGGGCAAGATGGAAGACAACGCCATCGCCTTCCTGGACGGCGATGTCTACGTCGCCGGGTCGTCGAAATTCCGGAAAATCGCCGGCCTTCCCAAGGTGAACGCGCCCGTGAAAACCGGCAAGACCACGGACTGATCCCCGCCATGCGCACTTATCCGACCAAGCTCCTGTTCCTCCTCGGCGCCCTCGCCGTCAGCGCTTCCGCCGCCGAGTTGCATATCGGCGCAGCCAGCGTCGACATCACCCCGGACAAACCCGCCGCCCTCAACGGTCAGTTCAAGACGCGAATCTCGCAAAACGTCCAAAGCCCTCTTGCCGCCTCAGCCGTGGCGATTGAGGCCTACGAAGGCGGCAAGACCGGGGACCAGGCGATCCTGCTCTCCTGCGACATCCTCGGCTTCCGGCCGAAGATGTCGGAGGCGCTGCGCGCCCGCCTGCGCGAAAAACTGCCGGGGTTTGATCCCCGCAAACTGGTCATGACCGCCACGCACACCCACTCGGCGCCCGTCACCGAATCCGGCTTCTACGCCATTCCCGCGGAAGGCGTGGTGCAGCCGGAAGCCTACGCCGCGTTCCTGGTGGACCGCTTGGCCGATCTGTGCACCAACGCGTGGCACCAGCGCAAGCCGGGGCGCGTCAGCTGGGGGCTGGGGCACGCCGCGATCGGCGTCAACCGGCGAGCCGTTTTCTCCGACGGCGGGGCCGCGATGTACGGCGATCCCGCCAGTCCCGATTTCACGCACATCGAGGGCGAAGGCGACGACGGCCTCGAACTGCTCTTTTTCTGGGATCACCCGACGCAGCTCCTCGCCACCGCCATCAATGTGGCCTGCCCCGCCCAGGTGCTCGAGCACAACCGGTCCATCAGCGCCGACTTCTGGCACGATGTGCGCGGCCAACTGCCCAAAGGGGTCGTACTGGGCTGGCCGGGCGCCTGCGGCGATCTCGCCCCGCACTGGATGTACCGCAAGGCGGCCGAAGCGCGGATGCTGAGATTGCGCAGCCTCTCCTACACAGCGGAAATCGGCCGGCGCCTCGCCCGGGAAGTCAACGACGTCCGCGAACTGACCCGGAACGACATCCGCACCGACGTGCCCTTCGCCCACAGGGTCGAAACCATCACCCTGCCCGGCCGCGAGGTGACGGAGCAGGACGCCGAAGCCGCGAAAAAGGCCCTCGCCGCCTTGCTGCAGAAAAAACCCGGCAGCCTCCAGGGCGGCACCTTCCAGAGGACGATCGACCGTTTCAATAAACGGGAGGCCGCCCAGCCCCTCAGCGTCGAGGTGCATGTCCTGCGCATCGGCGACATCGCCATCGCCACCAATCCGTTCGAGCTCTATCACGATTACGGCTTGCAGATGAAGGCTCGCAGCAAGGCCGTTCAGACCTTCGTTCTCGAGCTGACCGACGGCTGGCACTACTACTTGCCCACCCCGCGCGCGGTCGCCGCCGGCGGCTACAGCGCCCTCGCTGAAAACAACCGCGTCGGCCCCGAGGGCGGCAAGATTCTTGTGGACCGCACCGTTGGCCTGATCAACGCCCTATGGCCGGAAACGAACGCCCCCGCGAGTCGCTAACTATACGCTATCCGCTATCAGCTATCAGCTATTCTTGGAACCGGCCGGGATGACCGCGGGCCTCAACCGCACCGTCCGGGACGGCAGGCTGTTCCCCGAAAGGATCCGCGACTTCAGCAGCTCCGCGGCGGCCAGCCCAACGGCCTCCAGGCCGAGGTACAACGTCGTCACCCGCCCCGCCGCCAGCTCCGCCGAACCGCGGTATTCCGTGTAGGCAATCATGTCCAGCCGCGGGCGCTCTCCTTCAAGGGCAATCGCCAGGCGCGGATGGCTCGCCACCAGGACCGCGCCATCGGGAATGGCCCCGCCGATCCGCGGCCCCTGCGCCTCGCTCCCGTCGTCGGGCAGGTTGATTTCATTCAGCGTCAGCCCCGCCCCCCGCACGGCTTCCGCCAGCGCCTGGTAGATGCAGGCGTGGGGCGAATATCCCCCGGGTTCGCTGAGGAAATAATCGAGCGCCCCGACGTACCAGAAATTCCGATCCCCGCGCGCGAGCCGCGCTTTCAGAAGCTTTCGGAAAACCGGAACGGGATCGGCCTGCACGCAATCGGCCGGCGCCTCCCCAACCGGATAGAAAAGGGAAACGACCGGAATCTGCCCGGCAACGTCCCGAAGGGACGTCACGGCCCCGCCCTTCGGCCGATACGCCACGATCCCGTCGGCCTGCGACACCTGGCACACCCGGAGCAACTCCGCCCCGTGCAGCGGGTTGGCGTCCATGTAGGTCGTCAGGAATCGCCGGTCGGGCTCCTGGTAGCCCTGGCGGAGCCCGTTGAGCAGCTGATTGAAGAATGAAATGTCCCGCACGGTCGGGGCATGGGACAGATTGCCCACCAGCACCTCCGTGCTGGCGGCCCGGCGCGCCGCCACGATCGAGCGGGCCCCCCGCCGGGTCACGATCAGCCCCTCGGAGGCCAGCTCCGTCATCGCGCGCATGACAGTGGCCTGGCTCATGCCGCACCGTTTCGCGAGCGCCTGCACGGTGGGCAGCGGCATGCCGGCGGCCAGCTTGCCGTCGGCCATCTGTCTGCGCAGATTGTCGCAGAGTTGCAGGTAAAGCGGAGTGGGGCTGGCGGATGATACCGCTATGCGTTCAAGACACGCCTTGTCAACCATGATGCTCTCATCCATATGCTGCACGATAGCATACTGGTGTATTTCGTCAACTATCGCACAATGATCAGCGCCCCGCGGCCCGGGAAGCTCAGTGCCTTCAGCCGCCCCCCTCCGGTCAAGGCAATGTCCCCGCCGCTCAAGGTCGAACTGAAGCGCGGATCATAGTAGATGTTGATCGCGCTTTGCAGGTGATCGGCCGGCAGCCCGTCGGAGGGCCCGATCAAGCTCCTGACATACACGGCATTGGTGGCCTCGTTGCCGGCCGCCACCACCTTCAGCACCTCGCCCCCGTCCAGGGCCGACAAGTCCCACGTGCCCGCCGCGCCAAGCCCCGCCAGTCCGTCAACAACGGCGCCCACATCCTTGCCAAACCCGAAATTGGTCTGCACGGCCACCCCCGCCGGATCAAACGCCGTGCGCCCCGCAAAACTCAGGTTCGCCTCCGTCAGCAGGTTCGTGCTCCAGCTCCCCGCCCCCTCCTTCGCCATCCCCCGGCCCCGGAGTACCAGGGTGGCGTTGCTGCCCACCACGAACTGCTGGCAGGCATAGCCGGCGTTGGTGGCCTGCAGCGTGAGCGTTCCCGTCACGGTGTTCGTCCCGCCCGTCTGGCTGTAATAGCCATTGGCATTGCCGGGATAACCCACAACGAGATTGCTGACCGCCAAAAGCCCGCCGGACATCTTCAGCTTGCCGTGCGGGTCGTTCCCCGGGGAACTGAAATAGGTCCCCAGGCGGATGCTGTTGCTCACAACCAGGCTGCCCCCAAAAAGCCGGATCGACCATTCGGGGTCATACCCCGCATTGCGCCTCGCCCCCATCTGGATGCTGCCGCGCACCGTCAGCTGCCCGCTGTGGACTTCCAGGGTATTCGTCTTTTGCAGCGTATGCACGGTGTTGCCGCCGCCATACCACAGGACGTCTCCCCCCACGACCACGGTCGCCCCCGTGACCATCACCTGCACGAAGGCCAGCGGATCGCTCGAATTGGCTGCGTTGGCCGCCGTCAGGTTTCGCCCGAATTCAAGGACCCCCGACTTGAGCGTCACCCGCCCGCCCCGCTTCACGATATCCAGGTTGCTCGAAATGAGGCTCGTTTCGGAGGCGCCCTCCCCGTCGAAAACGAAATGCGCGCCGCTCTGGATCACCACCTGGTTCGCATTCAGCCGCGTGCCCTTGAGGCTCAGCCGGCACAGTTTCTCGAAGTCGAGCGGACTGGGAAACGCCTCGTCCGCCGTCAACCGGATCATGCAGTTCTTCGCGGCGTTGGTCGCAACCAGGCTCCCCCCTTCCATGCTCATGCTGCCGCCCTTGGAGCCTGTGGCCACCAACCCGCGGATATACAAGCCCGTGCTGGCCGACAGGAACAGCGAACAGTCGATGAACTGCGCCGTCCAGGGCCTGGTGTTCATGCAAAAGTTGACGTCCATGGCCGGAATCCCCTGCCCTTCCACGGCCAGGGTCACGTTCGAGAACAGCATCGGCGAACGTTCCGCCGTCAACCCCGCGGGATTGGCCGAATCACCCACTGTCAGGGTAAGGTCCGAGGCGGTAAGGACCTTCGCTCCGGTTTCCGCCGAGGTGGAATGCCGGTTCTCGTTCCGGATGGCGCCGCAGGTCAGTCCGGCCGGATACATCACCCCGTCCACACGGCAGGTGTAAGGCCCCGCATTCAGGGAGTTGGTTAACAGGGCCTGCTCGGCAACCGTGTCCGGCACGTCGTTCGGCTTCCAGCTGGCCGGCACAGCCCAGTCGCCCGCCTTCGCCGTGTTCGTCCAGTTGGCCGCCTGCACCGGAGCGATCAAAACCACCAGCGCGACCGCCCGCACCGCCAGCGCTACACCCGTTTTTTGGCTCATGACCCCTCCTCCTTGCTCCGGACAACCGCTTCGTTCAAAAATACCCCCGGCGCTCAGCCGGCATACTCCCCAGGGGCAATCCGCATCACCTGCCCGCTCAACGCCGAGCGCTCGGCTTTCTCGGCAACCAGCGTCACGGCCAGCCCCTGGGCTAACCCGGAATCGCCCGAATCCGCGCCATCCAGGGCCGCCACAAACCGCGCCATCATCTTGGGATCCGTTCCGCCATGCCCCCCCTCCCCGGGTGCTGCCACGGCATGGTCCACCACCTCGCCCGTTGCGGAAAGAACCGTCCGGATCTTCCCGTCGGCCGCCTGCAGAAAGCCCTTTTCACCCCAGATGCGGGTCTCCCGGTAGCCGCGGGCCTGGAAAAGCTGGATGTTGAAATTGCCGCGCACCCCGTGGTCCCATTCCAGGATCACCGTCTGGTTGTCGAAAATCGACTTGTCTTCGTTGTAAACGCACAGGTCGGCGCCGTAGATGTCGGCTGACTGGTGGTGGATCGGCCGCTCGCCCTGCACGGGAAAGACAAAGCCGGCCCTGTCCTGGTACGGGCAGGCCCGGGAAACGTCCGCCGGACACTCGCGGCAGGTCCTGGCCGGCGGCTTGCGCGACAGGAACACGTTCATCCCCCCGAAGCTGGCCACCTTGATCACGCGGTGCCCGTGCCCGATGAGCCAGAAAATCCGGTCCAGATCGTGGCAGCACTTGTGGTTCAGCAGCCCGCCCGTGTTCTCGCGCTTGCGGTGGAAACGGCGCATGAACGAGGCGCTGTGCGCCACACTCAACTGCTCCAGCCCCTCGACGTGCAGGATCCGCCCCAGAAGGCCGCTGTCCACAAGCTCCTTCAGCCGCTCGCTTTCCGTTGCCGCCCGCATGTTGAAGCCCACGTAGGCCACCCGCCCCGTCTCGCGCTGGCAGCGGAGGATCTCCCGGCATTGATCACTCGTCGGGGCGACCGGCTTTTCCAGGTAAATGTCCTTGCCCGCCCGCATGGCCTCGATCGCCACGTCGCGATGGGTGAAGTCGGGCGTGGTGATGATCACGGCGTCCAGTTCGGGCTGACTGAAAAACTCGGCCGGACTCGTGAAGGTCCGCACTCCCGTCAGCCCGCAGTAGTCAACGAACTTGCCCAGCCGGTCGGCGTCCCGGTCGCATATCCCCAACAGCGAGGCCCGCTCCAGGCCCGCATGCAGTTGCCTGGCAAACGTCTCCCCCCTCGCCCCTGCCCCGATGACCCCTATCCTGTAAATTTTTCTCGCCATAATAGAACACTAGCATACTAACATGCTGCCCGTCAACATTCTGAGATAGCGGATAGCGAAATTATGATTAAGCCCGCCGCGCGACGGAGCCGCGACAAAACGCTTGGGGTAACGGCAGTCGTGTTCGGGCCGATACTATCTGGAACTCAGGAAATCAGGAAGGGCCTATTCGGTTCTTCCTTTCCTGATT
>JBIIYJ010000149.1:0-12438 GCA_044346855.1 Kiritimatiellia bacterium
AAGTTATGTTCGTTCACGAGCACTTGAAGTTACAGGCAAGATTACGATTAGGATTAAAGACGCGACCGCACCCAAGGGAGACCACTCGCTGCTGTTGAAACCGTGTCTTCCGTGCGCCGTGTTCCACCGTGTAATTCTTCTCTAGAACTGTATGGCAATTAATCCCATACTACCCGGCACCAAAAGGACACTCCCATGAACAAGCCCGTATCCATTGACAGACCCCGCAGGATCCGGATCCCGCTTCCCCTCCTCTACACCGCCGCCCTGCTCGGGCTTGCCATCGTCACGCTCATCCTGCTCAACCGTTCCGTTTCAGTCCGCACGGACATCGAGACCCGCTTTTCCGAAGCCCTGGTGGAAGTCAAGGGCAACCAGGGCGACATCCTGGAGGTTGCGACCTTCACAAGCGAGGCGACCTTCTCCAGTTCGGACAAGCTTGACGCCACGGTGTTCGGAATCCCCGTGCCGCTCGGGAAAACAGAAACGTTCCTCAAGGTACCCGTGACCTACCGGTTCCATGTGCGGTTAAGCGATCGGTGGCGGTTTGATTCCACGCCCGAAACGGTCACCGTCCTCGCGCCCGAGATTATCCCGTCCCTCCCTCCCGCGCCGGACATCAGCAACATGGACGTAAAAACCGACCAGGGCTGGGCCCGGTTCAACGCGAAGGATATGGAGGACCGGGTCAGGGGCCTGGTGTCCGGACAGCTGAACATCCGGGCCCACAAACTGGCTCGCTCGCAGATCATCCGCGATGCCGCCCGCCATTCCGTCGAAAGCTCCCTGAAGCATCATATTCCCTGGCTGGACGAGGAATGCCGTAACAAAACCTTCATCGTCAAATTCGGCAGCGAAACGAATAGCCCGTTGTAGCGGTGCTCGTATGAAAGTCATACGGAGGGCGGAGCCGAGTAGCAGACGCGGCGTCGCTACCCGGCAAGCTCCTGCGACGCCTCACGCGCATGCACAGCGCCAACTTCCATCGCGCAGCCCCTTCCCCGGAGAGAAACCCGAGCCCGCCGAGTTCATAGGTGCGACGGCAATTTCGCCAGTCATATGGAGGGCGGAGCCGAGTAGCAGACGCGGCGCCGCTACCCGGCAAGCTCCTGCGACGCCTCACGCGCATGCACAGCGCCAACTTCCATCGCGCAGCCCCTCCGCCAGCTATCCCGCCCGGTCCGCTTCGTACGCGCGTGCGTAGGGTTGTCCGCCCGAAAAAAAGGATTTTCCATCGTCCGCTTTGGTCCTATCATGCTCGAAATCAGGCATGAACTCATAAAGGGGGCGAAGATGCTGACGATGTTCAACTCTGTTTTGGCCGATGCTGGAATTCCTGCCAGCGACGTTCGCCTGCTGCGACACAAGGACAACAGCGCCAAAAAAGGTCGCACCCCTTACGAGCTATGGCTCAACAACCGACCCCAGTTCGAGCTTTACCAGTCCACTCAGAACATTTTAAACCACAAGAAACTGAAGGCCCCTTTCTGGGCGGTATTCATTGCGACACCGAACAAGGAGACCATGTTCGCCGGTCTCTATGCCGTCCAGTACCGTGGCCTGCTTGAACAAGATACCCCGATGCCTCATAAGGACGGCATTGATAAAGCGGGCAGCATCGACACCTACTTCCTAGCCTTACAGGAAGAAATGAAGCCGTTTATCGGCAAACTGTTCATCTCGTGGGGGCCAGGCACTCTTGCCTGGATCCAATATGCGAGTCGCCATGACAAGCCGATCATCCGCAACGAATCTGGCACTTGATGGACATGCCATGACAACTTCTTCTGAAAGACAGTGGAGGAGAAGAGTCCCAATCGGATGCTATCGTCCCGTCGGCAAGGGTATGACCCCCTCTCCTGAAAGACCATGGAGGAGACGAGGATCTGTCTACTGGATAATCTCCTGCCTCGTCCTTTGCCTCGCGCTTGTTTTCCCTTGTCTTGCATTGGCCAAGGCAAGTCGCGTCTTCAACGTGAAACATGTCCTCGCATACCTGACTGCAATATCGGTAGCGACAGTATACGCCTACTGGTCTGACAAGAAAAAGGCGGAGGGCAATTCGTGGCGGACACCGGAGACGACGCTTCATTTCCTGGAGCTTCTTGGAGGCTGGCCTGCGGCTTTCATTTCCCAGCGGCTATTCAGACACAAGATAACAAAGGAGGAATACCTGTTTACGTTCTGGGTGATCGGCATTGTTCATCAGTACGTGGCGTTTGACTATCTTCATCAATGGCGCTACACAGCCCGTTTCCATCAACTCATTGAACCGCTGTTGAAATGATGAACATGCCCAACACGGTGACACACGGTACGGGGCTGGCGCGCCGCGCTACTTGGCGAAAAACTTCAGTTATAGACCGTGCTGCAAAAATGTGTCCGGTTTGGAGGATGTGTCCGGTTTGTGCCTCCCGGACACACGATGTTTCAAAATGGTCAAAAAAGGCCTGATAAAGCAAAAAGGCCCGCTTTTCCTAAGAAAAACGAGCCTTTTTGACATCCAAATTGGTAGCGGGGCTAGGATTTGAACCTAGGACCTTCAGGTTATGAGCCTGACGAGCTACCGGGCTGCTCCACCCCGCAGTCTTAATCAACTGAGACCGATACACTATCAAGCCGCCTTCTTTCTGGCAAGATAAAACTCTCCAAGGTTTTTCTACCGGGTCTCTCCACGTATGCCCCAGTGGCCGAATCGGGTCGATTGCCTTACGCTGAACCGTAAGCAAAAGGAGAAAGACCCATGAAAATCGCGCCCGTTCTGGCCCTGATCGCTTTCCTGGCCGCCGGAAACCAGGCCTTCGCAATGGCCCAGCCCGCCGGTTCCACCCCGCCCGAGAATCTTTCCAATGGCGCGGCGGCCACCAACGAGGCCACCCGCCTCAAAAGCGTGAACGACACCGACTGGCGCCATATGCCGCCCCCGGGCGTAAGCTATCTCACCGGCGGCGTCGGCCGCGTCTCCGCCCCGTCCCCCGCCCCCAGTCCCGCCGCTCTCCCAATCCGCTAACCCCCCGGAGCCCCCATGAACGTCATGCGCGCATTCCGCCAGCTCGGCCTCGCCGCCGCCCTCGCCTGCTCCTCCGGCTGCGTCTTCCTCGTGGGAGCCGGCGCGGGCGCCGGAGCCATCGCCTACGCCAAGGGCAAGCTCAACGCCACCGAAGCCGCCAGCCTCAACAAGGTCTGGACAGCATCCCTGACCGCCGTCGAGGAGCTCGACTACGTCGTCACCGAAACCAACAAGCAAAGCGTCTCCGCCGTCATCATCGGCCGCAACCAGAGCGACGAACGGCTCGAGGTCACGATGAAAAGCATCACCGACAAATCCACCGAACTCGGCATCCGGGCCGGCACGATCGGGGACGAGGAGCGCTCCCGGCTCGTTCTCGACCGGATCCGCCGCCACCTGAAGGACTGACCCGTGAGAGCCATCTGGAAAGGCACCATCAGCTTCGGCCTGGTCAACATCCCGGTCGGACTCTACCGCGCCACCAAGCGCGAAGAGCTCAAGTTCCACCTGCTCCGCAAGTCCGACCTCAGCCCCGTCAACTACAAGCGCGTGGCGGAGGCGGACGGCAAGGAGGTCCCCTGGGACGAGATCGTGAAAGGCTACGAATACGAAAAGGGCCAGTACGTCGTCCTCAAGGACGAGGACTTCAAGCGCGTGGACATCGAGGCCACCCAGACCGTGGACATCATCGACTTCGTCCAGCTCGAGGAAATCAATCCCATGTTCTTCGATCAGCCCTACTACATGGAGCCCCAGAAGGGCGCCGACAAGGCCTACTGCCTGCTGCGCGACACGCTCAAGGCCACGGGCAAGGTCGGCATCGCCAAGGTGGTCATCAAGACGCGGCAATACCTCGCCGCCGTCAAACCGCAGGAGCCGTTCCTGCTGCTCGAGCTCATGAACTTCGCCGATGAACTGGCCGACGCCAGCGAGCTCAAGGCGCCGAAGGAGGTCGCCGCCAGCAAGGTGGAACAGACGATGGCCGAATCGCTGCTCAAGAGCATGACCGCCAAATGGAAGCCCGAGAAATACACCGACGACTATCGCGCCGCCCTGCTCAAGGTGATCGAGGAGAAAATCGAGGCCGGCGGCCGTGAACTGCCCGTGGAGCACAAGGCCGGCCGGAAGCCGACCCCGGTGGTGGACCTGGTGGCCGTGCTGCAGAAGAGCCTCGAACACGCCGGGGCCGCCAAGCCCCGGAAACCGGCGAAAAAGGAGTCCCGCAAAACGGTGGCGGCCTAGCCTCCCAACACGCCCATGAGCATCCTAAAAGAATACACCCGCAAGCGGGACTTCACCCGCACGCCGGAACCGTCCGGCCTTCGGCCCCCTCCGCCGTCGGAGGAGCCCAAGTTCGTCGTCCAGAAACATGCCGCCAGCCGGCTGCATTACGACTTCCGGCTCGAGATGGCCGGCGTGCTCAAATCCTGGGCCGTGCCCAAGGGGATCCCCTTCTCCCGAGGCGACAAGCGCCTGGCCATCCAGGTGGAGGATCACCCCCTCGACTACGCGACCTTCGAGGGCACCATCGCCGAGGGCAACTACGGAGCGGGCACCGTCATGATCTGGGACCAGGGCTCCTACGAGACGCCCGACGGGCCGCCCCTGCGCGGACTGGCCGAGGGCAAGCTGCGCCTGCGGCTGCACGGCTCCAAGCTGGAGGGCGAATGGACCCTGGTGCGCACCCCGCGCCAGAAGGACGACACGAAGACGGAATGGCTGCTCATCAAGACCGGCGAGTCCGCCCCCGCCGTGCCGCCGGCCCATGACGACGAGTCGGCCGTGACCCGCCGCAGCATGGCGCACATCGGGAAGGACCCCGACCCGCAGTGGGATCCCACCTACCGCCCCGCCCGCCGCGAGATCGCCCAGGCCTCCGCCACCCAGCCGCCCGACGAGCCGGTCTTCCAGCCGCCCATGAAGCCGCGCCTGGTCGAGCGCCTCCCGCAGGGCGACGAATGGGTCTACGAGGTCAAGTTCGACGGCTTCCGCGCGATCGGCATCAAGAACGGCCCGGAGGTGCACCTCCTCTCCCGCAACGAGCTCGACCTGGGCGGCCGCTTTCCCGAGGCGCCCGCCGCCCTGGCGCAGCTCCCCTGCCAGTCCGCCGTTGTGGACGGCGAGATCGTGGCCGTGGGCGAGTCGGGCAACTTCGACTTCCAGCTTCTCCAGAACGCCGGCAACACGCGGCCGGCCATCCTCGTCTACCTGTTCGACCTGCTTCACCTGGACGGGCACGACCTGACGGGGCTGCCCCTGATCGAGCGCAAGCAGCGGCTCCAGGACCTGATGGCCGGTTTGCCCCCCGACTCCTGCCTGAAATTCTCAGCCAGCCTAAAGGCGGAGCCTGACCGCCTGGCCGAGGAGGTCAAACGCCGGGGGCTGGAGGGCATCGTGGCCAAGAAGGCGATCTCGCGCTACGAATCCGGGCTCCGCTCCGGCGCCTGGGTCAAGTGGAAGAGCCTGAACAGCCAGGAGTTCGTGATCGGCGGCTTCACGCCTCCGCGGGGCGGCCGCCGCCATTTCGGCGCCCTGGTGGTCGGGTACCGCGAAAACGGCAAGCTGCTCTGCGCGGCCAGGGTCGGCACCGGCTTCAGCGACGCGCTGCTCAAGAGCCTGCTGGAGCGGCTCAAGCCCCTCGCGCGCCAGGAGTGTCCCTTCGCCAACCTGCCGATGACGCGCTCCGGCCCCTTCGGCCAGGGGCTGACCGCCGCCGACCTGCGCGCGTGCACCTGGGTCGAGCCGGTCCTCGTCTGCGAGGTCCAGTTCGCCGAATGGACCCGCGAAGGCCAGCTCCGCCAGCCCTCCTTCAAGGGGCTGCGCCCCGACAAAAGCGCGGCCGAGGTCATCCGCGAGCGGCCCGCTCCTGTACCCAAAGAAGAAACAAAGAAAGATGAGAAGCCGCCGCCGGCCCGGTCCGCGAAGGCGGCCCGCTCTCCCCGGCTGGCGCCGATGACGCATCCGGACAAGGTCCTGTTCCCGGACGACGGCATCACGAAACGGGAACTGGCCGACTATTATGCCCGCATTGCGCCGCGGATGCTGCCCTACATGCGGGGGCGGCCCGTGGCCATGGAGCGGTATCCGGACGGCATTGCGGCCGGGGGGTTCTACCACAAGGACGCGCCCGCGCACTTTCCCGCCTGGATCCCGCGGGTGCGCGTGCCGAAGGACAACGGGGAGATGGTGGCCCACCCGGTGTGCGAGACCGCCGCGGCCCTGGTCTACCTGGCGAGCCAGGCCTGCATCACCCCCCACACCTGGCTGAGCCGGAGGGACAAGCTGCATTTCCCCGACCAGATGGTGTTTGACCTCGACCCCTCCGGGCAGGACTACAGCGCCCTCTGCGAAACGGCCTACCTGATCCAGGGCCTGCTCGTGAAACTGGGGCTGGCGCCGTATGTCAAGACGACCGGCTCCCGCGGGCTGCACATCGTGGTGCCCCTCGACCGCAAGGCCGACTTCGAGGCAGTGCGGGATTTCGCGCGCGACCTGGCCGGCGTGGCGGCCTCGCTGGATCCCGGGCGGCTGACCGTGGAGGTGCGGAAGAACAAGCGGAAGGGGCGGCTGTTCCTCGACACCACCCGCAACGCCTTCGGCCAGACCATTGCCCCGCCCTACGCCGTGCGCCCCAGGCCCGGGGCGCCCGTCTCCACGCCGCTGGCCTGGGACGAGCTGAAAGACTGCGCCGGCCTCTCCGAGCGCTTCCGCCTGCGCAACGTCTTCGCCCGGCTGGAGCGGACCCCCGACCCCTGGAAGGGCATGCCCCGCAAGGCGCGGTCGCTGCGGGGTCCGAGGCGCACGCTGGACACCTGGCTTAAAGCCATGAAGGACCGCACGGCGGAGCCAGAAGGAAATCCCCAACCCGTCTAATCGAATCCCACCGGAAAAAACAGGGATACCCACATAGCCCCTGCGGGGCGGATGCGCTAGGGTGGAGTCAGCTTGCGAAACACGAACCAACCAGAAAACCAGAAAGGGTCACCATGACCAGGAAATCCGTATTCTGCATCGCCACCTCCATCGAACAGGCCGACCGCATCGTCGATCGGCTCCGGGAAGCCAATTTCTCGAACAACGACATCTCCGCCCTCTTCGCGGACAAGGAGTCCACCCGCGAATTCGCGCATGAAAAGAACACGAAAGCCCCCGAGGGCGCGATCACCGGCGTGGGTACGGGCTCGGTGATCGGCGGCGCGCTGGGGTGGCTGGCGGGCATCGGCTCGCTGGCGATCCCGGGCATCGGCCCCTTTATCGCGGCCGGCCCCATCATGGCGACCCTGAGCGGGATCGCGATCGGCGGCGCGCTGGGCGGCGTCGCGGGCGCCCTGGTCGGCATGGGCATCCCGGAGCTGGAAGCGAAGCGGTACGAGGGCAAGGTCAAGGAAGGCAACATCCTGATCTCCGTGCACGCGGAGAACAGCGACGAGGTCAATCGCGCCAAGGACATCTTCGACCAGGAGAACGCGCAGGACATCTGCACAGCCCGCGAAGCCTCCACCCCGCGCGAGAGCCAGGCCCCCCGCTCCGCCGAACACAAGGCCAGGAGCCGCGGCGCCCGGACCACGGCCAGCGCGCTTCACGAAACTCACCGGTAGGAACACGAACACAAAGGAAACACGCCATGAAACCCCGAAAACAAGCCCAAAGCTCGAACAAGACCTTGAAAGATCTCTTCGAGATGGAACTGATGGATATGTATGACGCGGAGCACCGCATCGTCCGCGGCCTGGCCAAGCTGGCCAAGGCGGCCGAGTCCCCCGAGGTCCAGGAAGCGTTCCAGTCGCACCTGCGGGAGACCGAGGAGGACATGAAGAAGCTCGAGCAGGTGTTCCAGTCCTTCGGCATGAAGCCCAAGGCCAAGAAATGCGACGGCATCGTGGGCGTGCTGGATGAGAGCGACGAAATCGCCTCCGAATTCAAGGGCTCGCCGGCCTGCGACGCCGCGCTGATCTCCGCCGCCCAGAAAGTGGAGCACTATGAGATCGCCTCTTACGGCTGCCTGCAGGAGTGGGCCGAGCTGCTCGGGAACGAGGAAGCCTCCGGACTGCTCCAGGAGCTGCTGGACAACGAGAAGGCCGCCAATGAAACCCTGACCGAGCTGGCCCGGGCGAGCTGCAACGAGCAGGCCCTGAGCGAAACCGCGGGCGTGGGCGCGAGCTCCTCCTCCGCGGAAAGCGATGAAGACCTCAACGGATAAGATGGCGAAGGCTCCGGCGGACGCCAAGGTTTCCGCCGGGGCCCTTCCTCGCCAGGGGAGCCTGCCATGACTTCGACAAGCCAACACAACGGGGCCGCCGTCAGAACGCTGGCCCTGGCGCGTTAATCGAAAGGGAGCCCCCATGAAACCCATCCAACCGAAAGCCGGCCGGATCAGCGTGATCCTGATGTGGCTCCTGGGCATCCCCCTGCCCATCATCCTGATCATCTTCCTGATCCAGGGGTGTTAAAATCGTAATCGTGATCGTAATCGTAATCGTGATCGTGATCGTGATCGCGCTCGTAATCGATATCGCCCACGCGCTTGTGCGGTGATGGGGCGCATTGCAGTGCTTAGTGGCACGGGTCTCCTGACCCGTGGCCCCCTTCACCGCGCGGCCCTTTTCCCGCCCACCGGAGGCACGGGTTTTCAATGGTCTCGCATCTCGCACGGGTCAGGAGACCCGTGCCCACTTCCTTTTGTAGTCCTTCCCAGCCACCAGTTTGGGAAATCTTCTCTTCCGGGGGCGCGGCCTGGAATGGCCGTTGCATGCCGACAGGATTTGCGTGTAAGGTGAGGGGTCAAGCCCTTCGACAGGCTCAGGGCAAGCCGCCGTACTTCAAATTGGCTTCGCACTAGACTGGCATAATCCCGACTAAACTGCAATGCGCCCGCGTTGATGCGCCCGCGTTGATGCTTCGATCGCGGTCTCGATTACGATTACGATCACGATTCGAAAAAGTCCCCACCGCCTGCTAGACAGTGGGGACTTTCAGACCGCTGGCGGGTTAGAAGCTCGTGCCGCCGGTGCCCGCGCCCGCGCCGGTGCCCGCGCCGGTGCCCGCGCCCGCGCCAGAGTTGATCGTGCCGGCGCCCGTCTTCGACCGGGTGCCCATGTCGCCGTTACCCCAGTCCGAGACGCCGTTGGTCGAGCCCCGCTTCATCATTCCCGTGGAAACGCCGGATGAGTAAGTGGAATCATACCCGCGGGATCCCATCGCATTATTATTATTGTTGTCGTTCTTGTTCCCCATGGCAAACAAGGTTGCGCCTGATGCCAGGATCAGGCCGACCGTCATGACCTTCATCTTCATCGTGTTCTCCTTCTTTTTTCTCTTCACCAGCATGACTGGAAACGACGGAACCAGCTAGAGTCCCGATCCGGCTCCACCCGTGCTCATTCCTGTTCCGGTTCCGGCGCCTGTGCCCGTTCCGGTTCCATTTCCTGTCCCTTTTCCGTTACCCGTGCCCATGCCGGTCCCCAGCGAACCGGCGTTCGGCTCAAGCGTGCTGCGGACGGCGCCGTTCATGCCATTGGTCCTGGCTTCCCTGCCCATGGCCGGAGCCATGTCCGTGCCTGGTGTCGGGCCCAGGCCGGTATCCGTCGTCAGCGGACCCGTGCCCAGGGTCGAACCCGCGCCCGTGCCCGTGGTCGGGCCCGCGCCCGTGCCTGTTCGCGACCCTACGCCGCCGGCCGAGCCCGCCGTAGCCTGGGCGATCAGCACAGGCCTATCCGTGGGGCCCGTGCTGCTGCGCCAGACTTTGCCGGTCGCGCCTTCATTCACATTGGTGGACGGGGCCGACATCGGAGCGCTCTCCGGAACGCTGTACCCGGTGTTCCGGGATTTGCTTTCCGTCTTGTTTCCCATGGCCGCGCCCACCGTCGCGCAGGCCGCCAGCAAGGTGGCTGACAGCATGATTGTCCGTTTCTTCATATCCTGATTCTCCTTTTGTGGTCGTCGCGTCAACCCTATCCCCCCGGAGCACCTTTTTCAATCGGGGTAACCTGCGATTCATCCAGTCGAAAAACCTTGTTCAGGATACGCCCCTGCCGAACACGCGGGCGGAATAGGCTTACAGTCGGGGCTACTTCGTGAATAGGGCGGGTTAATTCACCCGTAAAACGCGGCCATGAAGGCGGGATTGCGTTCCGCGTAAAGCGTTTCAGCTGCGCGGTCCGCCGCGGCGATGGCGAGGCGCTCATGGAAACAGACGATCCCGGCCACCTGGTCGATCGCGCCGGTGGTGGCGTGGTTGATGCAGCAGCACCAGTTCATGCAGCGCTCGCGCAGGCCGCAGTCCTGGCAGGCGGCGGTCCGGCTGCCCCGACTGGCCAGGATCCGGCCTCGGCGCCCGGAGTCGAACCCGTCGAACACGTTCCCGATGCGCAACTCCGCCCGCGTGTCATCCCCCACCACCCGCTCGCAGGGATACAAGTTGCCCCCCGGCGCCACGGCGATCTCCTTCTCGCCGAACCCGCAACGGTCGCAGGCCTCGTAGCCCTCCTTCACGCGCACGCGGATCTTGCCGTCGATCACGTTCACCTTCACCGGTTGACCGGCCCGGTAACGGTCGACATACAGCCCGGCCACCCGGTCATAGCCCTTTCGCCAGAGCATCAGCGCCGACTTCGGCCAATCAATGTAGAAGTTGGGATTCAGGGAGATCCGGCGGATGTCCCGGGCCATGAGCCATTCCACCGACTCCGCCAGGTGCGCCACGTTGCGCGGATCCGCCACAACAATCACCTCGGCCCCGGCCTCCGGCCCCGCAAAGAAGGCGAGCGCCTTCGCGCAGGCCTCGTGCGAGCCGCGGCCGTTCCGGTACCGGCGCAGGGTGTCGTGCATCGCCGCATTGCCGTCCAGCGACAGTCCCACGTGGAACGTATGGGCTTTCAGCCAACCCACCCTGGCTTCGTCCAGCAGGGTCATGTTGGTGGTGACGGTTTTGGCCAGCCGAATCCCCAGCCGCGCCGCCTCGTTCTCCGCATACAGGGTCGCCCGCTTCATGAGCGGCCACCGGAGCAGCGGCTCGCCTCCGAAAAAACCGAGCTGGACGGCGGGCGGCGAGCCCAGGAGACGCGCCTGGCGCAGGGTCTGGTCGAAGGAGAAGTCGAGGGCGCGCCGGGCAATCTCCCACGACATATGCCGGCCCGACTTGCGGCCGGCGTAGCAATAAGCACAGGCCAGGTTGCAGGCGTGCGTCAGGCAAAGCGTGACATCCATCCGCTACTTCGGCGAAGCGGGCTTGCCCGGCAAGCGCGGGACCGCGTTGGTGGCCGCGGGCGGAACTGTCACGGCATTGGTGCCTTTTGGCACAACGGCTATGTCGCCGAGCAGGCGGGCGGGCTCGATCTCTTTCTCGACCGCGGCCTTGGGAGGGAGCGGAACCCCGCCCAGCTTCGGCGGTTCGGCTTGCGAGGCGGCCGCCATGACGCCAACCCCGAGGGCGGCGAGAAACTGGCGCTTGCTGGGATAACCGGGTTTCCTGGAAGAACTTTTGCTGACACGCATGACACACCTCCATGAAAGATAAATAGTGTCCCCCATGGCCGTGGCCAGTCAAGAGCAAAGGGGCCTCGCTTAAAACGCCGTGATGAAGGGCTTGTGGGCGGCGAGCAGCTTCTCGCCCATCTGCCGCACCTGCTTCCCGTTCAGGCGCGAGCAGACGGGATCCAGCCGCAGTGCCAGCAGCGCCTGCTTCTTGTCCTTGCGGAAACAGGCGTCCACCAGCGCGGGAAAGACGTGGGCGTAGGGCGCCACGAAACCCAGGACCGCCGGCGGCAGGTCGCCGAACGCGATCGGCGTCACGCCCGTCCGGTCCACCCGCACCGCCGTCTCCACCACCAGCCCGCGGGGCAGGTTGGCGATCTGCCCGATGTTCGGCACGTTCCCCACATCGGTAAACGCATGCCCCTGGCTGTGGGCGGAGATGATGTCGGCGGCCGTCTCGCGCGTCCGCTTCTTGTAGGCCTCGGGAATCGGCCCCCTGATCATCTCCTTCAGCCGCGCGGCGCCCCGCCGCTTGCCGGCCTTGCGCTCGGCGATCGTCGTGCGCACGAGCTTGTAGGCCGCCAGGTTCTTCGGGTCGGTGATGTACCACGGGAAAAACTCGGACGTGTGCCTGTCCCCAAGATAGGGCATCACGCCGGTCTGGTGGAACAGCTCGGTGGCCACCTCGCGTTTGGACTTGAAGCCCATCTGGTCGGCATAGGCTTCCTTGAGCAGCTCCGTGAACCCCTGCTTCTTCAGGCGCTTCGCGCAATCCGCCAGCACGTCCACCGTGCCGGCCCGGGCCTCGGTGATCCAGAAAAAGTGGTTGAGCCCGGCGTACTTGACCGCGATTTCCTCCTCGCCCTTGAGCTTGTAGAGGCGCTTGATGAGGGCCAGGTTCTCGAACAGGCCGTGGCACAGGCCGATCACCGGCCCCTTGCAAAGCCGGGCCAGCA
>JBIIYJ010000003.1:0-63796 GCA_044346855.1 Kiritimatiellia bacterium
CCAGTACCGCCATGGCTTCCCCCCCCATTCCCGGCTATAAACTTGCCGGGTCCATACTGGGCGGCGTACCCCCTGCCGTCCACGTTGATGGCGCCGCCTTTCTGAATGACGAGGTCTCCCATGACTGTTAAATCGATCTTATAGAGTTCGACCCCCTCGTTTTTAGAGTGATCCACGAGACCTCCAGCCGCGATCGTGAGCGGGCAATTCAAGACGAATGGCGCATTGATCCGCAAGATGGCATTGCTCCCCAGCGTCAGGTAGGGTCCGCAGTTGAAGGTCGCATTCGGAAGATAGGCTGCGATGTAGTAGTTCGAGTAGGTGGTAAACGTGGCTGGGACGTTCAGCGTGCCGCCAATCCAGATTCCGTCATTCTGGTTGGTCGGGTCTCCTTTGATGGTCGTCTCGCTGGGCAGCGTGAGCACGTCATTGGTGTCCAGCCCATACATGCCGCCGTTGGTGAGGATGATCTCCGAAAACATGTTCGACGATGCGGCCAGGCCGTTCTGAACCGTTATGCAACCGACCATGTAGGGCATAATGTTGCCATAATCCACGACCAACACCCCTTGGCCGGGCGTATGCCCCGTGTGCTCAAGGTAGACGGTGCCGCCCGCGCCGTTCTTGCCGCCGGTGGGGCATTTTCCCGAATACGCATCCAACTTGATATCGCCATAACTGGTCGAACCGGTCAGGACCACCGCCACCCGTCCTCCGGCCCCCGGGCTAAAGCTGGCGTTTGTGATCGGAGCGCCGCGCGTGCTGATGCTGCCCGTGCCCGTCAGAAACGCGGTCGTCAGAAACACCGAACCGCCGGATGAACCATAATAAAAGTTGCCCGAGTTGTTATTGCCCGAGGCGGTGATGGTGCCGTGCACCAGCGTGGTGCCACCTACGATTAATTGAACGGCACCGCCCCCGTTTTGCCCTGCATAGTACCCGCCACTACCAAAATTCGTGGGCGACACGATCGATCCGTAGGTCTTTCCGACCTGGTACGGGTTGACCTGTGTTCCGCCAATTCCTCCGTGCCCGGCTCCGCCCACGCCCGTTGCGGGTCCAGGCCCCTGCTGGTAGGCGTATCCCCGCCCATCCACATTGATCTGGCCGCCTGCCTCGATCGTCAGGTCGTTGGCGATGCTCAGGACGACCTTGAATTTCTCGCCGACGGCGGTCGTGGTGTTCGACGCATGGGTCAACATGCCGTTGGGTTGAATCGTCAGGCTGGCGATGCTGGTGACGGAGTTTGTGGCGATCATGTTCGTGGTGCCGGTGGCGATGACCACATCGTCTATCGGGGTGGGGACCTGGGCGGGCGTCCAGGCCGCCGGATTGGTCCACATCCCGGAGCCGACACTGGTGATGGTTGTGGCGCGAGCGCTGCCGGCGCCCAGAGCGAACAGCAGGAAGAAGAAGGAAAGGAGTATGGAAGATTGACGAGATAGGCGGTCACAGCCGATTTTCATGGGTTCCCCTCCAGAGTGGCGGCGCGGAATAGTAAACGGTATTATTGTAATAGTAGCTTTTCTGCCCGCTTACGGTCAAGACAGATCAGAGTAATGTCGGCATGGCGGGTGGCAGGGGCTGTCAGCGGGGCTTGCACGACGGGAAACGATCGGCTAATGTGCTGCCTTGTTGCGTCAACAGGGCCTGGGAGAGAGTCGGCATGAACGAGCAGATCGCACGGGGGCGCGAGGCGGCCCTGTCCATCCTGAAACCGTCGGACGACGCCATCCGGCAGATCATCGGCGGGAACGTCCTGCGCGTGGCCCGCGCCGTGCTGCCCGACCTCAGGGCCGGAGCCCCGTCATGACGGCCATTCCTTCCCTCGCGTACAAGGCGAATTTCGCCGACTGTGTCGCCCGCCACCGCGCCCTGCAGCAGGCCCGGCGGGGCTGTCTCATCATGACCTCCCTGGACGAGGAGGATCCCTACTGGATCCGGGCGCCGCTTCCGCCTCTGGAGGCCCTGGACTTCGAGCGCGACCCGCTCCTCATGCCGCGGCGGCTGTGCGACTACGCGGAGACGCGGTTCGCCGCCCGGGCGGACTATCCCGACGACTGGATTCCCTTCCTCTCGCCGCGCTACGGCACGGGCATCATCGGCGGCATGCTGCTGGGCGACATGCAGTTCGGGGCCAACACCAGCTGGACGCCCGAGGTGGGAACGACGCTGGACGAGGCGCTGGAGTTTCAGTGGGGGCGGGAGACGGTGTGGCTCGAGCGCGTGACGGCCGCCCTGAACGAGATGGCCGACCGGATGGCGGGCAAGTGCTACGTTTTCCTGGAAGGGTATCACACGCCGCTCGAGTGGGCCTCGATGGTGCGCGGGAGCGAGCTCTACCTGGAGCTGTCGACCGAGCCGGAGAAGGTCCATGCGCTGCTGCGCCGGTCCGACGCCGCCCTGACGTGGCTGTACGACGCGATCGCCGCGCGGGTGAGGAAGACCGAGTACGGTGCGTTGGCCCACAGCCTCTGGATGGAGCGCTGCGTGCCGTTCCTGAGCGACGATTCGGCCGGCCTGATGTCGCCGGCCCACTATGCCGAGTTCGGCGTCCCCTACACCGACGCCCTGTGCCGGCGCTACGGCGGCGCCTTCCTCCATTTCCACACCTGCGCCTACCACCAGATGGACAACCTCAGCGCCATGCCGGCGCTGACGATGTATAACTGGCGGCAGGACCCGAACACCCCCAAGCCCGAGGACATCCTGCCCGAACTCCTTCCGGGCGCCCAGGCGAAGATCGTGATGATGAGCCTGACCCCGGACCAGATCCGCGAAAAAATCGACGTCCTGTCGCAGGGGCGGTTCCTCATCTATACGCGCTGCCGGGACCGCCGCGAACAGGAGTCGATCGTGCGCTTCGTCCATGAGAATGCTCCGATTGCCGCAGGACAGGATTGCAAAAGCCGCACCTTTCCCTGATAATTCGATTTGATCAGCGGCAGAAAAATTTACGGGATGGCGGCGAAATACGATGAACGCATGCAACGAATGGTTTCTGGCGGGCCGGCAGGTGCCGCTGCCCCGCCACCTGATCATTGAGCTCACCTCCTTCTGCAACCTCCGCTGCCGCATGTGCCCGAAGACGCACCACACGGTCAACACGGCGGAAAACAACGTGATGAAATGGGAGACGTTCGAGCGGCTGATCCCGCTTCTCCCGTACATCGAATCGCTGGACCTGACGGGCGTCTGGGGCGAGGCGTTCCTGCATCCCGAGCTCTACATCCGCATGCTGAAGACGATCAAGTCGCTCGGCTCGGACGTCTACACGATCAGCAACGGGACGCTCATCACCGACGACCTGGCGAGGCAGCTGGTGGAGCACGACCTCAACAAGCTCACCATCAGCCTGGACGCGGCCACGCCCGAAACCTATTCCATCATCCGGCCCCCCGGCCGCTTCGAGGACATCCTGAAAGGCCTTGGCTATATCAACGCCTGGAAGAAGAAGCTGGGCAGTCAACAGCCGCGGCTGGACCTGGCCTTCGTGGGGATGAAGACCAATATCGGCGAGTTCCCGCGCGTGGTGCAGTTGGCGGGCGAGCTGGGGGCGGAGCAGCTCTGCCTCCAGGCCATGGGCGAGTATCCCGGCCTGGAAAATGAGTCCGTGGCCGCCCATCACAAGGCGCTGGGCCGCGGCCTCTACGAGGAAGGGCTGCGCGTGGCGAAGGGCAACGGGGTCAAGATCGTGCTCCAGCCGCCGGACCAGTTTGAAGAGGACCGCAAGGGCTGCAATGATGTGGTGGACAATCGCGGCCGCCGTAAGCAATGCTTCGATCTGTGGAACCGGGCCCTGGTCTCGGCCACCGGCGATATCCTGCCCTGCTGCGCCTCGCCGGTCTCCATGGGCAACCTGCGGGACTCGACTTTCGCGGAGATCTGGCGCGGCCCAGCCTACAACGCCTTGCGGAAGCAGTTCCTGAGCGGCGACATACCTGACATGTGCCGGCAGTGCACGGGGACGGCCTGGGTGGACAAGTCCGCCCGGCGAGACCTGCAGTTCTTCTTCGGGAGCCTGCTGGTTCCGAGGGTCAAACGCCGGGTGAAGCGCAAGCTTAAGGAATACAAGGCGCTCCGCTGGGTCAAGCGACGCCTCGACCAGGCTCGCGGCATTTCGCGGCAGGGTTGAACGCATCTTAGGTGGTATGATATGCAAAAATTAATAATTGGTCATCTTTAGTAGATTGCCCTATTGTTTTCTGTTACTATAACGGAATGCACATCAGTCTGCCGAAAATTATACAGGGCGGCATGGGCGTGGGCGTCTCTCATTGGCGCCTGGCGCAGGCCGTATCAAAGTTGGGACAGCTCGGGGTGGTTTCGGGCACGGCCCTTGATATCGTCCTGGCCCGGCGGCTCCAGGACGGCGACCCGGGCGGGCACGTCCGTCGCGCCTTGAGCCACTTCTGTTTTCCCAAGATGGCGCAGCGGATTCTGGACGCCCTGTTCGTCCCCGACGGCCGGAAGGACGACGCGCCCTACAAGTCGGTCGGCATGCACGCCATCCGCAGCCCCCGCGGGCTTGAAGAGCTGTGCATCGTCTCCAATTTCGTCGAGCTGTTCCTTGCCAGGGAGGGCCATTCCCATCCGGTCGGGATCAACTACCTGGAAAAGATCCAGTTGCCCCACCTGCCGTCCATCTACGGTGCGATGCTGGCCGGCGCGGCGGTGGTCATCGTGGGCGCCGGCATCGCCGTCGAAATGCCGGGCGTGCTGGACGCCCTCGCGAACCACCAGCCGGCCACCTATTCCATCCGCGTCCTGGGCGCCCAGGCCGACACGGAAGTCCGCACCGTCTTCGATCCTTCCGTCTACCTGGAGGAAGGCGTCACCCTCCCCCCCCTCTGCCGGCCCGACTTCCTGCCGATCATCTCCTCCGACGCCCTGGCCACGATGTTCCTCCGCAAGGCGACCGGGCGGGTCGACGGCTTCATCGTGGAAACGCCCCAGGCCGGCGGGCACAACGCCCCGCCGCGCGGCGCCCTTCAATTGACAGCGGACGGCCAGCCGATCTACGGGCCGCGCGACAAGGTCGATATGGCCGTTCTTCGAAAACTGGGGCTTCCGTTTTGGTTGGGCGGATCGTACGATTCGCCCGAACAGCTCCAGGCGGCCCTGGACGCGGGCGCGGCGGGCGTGCAGGTCGGAACGGCCTTCGCCCTCTGCGTGGAGTCGGGTCTGCTCCCCGAAACCCGCCTCGCACTGGTGCGAAAAGCATTGTCCGGAGAGGCCCGGGTCTTCACCGACCCCGTGGCCTCGCCCACCGGTTTCCCGTTCAAGGTTGCCCAGTTGGAAGGGACTCTTTCCGAGGCGGACGTTTATCTGGACCGCCGGCGGATCTGCGACCTCGGTTATCTGCGCGAGGCCTACCGCCGCGAAGACGGCGCCGTGGGCTTCCGCTGTCCCGCCGAGCCGGAGGCCAGCTACCTGGCCAAGGGCGGCAAGGAGGCCGATATGGCCGGCCGCAAATGCGTCTGCAACGGCCTGCTGGCGAACATCGGCCTGGGCCAGCGCCTGCCCGGCGGAACGAGCGAGCCGCGCCTGCTGACCCTGGGCGACGCCTTCGCCGGCATCGCCCGGTTCTGCACCCCGGAGCGTCCCGATTTCAGCGCTGCCGACGTCGTCCGCATCCTGCTGGGGTAGGCCTTTACGGCCGCCTTTCAGAGTGGTAAGGTTGTCCCATGACTCATTCCCATGGCCATGATCACTCTTTCATCCAGACGCCCGACGCCCTGCGCGCCCTGGCCGCCCGGCTGTCCGGCGAACCCTGTGTGGTGCTGGACACGGAATTCGTCTGGGAGCGCACGTTCTATCCGATCCTGGGGCTGGTCCAGCTCGCGCTTGCCGACGGAACCTGCTTCCTGATCGACACGGTCGCCGTGCCCGACCTCTCGCCCCTTGCCGGGATGCTGGCCGATCCCGCCATCGAGAAGATCCTGCATGACGCGCCCCAGGACCTGATGATCCTGAACCGGGCCGCCGGCGTGCCGGCCCGCCGCGTGTTCGACACCCGGCTCGCGGCCGGCTTCGCCGGCATGGACGGGCAGACTTCGCTCCAGAACCTGCTGGCCGACCTGCTCGACGTGCACCTGCCCAAGGGGCACACCCGCACGGACTGGACGGCGCGGCCGCTCTCCCGCCACCAGCTGGAGTATGCCGTCGACGATGTGGTCCACATGCCCCGGGCGGCGGCGCTGCTGCGCGAAAAGGCCCGGGCCTCGGGCGTGGAGGGCTGGCTGGACGAGGAGCTGGCCGCGCTGTTTGACCAGGCCGTTTACGAGGAGCGGGCCCCGGAGGAGGCCTACCTGCGCCTCAAGGCCGCCGCGTTCCTGCCGCGGCGCAACCTCGCCGTCCTGCGGGAGCTGGCCGCCTGGCGCGAGCGGACCGCCCGCGAAGCCGACTTGCCCAGGGGCTTCGTGGCGACCGATCAGGAGTTGATCGCGGTGGCCCGGGCGCTGCCTGAAAACGAGGCCGATTTCATGAAGTGCCGCGAGCTCGATCCGCGGATGGCCCGCCGCCACGGGGCGCAGCTGCTGGCCGGCGTGCGGCGCGGCCTGGATCTGCCCGAGGCGCAGTGGCCGCAGCCGCCTGTGCAGCCCGACGAGCGGGCTCTGGGAAAGGCCCGCATCCAGGCGCTCTCGGCCCTGATCCACGCCCGGGCGGAAGCGCGGCGGCTGGATCCCAGGCTGGTAGCGTCGAAGGCCGATGTGATGCAGCTGCTGGCCGACGGGCCGGCGGCCTCCCCCGAGCGGCACAGGCTGTTACGCGGCTGGCGGGCGGAGCTGCTGGGTGATGCCTGGCGGGCGATCTAGGTTTTGAGCCGGGGCGCCAGCACGCCGGCGATCGTGTCGAGAAAATGGTTCATGCGGACGGGCTTGGCGATATACTCCGTGCAGCCGGCGCGGATGGCTTCCTCGCGGTCGCTTTGCAGGGAGTGGGCGGTCACGGCAATGATCGGGATCGAGGCCGTCTGCGGATTGCCCTTCAGCCGGCGCGTGGCTTCCAGCCCGTCCATTCCCGGCAGGCCGATGTCCATCAGGATCAGGTTCGGCATTTCCCGCTCGATCAGGGGAATGCCTTCCTCGGCATTTTCCGCCCACAGCACGGAATAGCCCGCCGACTCCAGCATCACGGAAAACAACTTCATGTTGATCGTGTTGTCTTCGATCATCAGGATGGTTGCCGAACCCATGATACGCTCCTAGGACTCTGGTTGGGCGTTAAGCGGGAGAATGCAAACCAGGCGGCTTCCCTTTCCCGAGCCCGCGCTCTCCGCCCAAACCTGACCGCCGTGCATGTTGACAAACCGCCGGGTTAAAGCCAAGCCCAATCCCGTGCCGGCCGGTTTTCGGTGGGGGCTGTTTCGGACCTGGAAAAATTCCGAGAAGACGGTTTCGAGGTGATCCTTGTCGATCCCGATGCCGGAATCCGACACCACGATTTCCACGCAGGGGAACGTGACGGCCGGCTGGCGCTGGGTGATGCGAGGAAGGGAGTAGGGGGACGGGTAGGCCGGATTCTCCTGGGCGCTTTCGGCGGTTTCCAGCAGCCGGGCGGTGACCAGTATCTGTCCCCCTTCCGGCGTGAACTTGACGGCGTTGTCCAGCAGGTTGGCGAGCACCTGCTTCAGCCGGCCCGCATCGGCCTGGAAGGTCAGGTCGCACGCGGACTCCTGGACGATCAGGCGCAGCGACAGCCCCTGGTTCTCGCACTTGGAGCCGAAAGGGGCCAGGCACTCGTCCAGCAGCGGGCGCAGGGCTACCGGCCTGGGCTGCAGCACCAGGCTGCCGGTTTCGACCTTGGAAATCGTCAGGATGTCGTCGATCAGCCCCTGGAGGTGGAGGCCGCTTTCGAGGATGTGGTTCAGGTATTCCGCCTGTTTTGGCGCCAGCGCCCCGAAGTGGGGCTCCAGCAGCACCTCCGAGAAGCCGATGATGGCGTTGAGCGGCGTGCGCAGTTCGTGGGACATCCCGGCCAGGAAATCGTTCTTCGTGTGGCTGGCAACCTCGGCCGCGTCGTGCGCGGCCTTGAGCTCGGCGGACATTTTCTCCATCTTGGCCAGCAGTTCGTCGCGATCGCGCTCGAGGGTCAGCCACTTTTCCTGCAGCCGGTTTTCCGCGCCGGGCCCGAAGAGCGCCAGGATGCGGACGGGGCGGCCCATTTCATCGCGGATGGCGGTGGCATCCAGCGGCGTGCTGAGGTCGCGGCCGCTTTTCAGGCGGCTCCGGACCAGGCCGAACGCGTGCCCCGTCTCCCAGAGCTGGCGCAGCAGCGAAGCGGTCTGCTCGGGGCGGTCGGTGATGGCGGCCAGCGATTGCCCGCGGACGTCCTCCTCGTGGTCGCATTCCCAGGCGCGCAGGAAGGCGGCGTTGGCGAACAGGATGACGCCGTCCGCGTCCAGCAGGGCCACGGGCTGGTCCAGGGTCCGCAGGATGGCATCCGGGAACAGCCGCTTGTCCTCCAGGCGACCCTGGCCGATCCGGTTGCGCAGCGCCGTCAGCCCGATCCCGATCGAGCGGGATAGCTGCTGCAGGCCGGCCGTTTCGTCATGCCCGAAGGCGTCCGCCTCGGCGGAAAACAGGTTCAGGATGCCGAGGGACTGGTTGCCGTCGGTGATCGGAAGACAGGCGGCGGACTCGTAGCCCCGCCGGGCCGCCTGCTCGCGCCAGGGAGCGTGGGCCGGGCTGCTCTGGATCTGGCGCAGGATGACGGGTTCGCCCGACCGGATGGCCGCTCCCGCGGGGCCCGCTCCCGCCCCCGCCGCCCAGCTGACGTGCAGGGAGCCCAGGAAGCCGGGTTCGAAGCCCGACTCCGCGACGGGCCGGATCAGCCGCTCGGGCCCGTGGTCGGTGAGGCCGGCCCAGGCCATGCGATAGCCCCCCTGGGCCACGAGGAGGCGGCAGATCTCCTCGAACAGCGCCTTTTCCTGCTCGGCCTTGAAAATGACGGGATAGCAGGCGTTCAGCGCTTTGAGCAGCCGGATTGTCTTGTCGGTCGCCGGCGGCTCCGCCGGGAGAAGCTCCGGCGCGGGCGGCGCCTGTTCCTCTTTGTTTGCTTCCGCCAGGCTTTGCACGGCCTGGGCCAATTCGGATTCGACCCGGCCCGCGTTGGGAACCACGTTGGCCGGAAGATGGAAGGAATTGCAGTTCAGCTGGCCGCCCAGGATGATCCAGGGATGGCACTTGATCATCTCCATGAGCAGGGCGGGGCGCAGCGAGGCCTTGCAGTAGAAGCAGACCATGATGCTCTTGGAGGCGAAGTCCTTCGTGTGAAGCGAGGACTCGAAAGTCAGCAGCGGCCGGTCGTCCCCGTGCAGGGGAAGAAAGGCGTCCATGACCGACAGCGCGCAAAGGCCGGTAAAGCCCTGGGCCGTGGCCCGGTACAGCGCCGTCTCGTAGAAGGTCAGCAGCGCCTGCGCATTGGCTCCCTCGTTCCGCCGCGCCGTCGCATCGGGAAACAGGAACGAAAGCTGCCCGCTTTTCTGAAGCCCGGTTACATCCCTGTTGTTCCGCTGCAACTCACGGAGCAGGGAATCCTGCCCGGACTCCTCGATCACGCAGAACACCTTTTCGCGCCGATCAAGCGCCTGCTCGACCATGGCGACCAGGACTTTCAGCTTGTCCAGTTCGTGGTCATACAGGCAAACGGCATGATCCCCAAATCGCAGAGTTGCGAAGGAGGCGCCGTCGCGTTTTTCTAGGGCGTTACTCATTTTTTAGAAGACAACACAAAACTATCATATAATAAACATCATGGGTGGACAGGTAAAGCCTTATTTCCCCCGATGAGCAGCATTGAATAGTTTCATTTTTCACGTAGACTTCTTCCATGAAAAAGGCCGAACGTTCGTTGATCGAGCAGGCCCGGTGCAAGAAGGGGCGCTACGGCGGCTTCTGTTTCGGCGGTTGCCGGCCGGAAGGCGTCCGCGCCCGCGACCCGCTGCCTGCGGGCACGGCCTGGCCCAACGGGGCAAAGGCGGCTCTCCTTCTGACCTTCGACGTGGAAGGCACGTATGGCAACGGGACGGGCGACATGGCCCGCGAAATCGCCAACTACCGCCGCATCTGCGCCCGGCTATCCCGCGCCGGCATCCCGGCCACCTTCAACGTCGTGGGCCGCATGGTCGAGGAGCAGGGGCCCGAATTCGTCCGCTGGATGCTCGAGTGCGGCTCGGAAATCGCGACGCACGGCTACCTGCACGAGCTGAACGCGCGCTACGGCGGCGAGGACGTCTACGCCGGCCACTACGGGCCCGAGGAAAACCGGCAGCAGCTCCGCGACGGCGTCGCGGCGCTGGAGAAACATTTTCCCGGGACCGTGCGCGGCGCCCGCCTTCCCTACGGCCACTTCAACGAATACACCTATGACGCGATCGCGGAGCTCGGGCTGGCCTGGGCGAGCAACGTGTCGATCGACGACTTCCTGACGCCCGGCGGCGGGTTCGGCCCGGCCCCGTTCCGGATGCAGCTGGGCGAAACGGTCTATCCCGTGGTCGAGATCCCGCTCGACAGCCAGACCTACGACTGGTGCATCTGGGCGGCCGACGAGTCCGCCAACCGCCCCTTCGTCGAGGCCGTCCGCGCCTACTGCGCCGGCAAGGGAATCCCCTTTGATCGTACGCCGGCGGGCGGCGTGCCCGTCTGGCTCGCGCGCTGCCGCGATGCGATCGCCCGGCAGGCCGTCTTCACGCTGCTGTGTCACCCGATCAACCTGGTCGTGCCCTCCGAGCGCTGGAAGGACCCCGTGGAGGAGTTCCTGTTTCCGGTTATCGACGAACTGGGCCGCCTCCACCGGAGCGGGGAGGCGTTTGTCGGAACCTGCGGCCAGGTCGCCGACCGCTATCTCGCGTGGGCCAGCGGGACGCCGGGCAAGGGGCCCGCCGGACAGCCGCCGCAAACGTCAACCAAACAGGAACAGTCGCCATGAAACGCAAGATCAGCTGGGGCGTCATCGGATCGGGCGGCATCGCCCGGCGCAGGACCATTCCCGAGGGGATGGGCCCGGCGCGCAACGGCGTGCTCAAGGCCGTCTACGACCTGGATCCCGCCGTCAACGCGGCGGTGGCCGCCCAGTTCAAGGCGCGGCCGGCCGCGTCGATCGAGGAACTGCTGGCCGGCGACATCGACGCCGTCTACATCGCCACGCCGGCGAACGCCCACGCCGCCCAGGCGGAGGCTTGCCGCCGCGCGGGGAAACATGTGCTGTGCGAGAAGCCCCTCGGCCTCACGGCGGCGCAGGTCCGGCGGATGACGGAGTCGTTCAAGGCGAGCGGGCTCCTGCTGGCCCCCGCGTTCATGATGCGGTTCCAGTCCCAGCACGTCCAGGCGCGGGAGTGGATCCGGCAGGGCCGGCTCGGCACCCCCGTCTATGCGCGGGCCCAGCTCTCGTGCTGGTATCCGCCGATGAAGGGCGCCTGGCGGCAGGATCCGGCTCTGGGCGGGGGCGGGTCGCTGATGGACCTGGGCGGGCACTGCATCGACCTGCTGGAGCTTTTCCTCGGGCCGGCCGCGGAGGTGCGCTGCCTGACCGCCGGGCTGGTGCACAAGTACGCGGTGGAGGACAGCGCCACGGTGCTGCTGCGGTTCGCCTCGGGCGCGCAGGCCACGGTGGACACGTTCTTCTGCATCCCCGATTTCGCCAGCCGGAACCGGCTCGAGCTTTACGGCTCCGCCGGCGCGATCCTGGCGGAGGGGACGATCGGCCAGGGCTCCGCCGGCGTCATGAGGGCCTGCCTGGGCAAGGCCGGGGGCTATGACGCCAAACAGGCGCGCGCGTCCGCGAAGGGCATCGACGTCAAGCCCCGGGCGGTCAACCTGTACCGCGCGGAGGTGGAGGCGTTCGGGGACGCGGTCCTGGCGGGGAAGCTTCCCGGGGATTGGGCGCAAGCGGGGCTGCGCAGTCAGCTCGTCCTCGACGCCTGCTACCGTTCCGCAAAGAGCGGGCGCACCGTTAAGCTCTCTGGGTGAAACGGAGTCGAGTTCAGCGGGACCTACGGGACCGCTGCCGAGGGGGATGGAGTTCAGCGGGACCTACGGGACCGCTGCCGAGAGGGATGACAGCGGTCCCGTAGGTCCCGCTGAACCCTGCTCGGCGTAAGCGGATCGGGCAACTTCAGTCTGAAGCAAGAGGCCTTGACGCCTGCTCGCGGTACCGCTGCCGATGGGGTTGACAGCGGTCCCGTAGGTCCCGCTGAACCCTTCTTGACGCAACACTACTTCTCGCGTCTCGCTTCCTCGACAAAGGCGCGGATATTGGCCTCGGGGGTGTCGCGCGGAACCATTTCGCCCGAGCACAGGATGTGGCCGCCCTGGACGCTCACGGTATCCAGGATGTGGCGCACTTCGGCCCTCACCAGGTCGGGCGTGCCGTTCATCAGCGTCAGGATCGGGTTCACGTTGCCGGACAGGCAGACGCGCTTCCCCACGGCTTTGCGCGCTGCGGCCAGGTCGATGCCGGGCCCGCAGTTGACAATTGAAAAGCCGACCTCGGCCAGTACGTCCAGCATGGCGGGCAGCTCCTCGCTGTTGTGGCAGTGGACGATTCCGCCGGCCTCCCGGTACGCCTTGGCCACCGCGGCCGCGGGCACGAAGGCGAAGTCCCGGTAGAGAGCCGGGCTGATCAGGTGCCCCGAGGCGTTGCAGTCGCCAAGCCAGATGGCGTCGGCCCCGGCCTTGAGCTGGTCCAGGCCGAAGCGGGTCTGGTACTCCGTGAAGAAGCGGAGGGCGTCGCGGACGAGCTCCGGCCGGTCGTAGAGGGCCAGCATGGTCTCCTGGATCCCGAAGGCCAGCGTCACCGAGCTGAAGGGCGCGGCCGTCCGGCCGGTGACGCAGACCGTGTCCCCAAAACGGGATTTCAGGCCGGCGATGGCGTCGAGCAGGACGCGCATCCGCCCCTCCACGCGGTAGCCGTGTTCGCGAAGGCGGCGCAGCGAGCCTTCCTCGAGCGGCAGGTAGCCGCAGGTGGCGGGCAGGATATCGCCGCCGCCTTTGACCCCGACGCCGAGCGGCTCGAATTCCAGGCAGTCGTCCACCTGGAGCCAGGCCCAGTCGTAGTCGAACCGGGCGATCGCCTCGCTCTGGACGCGGATCATCTCCTTTGCGTCGGAGTTGTAGCGGTCGTACCGGCTTCCGGCCAGCCGCACGTCGGCCTCCTCGCTGCACATCAGCACGGGCATCCGCCGCGGCCGCTCCATCCGGACCGCCCGCCGCAAATCATCCAGAACGCCTTGATAGGCCATGGTGTCGCTCCCGGAAAGGTCAGATGCCGGCCTTCAGTTCCCGGACGGTGTCGATCACAGCCGAGGCCATGTATTTCAGCTCGCTCTTCGTCAGGGGATAGAGCGGCAGGTGCGTGAAGCCGTGGTTGAAGACCTGTTCCGTTTTCGGGCACGTTTTCGCGATCGCGTCGGGCTTGTACCCGAGCTGCTCCAGGATGTGGAAGCGGTACATCGGGCCGAAGTGCGGGATTTCCGTGACGCCCTTTTCCTTCAGCTTGCGGCGGACCGCCTGGATGTCCGCGCCGATCGTCTTCGGGTCGATGCGCAGGGGGTAGAGGTGGTGGCTGCTGCGCGTGCGGGCGGTGTCGGCGGGGGGAAGCAGGATGCCCGGCACCTTGGCGAAGGCGGCGTTCAGGTAGTCGGCGTTGCGGCGGCGGGCCTCCAGGATCTTGTCGAGGCGCTTGAACTGGAGGCAGAAGCCGAGCCCCTGGATCTCCGAGACGGAGTGGTTGTTCGGGACCTGGGGCTTGCCGAAGCGGTCGTCGAGGGCGGTGATGTCGTAGAGCCAGTTGGGGATGGCGCGGGTGAAGTCGAGCCCCAGGAACCGCGCCTTGGCGAACTGGGCGCCGGCGGGGAGGTTGGAGACCAGCAGGCCGCCTTCGCCGAAGGAGTTGATGTTCTTCACCTCGTGGAAGGAGTAGCCGCCGAAGTGGCCGATGGTGCCCAGCTGGCGGCCCTTGTAAGTGGCGCCGAGGGCGTGCGCCGCGTCCTCCATGACGTAGACGCCCCGCTTGGCGGCGACCTTCATGAGGGCGTCCATGTCGCACGCGTAGCCGCCGATGTGGACCGGCACGATGACCCGGGTGCGGGGCGTGATCTTGCGCGCCACGTCGGCGGCGTCGATGCCGAGCGTGCGCGGGTCGACGTCGGCGAAGACGACCTTGGCGCCGATCATGAGCGGGTAGGCCATGGTGGCCACGAAGGTGATGGCGGGGACGATGACCTCGTCGCCCGGGCGCAGGCCCGCGAGCTTGTAGCCGATCTCCATGCCGGCGGTCCACGTGTTGAGCAGGCAGGCGTGCTTCACCTTCAGCTTGGCGCAGGCTTCCTCTTCGGCCTTCTTGACCCAGCTGCCCAGGGTCAGCTTGGCGGCGCCGGCGCTTTGCCCGGCCAGGCCGCGGAGGGCAACTTCCGTTTTCTTCAGGGCCGCCGCGTAGGCCTTGGCATCGGGGGCGGGCGGGAGGAGGAACTTGACCGTTTCCAGCACGTCGGCTCCGGAAAAGCGTTCGCCGACCGTGTGCCAGGGGACCCGGGCAGGGCCCGCGCTGTAACGGAACTCGATCGCGGCCTGCTTGGCGCTCGTTTTCTTCACGCGTGCTTTCCCGCTCATGGATCGTCTCCTTGGCTGTGATGCGACATTCAATACGCTGGATAAATGCTACAGGGGACGGGGCGGATGTAAAGCCGATTGTGAATGAAACTGAAGTTGGTTCCGTCCGAATAGTAGAACCAAGAGGGCAATGATCTTGGCTGTTTCTGCCGGCTTTTCCTATGGCACATCATAAAAACGCGTCCACCATCGGTTGTTCTTTTCCGGCTTGAAAAGGAAAATCTTCCTTCCCAAATCGGACTGGATTACCGCAGCGGAGTAGGACTCCATACGACCAGTGTTCAGTTGGATATGCCGTGTCTCCAGAATCTCATAAGTCTTAATGTGACCTTGGTCAAATCCTGTCATCTTCACTGCTTGCCCGAGAACCGCTTCCGGCTTCGCATCCCGTGGAAGGTCAATATCGGGATATAGTCCGTTGATCCAGAGACCATTACTCGCATTCAACTTTCGGACGATGGTGCCGATGGGGTCATCCACGGGAGCCTTAGTTTCGGCCATAACCGATCTGACCGGCAAATTGGCAACCAGCAGGGCGAGGAGGAATGGAAGGAGGCGGTTCATCTGGGCGTCTCCCCCTTGGGCTTTGCAGGAAACAACTTCATATTGCCCTTCGATCGAGTTTTGTTTAAGGCTGGTCTGTCAACTGTGAAGGCGACATTGCTCGATTGGAAGCCACCTCCGATCCATGTGGCTTTGTACTGACCCTCTGGAAGCGTGCCCGCATTGATTATCTTCCAGAATGTAACAAGCATGGCTTTTGAATCGAAATTTTTGAGATCATCATCGGAAAAGGTGAGCGGGATGTTGGTTTGAACGGAACCGCTGATTTCAATGAAGGATTTGCTGATCTCTTTTGAGGTGATTAAATGAGGATCGTTTTTCACTGAAAACATTGTGGTGATCTTTATGTTGTCATGGTCGTCCAGAGCGATGCCAGCAATCTTTATGGTTGTATTGGATGCGACAGCCAGATCGGTGCTAGCAGGGTGAGGAGGAATGGAAGTAGGCGGTTCATCGTGTCGCATCTCCGATTGCTCGTTTGACCGCTTCGATTGAGTTGGTGGGTTGCACTTCCTCGGGGAAAGTCAGTTCGAATCCATTTTTCGATGATCGCCATAGAAGCCAGATAGAAGGGGTGGCAACCCGAGGTGTAAAATCGGACACATTTTCCATAACGGGTGCTACGGTCCATGAGACCGGGATGTTGTTGGTGGCAGGTCCCTTCAGCATTTCCTGAACGATGATCCGAGAAAAAGCGATTTTGGTGCCATTCGTCATTCTGGTATGGATGTTGGAGGCGGTGCCGACAACGATAACCTTGCTGGCCTTGGCAAGGTTCTCCAGGGATCGCTCGTTTCGTTCTCCCAATGAAACCGCCGACACAAGAGCCAGCACCATGATTGCGTATCGTTTCATCGTGCGGTTTCCTCTCGCTCTGTTGGCGTTGTGCCTCCCGAGTGGCCGTCCAGCGTCACGGGGGGGGGTGCATCCCGTATCCGCTCCCGATCATACGCCGATCCGTTCCTGATTCAAGCCCCGTTCACAGGGGCTTGATGCCCTTATCCGTTGAGCAGGAACGCCTGCCAGAAACCTGATCAGGTGATCCATTCACTCACCGATATTACAATCCAGCCCTCGCTCGTTTTCCGTATCACGATAGAGTAGCCCCGTCCGCTCCCAACAGTTACCTTAACATCCCCGTCTGCCATCTTCTCGATCGCATTCACATGCCGATAAGTTGGAGGCAGGTATTGACTCATCTTGGCGTTCTCAAGGAAGATTTTCGTAATCGCATCACCGATGCCTGGCAATTCGGCCGGGGCAAGATCACCGCGGGCATAGAAGATACTATCCATCGCATTTGAATTTATGATCCCATAATTTCCTGAACCTTGATCTGCTAACAAGTACCATCGCCCTGCAATGACGTATCCGGACAACAAGCCCCGCCGATCGTAATCCGCTTGAACTCTATCCCGCATCGTGGCGGAATCAAATGTATAGCATATGAAAAATTTGCCGATGCTGGCCACCTCGCTCGTAGAACCTGAACGAAAATACACGCAAGCTGACGGAACACGCATAGGCTTTTTATCAAGCAGGCGTTCTTGAATGAGCCAAACCGTTTGGCTGGAGGAAACTGCTTGGGCTAGGGCAAGAATGTCCGAAACATCGTTGGATGAAAGACTTCCCTTGATGATCGGCGAATTGACCGAACCTGTCAGCGTTTCGCCATTCACCCCAAGAACTGTCATGGCAATTAAAAAGGCTGTCAGAAGGCGGTTCATTGACAATCTCCCAGCAGAGGGTGCATCTCGTATCCGCTCACGATCATACGCCCTCTCGTTCCCAGATCAAGCCGTATCCCGAGCCATTGAGGTTCTCCCCGACCGACTGCCAATGGGTTCAGCGGGCTCGCCCAGGACGCCACAAGGTGGTAGCCCGTCCTTACCGCCCCGAGGGGGGGGCGAAGTCCCGCAGTCTGGTTGATTTCAATAACTGAAGCCAGAGGTGCTCTTCCGAACCTTCTTGTCCGATCCAACGGAAAGCCATAGTTCCTTGCCTTGGGTGGAAGAATAGTGCAACTCCCAATCTCCTGCTGAAAAAGTACGGGCAAGAGAGGCCCCGATACAGAAGAATTCCACGTCATCTTGTTTCAAATCAGCCTCTGCCAATGTCAGGGCTTCTTTTAACGAGACTGGGGGTTTCTGGTCGTTGTTCCACCCCGCATTTTTAGCAAAAGCGGTAACTACGCCTATCAGGACACAGAGTGCGATAACTGCCGGAAGACTAATTTTAATTTTGCCCATCTCATCTGATCCTTATGTCTGCGAGCATTCCCGATTCCTCCTCACTCTACCGCCCCGCCTCGTTCCCGTCCCAGCGTCAGGGCGGGATTACTGTAGCAATGCGATGCTGATCGAAGCGATATAGATTGACGGCATTGATAGCCTTTTCTCGAAGAAATCAAGTTCCTGGTTGTTCCCAGCCCGAATCAGGATGCCTAAACCTTTATCCCAATACATCCTATTCGTTTCCCATCCTGACCCGAGCACGAAGAAATCACGGATGTTTGTCCCTGATCCATAAAGGCTTTCAATCAGCGTCGTATTTACCAGATAAAATCTGAAAGCAGGGACTTTATTCTCGTCGCATAATGCCTTTGCTTTTATCATCATGCCAAAGTGTGCGATCGGCTTTACATCCAAGATTCGATTTGTCGCCTCTTCCAATACCGTGCACCTACCCGTTTTCTCGTTGAAATCAGTTAAAAGGAATGACCTTCCCATCATCTTAAAAGAATCACCAACCCTGACTGTCACATCAGGTTGCGGAGAGTTCCCCCGAAAGGTTGCAAATTTCTCTGTGTAGGGCAAACGTTCGCCTTTCCGCATTTTGAATTGGCGATCTCCAGATTGGATTGTGAGTTCTGTTACATCAGTCTTCACCTCGTTCCCCTGAATCACTCGGGTTTCCTGCTTTTCATCAACGGCGATAAGCCTGAAACCCCTTACCTCTTTCCCGATTTTCAGAATTGAGTTTGTTGGTATAGAAGGCGGAATATCGGAGATTTCCCAGCGGATCGGGGGCTCGTAAAACATCCCATACCACAAGAGCAATGGCTCGCATCTAACAGATACCACGGCAAAGTCCATATTCGTGACTAAATCGGGCTGGGCGAGTTCAACCCCTGGAACCTGTTTCTCATTGGTGCCCTCTGCCCCCGCCAGATCGACGACCAGTAGGGCGAGGAGGAATGGAAGGAAGCGCTTCATTGGTGTCTCCCGTGTCTGCCCCCGATCATACGCCGATCCGTTCCTGGATCAAGCTCCGTTCACGAGGGCGTGGGGTGCCGATCGACTCGGCCCCGTCCAGCATCAGGGCGGAGGAACGCCGTATGGTCAATATGCGATCACGCAACCACGAGGCCATGCTTTCAATGGTTCTGTCCATCCACAGGGAAGACGCCCAACCCGATATATCTCAAGAAGGCGGGTAAAGAACCTGGGCACCTTTGGAAAGACAGTCGCATATGCGTTTTCCAAAGCTGCTCTGTTAATGTCCAGCAATACACTCTTGCTGACATCCGGAAGACCTGCCTTGGTCATAGCCTCATAGATTAAAAGATGCAGTTCCTCTAGATGAGCGAGCGATTCTTTTGCTAGGTTGTTCCAGTGCCCTCCGTACGATGCGTAATGATGCTTTGCGAGGTAGCCTGTTAAATCGCCTTGTGCTTCCGTGCGAACATCAGCCCATTGCGGGCTTGATAACAGCAAGAGGGCTTGTTCTTGAAGTTGGACAAAACGAATATCCGTACTGCCATCTGCAGGCGTCCCGCATCGTGAGAACCATTCGATTGACCGGACATTATCGTAGAATGCCAGATTGAGTTTCATTGTGCGGTGTTCCTGAATGCAAACTACCCGATCCTACCGCCCTTTCACCACCAACTCAAGCCGTATCCCATGCCCCTTGGGGTCCCCCTGTCCGTCCGCCGAGGGGGTCAGCGGGATCCCCCCCAGGACGCCCACGGCGGGAGGGGCAGTCGGCACCGTCCCGGCCACGGGCGGGATCGCCTTGAAACCCGCCCACGGCCCCCGCCAAGGGCGAGATGGGCGGAGGGAGTCCCATGTGCAACAACCGCCCCATGTCTGCCCCACAAGCCCGCCTGAACCCGCCGAGGGGGGAGCGGGTGGCGGGGAAGACGGTCTCGCAGGAGCTCGACCCTCCGGATGGCAGGCACAGCCGATAGCAAATAGCGGATGGGCACGAATTCCCCCGTTGACCGGGAGAGAGGAAGACGGCACTATTCCCGGATTGTGCGGCTCGGTGAGCCAAACGGTTTTCAACGACAGGGCGGGGCAATGTGAAACAGGCGGACGGACGGCTCGATCTTGCGCGCATTCCAGCTCCGGTTCTTTTCCGGGGCGACCCCCGGTTCGCTTTCCGCGATCCGGCCGTCCACTATCACGACGGCGTTTTCCGCCTGTTCTTCACCCTCGTCGAGCGCGAGCCGGACGGCCGGTACTTCCTGTATCTGGCCGCCAGCCGGAGCCGGAACCTGGCGGACTGGACCGAGCCCCGCCGCCTCACCCCGCGCGACCAAGCCCTCAACTTCTCGAGCCCCGGCAACGTCGTCCGCCACAACGGCCGCTGGGTGCTCTGCCTGCAGACCTACCCCACGCCCGGCAACGAACTGTACGGCACGGAGGCGGCGCGGCTGTGGACCATGACGAGTTCCGATCTCGACACCTGGGGCGAGCCGGAACTGCTGCGGGTCAAGGGGCCCGACGTCCCGGTGGCGGAGATGGGACGCATGATCGACCCTTTTCTGATCCGGGACCGGACCGATTCCTCCAAATGGTGGTGCGTCTACAAGCAGAACGGGATGAGCCGCTCCTGGAGCCGCGATCTGGCAAGTTGGACCTGGGCCGGCTCCGCCCGGGCGGGCGAGAACGCCTGCCTCCTGGACGGGGGCGAAGACTACCTGCTGTTCCATTCGCCCGCCAACGGGATCGGGCTCAAGCGGTCGCGCGATTTGGTCGAATGGCAGGACGAAGGACTGCTCGATCTTCCACAGGCGCAATGGCCCTGGGCCGGCGGCCGGTTGACCGCGGGATTCGTGCTCGATATGCGGGCTCATCCGGACCTCGGCTGTTACCTGCTCTTCTTCCACGGTACGCCCAAGGCGGCGACCGCCTCGCGCGAGACCCACGGCGAGGCGAGCCTGGCTCTGGCCTGGAGCCGGGACCTGAAGCGGTGGCGCTGGCCGGGCGACGGGGCCGGGGATTCCGGGAGGGTGACCGTATGAAAAAGGGAATGCAGGCCGGCCGCGCGACCCTGCTGCTGGGCGGGGATGTCTGCCCCATCGGCCGGTACGAGAAGAAGATCCTTGCCGGGGAGCCGGTTTTCGACGACGCCCTGCTGGAGGCTTTCCGGCAAAGCGATTTTTCCATCGTCAACCTGGAGGCCCCGCTCTGCGCCGCGGGGCTGCCGTGCGGCAATCCCGGCGAATCGGGGCTGAAGGCGGATCCGGAAATCGCCGCCTTCCTGAAGCGGATCGGGGTTACCGCCGCGGGGCTGGCCAACAACCACATCCGGGATTTCGGCGATGAAGGGGTCCGGCAGACCGCACAGGCCCTTGAGCGGAACGGTGTTCTCCATACCGGGGCGGGGGCCAACCTGGCTGAGGCGCAGAAGCCGCTCGCCGTGACGGTCAACGGACTCCGGCTCGGGATCTGGGCGCTCGCCGAGAGGGAGTTGAATGTGGCGACCGGAACAAAGGCCGGCTCGTCCTGGTTCAGGCCGGAAGAGGATGTCCACGCCATCCGGGAGATGCGGCCGCGCTTCGACTTCCTCCTGGTGTATGTCCACGCCGGCCACGAGTTCATGGGGACGCCCTCGCCCCGCATCCGGGCCGCGTACCGGAGCCTCGTGGAAGCCGGCGCCGATGCCGTCATCGGGCACCATCCGCACGTCATGCAGGGGGCCGAGACCTGGAAGAACGGCCTGATCGCCTACAGCCTCGGAAACCTGGTTTTCGACAGCCCCTACGTGTCCGCCCAGCCCGACACCGATTCGGGCTGCCTGCTCCGCCTGGAGATAGCCCCCCGCAGGATCGTGGAGGCGGAGTTCATCCCTTACACATTAAGGGACGCCACCCGGGTCACGGTTTTGGAGGGCGCCGGGCGCGAGGCCTTCATGAGCCGGTTCCGGGCGCTTTCGGAGCTGCTCGCGGACGACAGCCGGTTCGATCTGGAATGGGAACAGAACGTGAAGGCCCGCTGGCAGTCGGCGTACAAGCACGTCGTGGAGGCCTTTTCGGCCACGATCCGGGACCCGGCGAAAATCAGCTTTCCGAGGCGGGCGAAAAACCTGATCACTTGTCCAACCCACGTCGAACTGCTGGCCAAGGCGTTCGAGCTGATGGAAGAGGGCAAGATACCGAGGGGGTGAGGCCCCCTGTAATCGTAATCGTAATCTTGCTTTCACGCCGTTTAATCGATATATGGAAAACGAGTGCGGGGCAGGGGCGAAGAGGATTAGGATTAGGATTAAGATTAAGATTAGGATTAAGATTAAGAGATTGGGGGACACCATGAAAGTATCCGTTTGTGCCGATATGTTGTTCAGCGATATGCCGACTGCGGCCGCCATGGAGAAGATCAAGGCTGCCGGTGCGGACGCGGTGGAGTTCTGGAAGGCGGCGGGCAAGGATCTTGGCGCCATTGCGGAGGCCGGCAAGCGGCTCGGGTTGCCTGTTTCCGTTTTCTGCTCGCCCATGATGCCCCTCGTGGCGGCCGACTCCGCCGTCAAGTATCCCGAGGCGCTGAAGGAGCTGGTGCCGGCGTGCGACAAGCTCGGCTGCCGCACGCTCATCGCCACCAGCGGCATTCCGCAGGGCGGGCTGACGCCGTCGCAGATGCACGACAATCTCCGCGCCGCGATCGAGGCGGCCGTGCCGGTGGCGGAGGCGCACGACCTGATCCTGGTGCTGGAGCCCCTGAATGCCTCCGAGCTGAGCTACCTGCGAAGCAGCCGCGAGGCGTTCGACCTCTGCCGGATGATCAACAGCCCGCGGGTCAAGGTGCTCTACGACCTGTACCACATGCAGTACATGGAGGGGAATCTCATCAACACCATCCGGGCCAACCTGCCGCTGATCGGCCATTTCCACGCGGCCGACCTGCCGGCGCGCACGGCCCCGGGGCAGGGGGAGATCAACTTCCCGAATATCGCCCGGTTCCTGGCCGGCAGCGGCTACGCCCATTATTTCGGGCTCGAATACAGGCCCGGCCCCGACCGGGACGGCGAACTGAAGGCTGTGATCAGCCAACTGAAGCGGGCCTGATGAAACTCGTACCGCCTCCCGCCCTTGACTTGGGCGGGCTGACCGACTGCCTGCTGCGGCGCGGAACGCCCGCGCGGGTCTTCTCGTTCGAGCACAGCGTGGCCGACTCCATGAAGGCCGCGCTGATCAAGCGTTTCGCCCTTGGCGCGCCCGCCCCGGCCTCCGACGTGGAGCGGACCGGCCGGAACGAGATCGCCCTGCAGCGCTTCCTGGGCCAGGAACTGCTGCGCCTGCGGCTTACGGGCGGGCGGGTCGTCCACGCCATGCCCAGGAAGGCGGGTCAGTGGGAAAACGAGCATGCGGGGTGCATCCAGTCGATGGCCGACTTCGACCGCTTTCCCTGGCCTTCGGTCGACGGCATCGACTTCCGGCAGCTCGACTGGTTCGAGCGGAACCTGCCCGACAACCTGGGCGTCATCGCGACGGTCCACGTCTGGGAGGACATCCGCGCCCTCTTCGGCTACGAGACCTTCTGCTACAAGCTGTACGAGGAGCCGGAGCTGGTCGAGGCGGTGGCTCGCAAGGTGGGGGAGTTCAACCTGGCCCTGGCCCGCGCGCTCGGCGGCTACAAGCGGGTTTACGCCGTCTACGGCGCAGATGATTTTGGGTACAAGAGCGGACTCATGGTCCCGCCCGCCGACCTGCGGCGGCTGGTGCTGCGGTGGCACAGGGCGATCTCGGAGCAGGCGCACGCGGACGGGAAGCTGTACCTGCTGCACGCCTGCGGGAACCTGCGGGAGATCATGGACGAGCTGATCGACGAGGTGAAGATCGACGCCAAGCATTCCTTCGAGGACGTGATCATGCCGGTGACGGAGGCCAAGCGGATCTACGGGGGGCGGGTGTCGCTGCTGGGCGGGCTGGACGTCGACCTGGTCGCGCGGGCGGGCGAGGCGATCATCCGCGGCAAGGTGCGCGAGGTGCTGACGGTGTGCCAGCCCGGGGGCGGGTATTGTCTGGGGCTTGGCAACTGGGTGACCGACTACATCCCCATCGACAGCTATCTGGCGGTGCTCGACGAAGGCCGCCGCTTCGCCGGGTGACGGTTAAGTCAGTTTCCCGTCCAGCAGCGGCTCGAGGTGGTGGAAATAGCATTCCGCGATCAGCTGGGAGCCGTAGGCGTTGGGGTGGATGTCGCCCTTCAGTCCGTCGGGGTTTCCGGGCGGATTGGCGGTTCTCCGCATTCCGATCTTGTGGCCCGGGTCGTTGTGCCAGTCCCAGTCGCCCGCTTTCGCCCGGTCGCGCATGACAGCGTCAAGGTCGATCAGGGGCAGCTTCCGCTCGGCAGCCACGGCGCGGGACTGGTTGTTGAACACCTCGGTTCCGGCGGCCGGAATGGTTGTTGAAATAACGAGCTGCGCCTTGGGGAAGCGGCGCTGGATCCGGTCGCAGGCCTCGTGCAGGAGGGGGCCGAAGGTCTCGGGCTTGAGTTTCGGGTTCCGGTCGTTGAGCCCGTAGCGGATCATGGCGATGTCGCACCGGGGAAGGGCGGCCAGCTCGCGGTCGAGGCGGCCGGACGCCAGCAGGCGCGTCAGCGTTTCCCCGCCCTCGGCGAGGCCGTGCACGTCGATCCGGCTAGTGGCGAAGCGGTCCCGCAGCAGCAGTTCCAGCCTGCGGGTCAGGCGGTGCTCGTAGGGCAGGTAGCAGGTCATGTCCGTGCTGTCGCCGAAGACGGCCACCACGGCGTCGGCATCGTCCGGCCAGGGCGGCAGGGCCTCCACCTTCAGGTTGCGGATAAGGAGGCGCCCCTTCGCGTGGAAGCGGACGTGCAGCTCGGCCGTGCGCAGGTCGCCGCGGGCCCGGGCGTCGCAGCTGAGCGTGCGCCAGGGCGCGGTGCCGGTGTCCGGGTAGAGGAACATATCCCAGAACACGGGGCCGTCGGCGTATTCCAGGTTGAAGAAGATCGCGCAGGCCATGCCCGGGACGCCGGTGACGCCTTCCGTGCGGACCTCGGCCGAGATGCGGACGGGGCCCGCGGCGGGGCCGGCCACGGGGAGTCGTCGGATCACGTCGGGCAGCGCCAGGTTAGCGGCCGGGTTGGCGAGGTCGAGCGGTTCGGTCAGTTCGGCCAGGAGGCGGGGGGCGGACTGTTCGGGCATGGGGTGGGGGCTCCGGGAGGGGTCAGGCGAGTTTGCCGGCTCGGGGTTGGCAGGCGTGGCGGTCGTGCAGGTCGACGATGGCGCGGATGACGGGATCCGCCGAATCGCGGCCCGAGACGGTGAGGAGGTCGCAGACGCGGAAGCCGGCGGATTTCTTCCGGTAGTCTTCCAGCCAGGCGTTTTTCCGGTCCGCTGACTCCTGGTGGCGGACCGGGAACAGGGCGGGGTAGGCCGGCACGCCGCAGCGCCAGGGCTTGGGGGAGAGGCGGGCGCGGAACGACTCCTGTTTCCGGGTCAGGCGGATGTAGAGCGCGTCGCTGCCCAGTTCGCGGAGCAGGCCGAGGGATTCCTCGCCGGTCGGCTGGTAGGTCCGGTCGGTGAACAGCAGGCGCAGGCCGGCGGCGGTGCGGTAGAGGCGCACGCCGCGTTGGGGGTGGTTGAGTATCCAGGTCTTGATGCCGGAGAGGGTGGCTTGGCGGGTTTCCTCCTCGCGCTGCTGCTTGCGTTCGGGGGAGAACAGCATGAGGAAGGCGTCGAGGAAGCCCCGGGCTTTGGCCGGGGGGAAATCGACATCGGCGAAGAGGACCCCGGCGGTGTTGAGGATGAGCGACCCGTACCGGTTGCGGGTGATGGCGGCGGTGGGCTGGTCGGCCGGGCCGATTTCCTCGAGGACTTCCTCGCGGATGGGCATGTCGAGGTAGTCGTATTCGGCGGCGTGGCGGCGGTCGTGGTTTTTCAGGAACCGCTCCAGCGCCTGCCGGGCCCGGCTGAGCCCGATTTTTTCCGCCTCCGCCTCGCTGACGCGCGACCAGCCCCAGGCTTCAAAGCGCACGGGCTTCCCCCGCGGGTCGGGGGAGGCGCAGGCGACTTTTGTCCAGAAGCGCGGCAGGCGCATGAAGTCCTCGCAGGTTGATGCAGGGGGCAGTATGGCGGCTTGGTGCAAGGCTGTCAATCGGGGATGGCGCAGAACAATTTCAGGGAAGATGACAGGATTTACTGGACACCGGCCCTGAATTTCGGTCTCATGGAGTCGAAATGATTCCAGACCGGAGCCGCGCAGGTTTTCCGCGCCGGAAACGGAACGGGGACATCGGCCGGGCGGTCGCGGCGAACGGCGCCGATTGCGATCCGCGATGTCCAGGGGTCTTGGGACGCCCGGGGAGTTGCGCCGTCACGGGGAACGCTAGAAGAAAAGGGGAATGAGCATGATTCAGCCGAACAATGTGATTCTGTTCCAGGGAGATTCGATCACGAACGCCTTCCGCAAGCCGGAAGAGGCGTGCAACGCCTACCAGCTGGGGGCGGGCTACGCCATGATGGTGGCGGCGCAGATCCTGGCGGCGCGGCCCGCGGACGGCCTGACCTTCCTGAACCGCGGCGTGAGCGGCGAGGGCGTGCAGGGCCTCCGCAAGCGCTGGCAGGCGGATTGCATCGACCTGAAGCCCGACGTGCTGAGCCTCCTGGTGGGGGTGAACGACTCCCGGCCCACGAAGGCCGAGCCGTTTCTCGACGTGGCCGAATTCGAAACGCAGTACCGCGACCTGCTGCAGGTCACGCGCGACGCGCTGCCGAAGGTGACCCTGGTCCTGTGCGAGCCCTTCATCCTGCCGTGCGGCGAGGTGCAGGCCCGGGCCGCCGAGGATATCGCCGCCCGCGGCGAGGCCGTGAACCGGCTGGCCGATGAGTTCGATGCGGCTGTCGTGCCCCTCCAGGACGTCTTCGCGGCGGCCCTGACGAAGGCGCCGGCCGAGTACTGGGCTTTCGACGGCATCCATCCGACCGCCCAGGGCCACTGGCTGATCGCCAAGGCCTGGCTGAAGGCCACGGGACTCGACAAGGCGAAGTAAGTCTTGCCGGGCCGATGCGCCGTCGGGTGACGCCTGGATCAGCCGCGAGCGAACGCGAAGAACACAAGGATCAACAGTCTTTGTGTTCTTTTGCCGGCCAACCATAGAGCACGCGAGGATGAATGAAAGCCGCCATTATCGGATATGCCCAGTCCGGGAAGAAGACCCTTTTCAAGCTGCTGACCAACCGTGACGTGCCCGCGGGCCGCCGCGAGGATGAGGCCGTGGAAGGCGCGGCGCCCGTGTTTGACGCGCGCGTCGAAAAACTTTCGGAAATCTGCAAGCCGCAGCGGACCAAGTTCGCCGAGACCGTCATGGTCCTGTGCCCCGACGTGCCCGAGGGGGGGAAGGGGACCTGGATGGAAGCCGCCCGCAAGTGCGACCTGCTGTGCGTGGTGCTGCGCGCCTTTTCGGCCCCCGAGGTCTTTCATCCGCGCGGCACGGTGGACGCGGAGCGGGACCGGTCCGACCTGGCCACCGAGATCGTCTTCGCCGATGTGGACATGGTCGACAAGCGCCTGGAGCGGCTGGCCAAGGAGAAGCGGGCGGGGCTGAACCCGGCCCAGCAGGCCGAGGAGAAGGCGCTGCTCAAGTGCCAGGCCGCGCTGGCCGCGGGCAAGTGGCTGCGGGACGCCGGGCTGGACGAGACCGACCTGAAGACCATCCGGACGCTGGGTTTGATGACCCTCATGCAGGTTCTCTATATTTACAACGTCGACGATTCCGGCGTCCAGGCCGCGCTGGAGGCGGAAAAGGCGGACCCGCTGGCCATCGTGGTGTCGTGCAAGATCGAGCGCGAGATCATGGCCATTGAAAACCGGGACGAGCGCAAGGCCTTCCTGAGCGAGATCGGCTTTGCCCAGTCGGGCCTGGAGCGCCTCAACACGGCCGCCTACGACGCGCTCGGGCTCATGTCGTTTTACACGGCCGGAGCGGACGAGGTGCGGGCGTGGACCATCCGCAAGGGCAGCACGGCGCCCGTGGCGGCCGGCAAGATCCACAGCGACATCGAGCGAGGGTTCATCCGGGCCGAGGTGACGAAGTTCACCGACCTGGTCGAAGCCGGCGGCGAGGCGGAGGCCAAGGCCAAGGGCAAGACGCAGGTCAAGGGCCGCGACTACGTGATCGAGGACGGCGACATCTGCCATTTCCGGTTCAGCGTCTAAGGGCCTTTCCAGGCCGTGCTCCCGCAGCGGGGTCGGGCCGGCCGGCTTTTTCGATCCGGCGGTTCCGGGCGAAGAGGATGATATCGGCGCCGACCATGAAGGCGTTCAGGGCGTAGAGGCAGATGACCAGGTCGCGGCTATGCTGCCACTTGTGGATCACGCCCGACAGGTACCCGATGAAGACGATGATCAGGAAGCCCAGGCTTTTGCCGCCTGTCTGGCGCGAGCGCCAGGACTTGGCGAGGGCGAAGGGCCAGGCGGACCCGAAGCAGACCAGCATGATAATTTCGAAAATGCTCATGTCAGTCCGAAGAAGTTAAGAATTTTTGTCATGAACTGGTGTCCCTTTTGTGTTCCGTTGGTCGGTCCGGCCGGCGTAGCCGCGCCCGCCGAAGCGGTTTGACGGGCCAGGTCCCGCTCGCCCAGCACGCGGCCCAGATACTCAGCCAGGTCGGGCCTGGCCTTGAGGATTCCCGCAAACGACTCCTTGCCGAGTTCCGCCACCGTCGTGTCGGCCAGCGCCGTCACGGTGGCCGAGCGGCCCTCGCCCGTGAGCAGCGAGCGTTCCCCGAAGAAGTGGCCGGCGGGCAGGGTGTTCACCTTCACCCGCTGGCGGTCCTTCTGGTCCACGAAAACGCCCACCTCGCCGTGCTCGATGACGAAGAGGGAGGCGCCCTCGTCGCCCTGGTGGACGATCACCTCGCCCGCGGCGAAAATCCGCACCCGGCAGGCGGCGGCCAGCGTGAGGCGCTCGGCGTCCGTGAGGGGCGAGAAGAGGTCGTTGCCCGCGAGCAGCCGGGCGATGGCGGCGTGGCCGTCCTTTTCGACGGCTTCCTCGTGCTCCCGCGTGATCCGGCGTTCGCGGACGTCGCGGATGGGGTAGGGGATCGCGATGTCGGCCCGCTTGAAGCGGTACCAGATGAGATTCATGAGGTCGGCGCGGATGTCGTCGAGCCGCTCGTAGTCGTGGATGTAGAAGAGGATGTCGTAGACGACGGCGGAGTCGGCATAATTCACGACCCGGATCTTGGGGGCCGGCGAGGCGTCGATGCCCGGCACGTCCCGAATGGCGTTCAGCAGCACCTCGCGCACGCGGTTGGGCGGCACGTCGTAGCTGACGCCGACCTGGAGGATCGTGCGCAGCTCCGGGGTGGGGCGGGAGAAGTTGATGAGGGTTTCTTTCGAGAGTGTGGAGTTGGGGACGATGACGTCCTCCAGGTTCTTGGTCCGCAGCCGGGTGGAGCGCCAGGTGATGTCCGTGACTTTCCCGATCCGGTCGCCGACCGAGACCCAGTCGCCGATGCTGAAGGAGTTTTCCGAATTGAGCGCCAGGCCGGCCACCAGGTTGCCGAGGGTGTCCTGCGTGGCGTTGCCGACCACGTAGCCGACGATGATGGAGGAGACGGCCAGGACGTTGAAGTTGACGGCGGGGAAGAAGCCCTTGATGACGAGGAGCAGCACGAGGGCGGTTAGCAGGGCGCGGGCGATGTCGCGCAGCACCACGGGGACGGGCTTGCGGCCGGCGCGGGCGAAGAGGATCTCGAAGAGGACGATCTCGCCCGTCCGCATGAACACGACGATGAGGAAGAAGACGACGGCGGACCAGAGCAGGCGGGGCGCCTGGGCGAAGACGGCGCCGAGGGTGGCGCCGAGAAACAGCTGCAGGATGCAGGCCAGGCCGAGCAGGTTCAGTCCGACCGAGACCCGCCCGAGCCCCCGGTTGCGGACGAGGCGGAGCAGAACGAGGAGGGCCAGGTAGGCGGCCACCGCCATCAGGACGTGGGGCACGGCCTCGCGGAGGAACGCGGCGGAGCCGAGGCGCTCGAGCTTCAAGGCCAGGGCTTCCGCGGCGACGGCGGGAACGGCGTTGGTCGTCATGGGGGGGACGTCCTTTCCGGCAGGTCTAACGGTTTTGGGAACATGACATAGCAGGGGATGGCGAGGGCCTGGAGGGCGGCTTTCCGGTCGGGGGCCCGGAGCAGGGCCCAGACGGCGGCGGGGCCGAGGTCGGGCGGGGGCAGGGAGCCGGAGCGGACGGCCTTGTAGCGCTCGGGCGGGAAGAGGGCCGCGTCCGGGCCGGCGCAGATCACGGGGCGGCGGGAGGCTTTGCTCAGGTAGGCGGAAAGGCTGATGCGTTCGACCGAGACGTCGCCGCCCGAGACGAGGCGGACCTGGCTGGCGTATTTTTCCTTGTAGCAGTTGGATTGGTCCAGGGGGAGGCCGGCCTGGAGCGGAAAGTAGACGCGGGTGAAGCCGTTGCGCCGGAGGGTCCGGGTCAGGGCGTAAGCGGGGGATGACGGGAAGGCCGGGCGGACCAGCAGGAAGGCGGTCCAGAGGAGGCCGAATGCGCCCAGGGCCAGCAGGACGGGGCGGGCGGCGGGGGCGAGGCGGCCAAGGCCGAACCCGATCCCGGCGGCCAGCAGGACTGTCGCGGCGGCGGCGGCGGCGAGGCGGGTCCGGTCCAGGGAGAGGGCGACGAGGAGCAGGGCGGCGGCCAGGAGGGGGAGCAGGGCGAGGCCGGCGCGGAGGGTGCGGTGCAGGAGGCGAGCCACGGCCGGCTGGTCGAGGGCCGGCTGGAGGAGCGCGGCGGCGGCTGCCGCCAGCAGGGGGTAGGCGGGGAGGAGGTAGCGGGTCCGGGTGAGGTTGGCGGGGGAGAAGACGATCAGCAGGACGGCATACCAGGCCACGACGAAGAGGAAGGAGGCGGCCTGCCCGCGCCGGACGTCCGCGAGGCGGGGGCGGGCGGCAACCAGGGCGCCGGCCAGGAGGAGGGACCAGGGGAAGAAGGGGAGGGCCAGGCCGAGGGTGTAGCGGTACAGGTTGGCCAGCACGCTTCCCGCCGTGTTGGAGACGCGGTTGCCCACCTGGTCGTGGAAAAAGCCTTGAAGGGCCAGGTCGCCGTGCTTGATCGTGACGGCGACGAACCACGAGAGGGCCAGCACGAGGCAGGCGAGGATGGGCAGCGGCTGGAGCAGGGCGCGGAGGCGGGCGCGGCGGTCCGGCCGGCACAGGGCGAAGATCAGCACGAAGCCGAGCAGCAGGAGGCCCAGCAGGCCCTTGGAGGCCACGGCCAGGCCGGCTCCGGTGTAGGCGAGCCAGGCGTCGGAGCGCCGGGGTTCGCCGAGCAGCAGGCCGGCGAAGCCATAGAGGCTTGCCAGGGAGAAGAGGCAGAGAAAGACGTCGGGCGTGGCGCGCATGGAGGCGGTGATCAGCGCGATGTTGCTCGCGAGGATCAGCATGGCCAGCCAGGCGGCGGCCTCGGACTTGAAGAGCCGGAGGGTCAGCTTGCGCGTGAGCAGGAGGATGAGCAGGCCGGCCGCCAGCGAGGCGAGGCGGGAGCTGAGGACGGAGATGCCGGCGAGGCGGAAGCCGCCCAGGATCATCCAATAGGAAAGCACCGGCTTGTTGAAGCGAAGGGCCCCGTCGGCGTAGGTGGGCGTCAGGTATTGGCCGGTTTTCGTCATCCGGAGCGCGCTGTCGGTGTAGAAATGCTCGTCGCCGAAAAAGTAGGCATTGTAGTCGGGCATGATGGTCAGCAGCCCCCCCGCGAACACGGCCAGCAGGAGGGGGATTGCCCAGCGCGGGAGAAAGGGTGTGTTGATCGCTGTTTCGGCATTCATGATGATCCGGCCCATCATATCGGAAGCTCCTGCAAATGGAAAGCATTTCGCTTTTCGTTGCGGAACGGGGGCCGGATGGGCTAGGATTTGCGCAAACGGAGAAGACTTATGAACCTGTTGACATGGAGCGCGGCGCTTGCCGCCGGACTCGGCATGGGGTTGACGGCGGTCCTGGCCCAGGACACGAACGCGCCGGCAGCCGCGGCGGCCACCCAGGTTGTGGCGGCGGCTGCCGCTACCGCGCCGGAGAGCTGGACGGGTTTTGTGCGGACGCTGAAGGATCCCAAGGGCGACCTGCGCGCGGTGAAACTGGTGGCGGACGACAGGCTGCTGGCCGTGGATCTGACCCCCAAGGGGCGCGAGCTGGGGCAGATGCCGAAAACGCTGAAGCTGCAGGTGTCGGGTTCGCTGGAGGAGCGGGACGGCCGGCCCTGGCTGATCGTGACCGATTTCAAGGAAGCGCCCGCCGTGGCTCCGGAGCCTGCCCCGACGCCCGTTCCCGAGGCCGCCGCCCCTTCCACGAACGCCCCGGCTGCCGCGCCGGCCTCCACCAATGCCCCGGCTCCGGACGCCGCGGTTACCAATGCCCCCGCGGTGCCGTGAGGCAGCCGGAGAAGGGTTCAGGGTTCAGGGTTCGGGGGGCAGGGGGAAGAGAAGGGTTCAGGGTTCAGGGGTCAGCGGTTTTAAGAGATAGGACCTATAGGGCCTATAGGACCTATTGTTGAACCCCGCCCCCTGAACCCCGCCCCCTGAACCCCGAACCCTGAACCCCGAACCCTGGTCACTGCGCCCTCTGCCTCGAAAGCCGCCCGGCCTCATCGGCGTATTCGCGGAAAAGGCGGATGTAGAGTTTGTAGTCCTCGTAGGAGACGCCGGGCGGGGTCTGGTGATCGCATGAGATCAGGAATCCGCCCTTTGCCGCGGCGGGCACGAGTCGTTCGAATTCCTTGCGCATGGCGGCCTCGCCCTTGTTCATCACCATTTTATCGTATTGGCCGATGAAGCGCATGGTCGGGTGATCCGCCCGCAGGCGGTTGATATCCACGCCGGCCTGTCGTTCGAGCGGCAGGATGCCCTCCACGCCGGCCTCCTCGAACCAGGCGGCGGGCTCGGTGATGTCGCCGTCGGAATCGACCAGGATCAGGGTGCCTTTTTTCTTGAGAATGGGGCAGAGCTGGCGGTAGTAGGGCGCCAGGAAGGTCTCGAACAGGTCGTGGGAGAGCAGCGAGCCGTTGTTGTAGCTCATGTCCTCGGCGAAGGTCATGAAATCCGGGGTGCAGATGGAGAAGATCTCCTCGAACACGTCCCGGATCCATTCGGTCAGGTCCTCGTTGATCCGGGTGATGAGGGCGGGATCGTCGTAGAAGGCGAAGAGGTGGGCTTCGGTGCCGAGGATGCGGCGGGGGAACCAGTAGAAGCCGTCGACGGTGAACCAGAGGACGGCCTTGCCCTCGGCCTGGAGGCGGGCGCGCTCCTCCCATTTCTTCCGGTCCACGGCGGGGCGGGGGAAGAGCTGGGGGCGGATGACCTTCTCGTAGTGCTCGCGGTTCTGCACGATGCCGATGCCGCGGGCGCCGTCGGGGGCGGGGCAGCCGGGCTTGAGCGCGCGGATCCAGTCCTGCATCTGGCGGTCCAGGCCGAAGTGGTCGTGGATGCCGTAGAAGTCCTTGGGGTCGACCGGCATGCCTTCGCGGCTCCAGCGCTGGGTGGTGTCGCCCCACCAGCTGGCCCATTCGATCAGGGGCAGCCGGTCGAAGGGTTTGAAGTTCATGGCGGCGAGGAAGCGTTCGCGCGGGGTCACGAGGCGCCCTCGTCCAGTCCGAGCCGGGCGGCCAGGAAGTCGTAGGCCAGGCGGCCGCTGATGGCATGGCGGCCCTCGAAGATGTCGGCCTGGAGCGCATCGGCGGGGGCGCCCGAGGCGGCGAAGATCCGGCGGGCGGCGGCGAGGCCCTTCTTGACGGCCGGCAGGGGGAAGATGGGGTCGCGGGTCCCGGCTTCCACCAGCATGGGGCGGGGGGCGATGAGGCCGGCGAGGTCGCTCATCTCGCCGAAGCGGCCGAGGCCGGGCACGAAGTTGCAGGGGCAGTGGTGCATGGCCAGGATGCTGTCGCGGAAGGTGCTGAAGTAGCCGCTGACCACGCAGGCCTTGATGCGCTCGTCCAGGCAGGTGGAGAAGAAGGCGTGCATGCCGCCGCCGGAGATGCCCATGGCCCCGATGGCGTCGGCCTTCGCCTCCCGCCGGGTCTGGAGGTAATCGATGAGCCGGCGGGCGTCGTGCAGGCGCAGGCCGAGGGCTGTGCCGCCGAGGTGGGTGGCGAGGAACGCGGTGTGGGTGCAGGTGCTGGGGATGCCCGAGCCGAGGCCCTTGTAGAGCCAGCTGAAATCGGACTGGCGTTCGCCGAAGCAGGAGATTTCGGGGGCCGCGACGACGAAGCCGCGGCGGCAGAGGGCGACGCCGAAGTCCTTGTGGTAGCCGTCGGGGGTGTTGCGCTCGTCGCCGGTTTCCCAGAGGCCCACGATGTCCTTGACGCCGTAGCCGTGGCCGTGGAGGGCGATGACGACCGGGGCGGGGCCTTTGAGCTTTTTGGGGATCAGGAGGTAGACGGGCATCAGCGAGCGGGCGGAGGTGCGGAGCAGGATTTTTTCGCGGACATAATCGCCTTTATCGGTACGTTCCAGCCGCTTGGGGGACAGGGGGGCGGGGGGGAGGCTGGTGAAACCGACGGTGTCGGCGAGGGCGGTCCGGGTGCGGGCGCGCCAGCGGGAGGCCTCGGCCGGGGTGCGGGCGGAAAAGCGGAAGGGGGCCTGGCCGGGGCGGTAGAGCGGCCAGAGGAGCGCCGCTGGCTGGAGGTTGCGCTTTTTCCTGAAATCGAGAAGGGGTGTTGACATGGAAAGACTCCTGGGGCTGGGGTAAAGACCCCATACTGTAGGATGATCCGGAAGCGGAGTCAATGGCCTTAAAGCATTGACACAGTTCCCCGAATGGCCGATACTTCAACAAGGTAGACGTTGGGTAAATTTCAGATTTAGGAGAAAGAATGAACCGAGGATCATGGATCAGCATGTTGTCGGCTCTTGTTGTGTCCGCCGCCGGCCTGGCCGGGGCGCAAGGGATTGAAAACACGCCGGAAACGGTGGTATTCTCGGTCGAGGGTAACGCGCGGTTCGATGACAACCGCGATGCCACCCGGAGCGGCAAGGAGTCGCAGGTGACGCTCCGGTTTACGCCGGGCGCCCGGCTGAATCTCGACGACAACGACACCCGCTTTTTCCTGATGTACAAGCCGTCCGGCATCTGGCGGGACAACACGCGCGACGACCAGAACGAAACCGAGCTCTATCACCTGGCCGAGGCCAACGTGGAGCACTGGGCGTCGGAGCGCCTGCGCCTGGGCGCCTTCAACCGGTTCGAGATGACGGACGATCCCAACGTGACCGCGGGGGGCGTGACGGTCCGCGAAAGCACCAGCTACTGGCTCAACCAGAGCAAGGGCTGGATGGCCTACGCGCTGAGCGAGCGGCTGCAGTATGATATTGACGGGTCCTACCTGATCAAGCGGTACGAGGACAATGACTTCGAGGATGCTGCGGACGAGAACCGCCTGGTGGTGAACACGGGCCTGCGCTACAAGCTGGAGCCCGACCTGCAGACTTTCGGCTTCGTCGGGTACGACCGGCCGACTTTTGAATCGGACGCGCGCGGCGACTACCACGGGTATCTGGCGGGTGGCGGGGTGACCCGGACGTTCAGCGATCGTCTGTCCGGCACGGTGGCGGCGGGCTACAAGCTTCTTGAGTATTCCGATGCGGATGATGACAGCGAAGGACTGCCCTTCTTCCAGTTGATCGGCGAATACCGGTTGACGTCAAATCTGCGGCTTCAGGCGCAGGCTGATTACTCCCTGGAGCCCTCGGATCGCGCCTATTATTCCTCCAAGGAATACTCACGCTTGCTGCTGAGGGGGCTTTACACGATCACAGACAGCCTGATCGCCGACGCCCAGGTGGTCTTCGCCAACGGTGCGTATGACGCCAGCACGGCGACCGAAGAGGGCGAAGCCGTTCCCGACCTGGAAGAGGGGGATGACACCCTGGTGGATTACCAGGCCGGGTTGACGTTCCGGCCCAAGGCGCGGCGTTACTACGGTCGCGTTGCGTATGAGTACGAGGATTGGACGTCCGACGTCCGCGAATCCTTTGCTCGCAATACCGTGTCCGCGATGGTGGGCATGGAATTCTAAACACGGTTCAGTCGAGTTCATGGAACAAAGCCAGCCTCAAACTCAAGCCGGAACGGCCCATTTCTGGGATTACTGGCAGGTCATCCGTTCGCGCAAAGAGATCGTCATCGCGATTTTTCTCTTTATCGTGATCGTCGGTGCGGTCGTGACCTTTTACCTGCCGAAAACCTACATGGCGAGCACGCGGATCCTGGTCAACCGCGAGACTCCGACCGTGGAGGGCATGAAGCAGCAGGGCGTCAACGTCGCCTATGATCCGTTCTTCCTGCGCACGCAGTTCGAGATCATCCAGTCGAAGCCGATCATTTACGAGGTGGTTCGGAACCTCCGGTTGCAGGAGCACTTCGGCCGGATCTACAGCGACGACGGCAAGCCCGTCTCGTCCGGCAAGGCGTACGAACTGGTGACCAAGAGCATGAAGGTGCACCAGTACCGGGACACCAACATGATCGAGATCCAGATTGAGCGCAGCACGTTCCGCTCGACGGCGCAGGAGGCCCGCTCGGACGCCTCGCGCATCGCCAATGAAATCGCCTCGGTTTACCGCGACCAGCGCATGAAGATCAACCGGGCCGAGAAGGAGAAAGGGCTTCTGGCCCTGCGCGAGGCCTTCCGCGAGAAGCAGAAGCGGGTCCAGGACCTTGAGGATCGGCTTGAGACGATGCGGCGCGAGATGAACATCAACATGGCCGGCAGCAGCGGCGCCGAGGCGGGGCATATCGACAAGGCCCGGATCTCGCAGCTGGAAGCCGACCGCCTCGCCTCCCAGAACCGGATGCTGGACCGGCAGACGCGGCTGGAGGCGCTGGACAAGCTGGAAGGGGAGCAGCTTCTCTATGCGGCGGCCAACCTGACGGGCGACCCGATGTTGACCACCCTGCGCCAGCAGCTTTCCGAAAACCAGGTGGCGCTGAGCCAGATCCAGGGCGCGCTGGGCGCGAAGCATCCCGATGTGCTGCGGATGGAGACCGTGGTCAGCAACCTGAACCGCAAGCTGGGCGAAACGCTGATCGGGATGAAGGTGGGGCTCCAGACCGAATTCGAGATTTCGAAGCGCGAACTGGAGCTGATCGATAAGAACCTGGTCCAGCTGCGGGCCAGCGATATCAGCGCGGAGACGGAAAAGTATCTGCCGTTCCGCAAGATCGAGCACGAACTGTCGGCGCAGCGCGAAATCCGCGACTCGCTGGAGATGCTGGTGGTGAAGGAGGAGATCGACCTCCAGCTGCCCCGCACCCCCGTCGAGGTGATCGAGATGGCGGAAGAACCCGACCTGCCGATCGCCCCGGACATGCGGCTTAACATTCTTCTCAGCGTGCTGCTGGGCATGGGCGTGGGCATAGGCCTGGCCTTCTTCATGGAATACCTCGACACCTCGGTCAAGACCGTGCAGGACATCGAGGACTTCATCGGAGCCCCCATCCTGGGCGTGATTCCCCAGAAGGTCCGCCCCCTTAACAACGAAAAGGGCGACGTCTCCCACGCCGAAGCCTACCGGGTGCTGAAGACCAACCTCCAGTTTTCCAAGAAATGGGCCCATGGCAAGGTGCTCTGCGGCGCCAGCGGCGGGGCGGGCGAGGGCAAGTCGCTCTCGCTCTTCAACCTCTCGTTCGTGTTCGCCCAGCTTGGAAGCCGGGTGCTGCTGATCGATGCCGACATCCGCCGGCCGACCCAGCACAAGATGGTGGGGCTGTCCAACCGCGTGGGGCTGGCCGACGTGCTGCTGGGGCGCATGAAGCCTCAGGACGTCATCATGCCCACCTCCATGGAAAACCTCTTCTTCCTGCCCAGCGGGCGGGCGCTGGCGGGCATGCACGGCATCGTGGATTCCCCGCGCATCCGCGCGTTGCTCGACTCGGTGAAGGGGGACTACGACTACGTTTTCCTGGACTCCCCGCCGATCCTCGGCGTGAGCGACGCCGCGGTCCTTTGCAGCGAGGCGGACGGCACGCTGCTGGTGATCGAGCACCGGAGCTATCCGCGGGACGTGGCCGCCCGGGCGCGGAGCATGATTCAGAACGTGGGCGGCAACCTGGTGGGCGTGGTGTTGAACAACATCAACATCCACCGCGACTATTATTACTATTACCACTACGTGGGTAGCTATGCGTACAAGCCCGAGCCGGCCGAAGCGGCTCCCGGTTCTTCGCGGAAGAGTTGAGGATTGATGAACGGACGTTTCAGTCGAACCGCCGGCTTGCTGCTGGCCGTCTTGGCGCTTGCGGGCTGCACCAGCCTGCCCCGCCGGGCCGATCCTGTGGCGCCTTACAAGCCCGGCGTTGAGTCGCTCGATGTGGAGGGCGCGGAAGGAGGGGCGGCCCCGCTCGTCCAGCAGCCTTCCCCCGATGTGCCCCAGCCGCCCGGCGTCCTGCCGATGGGGGAGCCGATCATGCGGCCGCTTCTTCCCGGCGACCGCCTCGTGATCACGCTCCGGGTTTATCCGAAAACGGAGAATTTCGAGAGCGTCATCGATGAGAACGGCACCATCAATCTGGACCTCGTGGGCCGAGTCAAGGTCGCCGGCAAGTCGGCCGCCGAGGCCGAAAAGGCCATTGAACGCGCCTATATCGACGGCCAGTTCTACAAGACCGTCACCGCCTCGATCATACCCCCGGTGCGGGAGTTCTTCGTCAAGGGCTACGTGATCCGCCCGGGCAACTATCCGATCAGCCGATCCAAGATGACCGTTCTCCAGGCGCTGACCATGGCGGGGGGTTGGAACGAATTCGCCGATCCGACCAAGGTGCGCCTGGTCCGGGGCGAGGAAGTGATGATCCTCAACATTCCCCGGATCCAGGCCCGTTCGGATACCGACGTGTTCATCGAGCCCGGCGACGTGATTGATGTGCCCAAGCGCTGGATGTAGGCTTGACCGAAGCTGGTTGAAATCATACTATAGAGACGAAAGAGGAGACCGCACATGACTATGAAAATGACGTTTTTCGCGGTATTGGCTACTTGCAGCATCGGGCTGTGCCAGGCGTGGGGCGAGGTTGCTAACCCCGAGCCTCCGGTGAGTTCCGAACTGGCCGCCGCGCAGGAGCAGGCCAAGGCCGCATTCGATGAAGCTACGGACTGGGCCTCCAAGGCGGCCGAACTGGCGGCTCAGGGGCATGCGCAGATGAAGGCCCTCGATGACGAAATCGCCCGGCTGGAAGCGGAAATCAAGAAGCTGGAAAGCGATAATCAGGCGGACACGCTGCCCATGCTTCGCATCATGCTGAAGAACCTCAAGGACGCCAAGCTGCACGCGACCCCGTACCTGACCAATCTGGATGCGGCCGCCTCCGCCGCCGCCGCCGCCGCGGCCGCCGCCCAGGAAGCGCTGAAGAGCCTGACCAACGCCCTCACCCCGGAACAGATCAGGGACTTTCTTGCCCTTGCCCGGGTTCAGGCCGGAAACGCCAAGGCCGGCCATAACACCGCCAACAGCAACCTGAACTCCTTCTTCAGCTCGATCAAGCAGGACGGTTTTACCAGTATGCTGATCTCGAGCGGAAGCCTCCTGAACACCGGCACCACGCCCACCCCCGTCGGACAAGGGCGCCGGTAATCCGCGGTGAGGACGCTGCCCAAGCACAGGGAAATTGTCGATCAGGTTAGGATGATTCTGGGTGTTTTGGGCGTCTACCTGATCATATTCGGAGCGGTTGCAGCCGTCTGGTCAATCCGTTCCACGATTGCCCAGTTCGAGTATGCCGCCATCCTGAACAAGCCGGCCGACCCAGGCGTCAAGCTGGACCGGGCAAGGCGGTCATTCCGGTTTTACTCCAAGAATTACTCCCTCTGCATCCGGGCCGCCAAAATCGCGTTCACGGAAGCCGAAGCCGCCCGCACCCCTGAGGACACCGATTCGCATATGAGACTGGCCGACTATTGGGTTTCGAGGGGGCTCGAACTGAATCCCTGGCTGATCGAACTGCGCCATATGAAGGCCAAGCTCCTGGCCCGGCAGGTGTCCCCCGAGGCCGGCATGCGGTCCTGGCAGGAATATGTGGACTGGCATTTCTGGGATCCCCGCAATTTGGAGGTCCTGGCCAAGTTCCAGGAGGAGGCGGGGTTCTACAAGGAAGCCGTGGAGACCTTGACGTGGCTGGAAGACCAGCCCGCCGCCGCGGCTTGGAAGAGGCGGTTGAAGGCCGCCCTTGAGGAAGCGGCCCGGCAGCAGTTGTCAACGCCCGCCGTTACTCCGGCTGAATCTGGGGCGGCCCGGCCTTAAGGTCGGCTTCCACCACTCGCTTCATGATATCGGACACCTGGGAAAGTCCCGTCGAGGGGATGATGATGGTGTCTCTCCGCCCCCCCACATCCTCAGTGACCCGGAGAAAGCGGCCCCGGGGATTCTCGCGCAGGGAAAAGGAAAATGTCTTGCGTTCGACCTGGACCTGCTCGGTGAACAATTCGGTATCCATGCAACCCCTCCCCTTCACGGTCTTATCATCAGCTTATAGAGATAATGCAGAGAGAGCTGGGATTTGTCAATGGGAGAAAAATAGTTTCCCGAGCTCGGCTTTACCAGGCAGGCGTTCTCCGTCCCGGGCTGTTCCGCATTGCAAGGAAGGCGGAGCTGGTGTTAAATAAGCGGATGAAGGACCGCGAGTGGATCGTGGTGGCGGGCGCCCGCCAGCACAACTTGAAGAATATCACCGTGCGCATCCCCAGGCGCGCCCTGACGGTCATCACCGGGCTGAGCGGCTCCGGAAAATCCTCGCTCGCGTTCGACACCCTGTACGCCGAGGGCCAGCGCCGCTACGTCGAAAGCCTCTCCGCCTACGCGCGGCAGTTCCTGGACCAGCTCCAGAAGCCGGACGTCGACTTCATCGAGGGCCTCTCCCCGGCCGTGGCCATCGAGCAGCGCGCCGGAAGCGCCAACCCCCGCTCAACCGTCGCCACCACTACCGAAATCCACGACTACCTCCGGCTTCTGTTCGCGGCCATCGGGAAGCGGCACTGTCCTGCCTGCCGCCGCCCCGTCGTCCGCCAGAACGCCGAGCAGGTCGTCCAGATCCTGCTGGCCCTTCCGGCCGGCACGAAGCTACACCTGCTGGCCCCGCTTGTGCGGGAACTGAAGGGCGACGGCAAGGCCGCCCTTGCCCTTGCCCGGCGGAAAGGCTTCGTGCGGATCCGGGCCGACGGCGCCGTGCACGAGCTGGACGCCGCGCCCCCCCTGGACCCGAAAAAGAAACACAACCTCGACGTCGTGGTGGACCGCATCGTCGTCGGCGACGGGATCCGCTCCCGCCTGGCCGACTCGGTCGAGCTGACTCTCCGCGAGGGGGAGGGGAGCATGAGCGCCCTCACGGAGCGGCCGGGCGCCGAACCGGAGGAGATCGTTTTTTCGGAAAAAAACGCCTGTCCCCGCTGCGGCCTCGTGTTCGACGAGCTGAAGGCCAGCCACTTTTCCTTCAACAGCCCCTACGGCGCCTGCCCCGACTGCCTGGGCCTCGGAACGCGCCTTCTGTTCGACGAAGCCGCCATCGTCCCCGACCCCGCCCTCTCCATCAAGGATGGCGCCATCCAGGCCTGGAAGCGCGGCGGCCGCCGGCTGATCATCTACTACAACGGCCTCCTGCGGGCCCTGGCCAAGCATTTCGATTTCTCCCTCGAGACGCCCTACAAGGACTTGCCGGCCCGGATCCGCCGCCTGCTCATGCAGGGGTCCGACGACGAGACGATCACCTTCGGCCAGTGGAAGGGCGCCGCCTGGCGCAAATACAAAAAGGGCTTCGAAGGGGTCATTCCCAACCTCACCCGGCGGTTTGCCGAGACCGACAGCGACACGACCCGCGAGGGCCTCCGCCGCTTCATGGTCCGGCAGCCCTGCGAAAGCTGCGGCGGCCGCCGCCTTAAGCCCGAGAGCCTGGCCTGCCTCGTCGCGGGGAAATCCATCGCCGACATCGCCGCCCTGCCGGTGCGCGAGGCGCTGGCCTTTTTCAGGACCCTGCCCCTGACGGGAACCGAGGCCGCCCTGGCCGGCGAGCCGGTGCGCGAGATCGCGGCGCGGCTCGGGTTTCTCGACGAGGTGGGGCTGGACTACCTGACCCTGGGGCGCGAAAGCGCGACGCTGTCCGGCGGGGAGTCCCAGCGCATCCGGCTGGCCACCCAGATCGGGTCGGGGCTGACGGGCGTGCTCTACGTCCTCGACGAGCCCAGCATCGGCCTTCATCCGCGCGACCAGGAGCGGCTCCTGAAAACCCTCTTCGATTTGCGCGATCTCGGGAACACGGTCGTGGTCGTGGAGCACGACGAGGCCACGATCCGGCGGGCCGACTACCTGATCGACCTCGGGCCCGGCGCGGGGCGGCACGGCGGCGAGCTGCTGGCCCAGGGCCCTCCGGCCGAGGTGCTGGCCGACCCGCGGTCCATTACCGGCTTGTACCTTAAAGGGGAACGGCGAATCCCGGTTCCCGCGGCGCGCCGCGCGCCCGGGGCGGCGGCGCTGACCGTGGTGGGCGCCGCGGCGCACAACCTGAAGGGGATCGACGTGCGCATCCCGCTGGGCCTGTTCGTCTGCGTGACCGGCGTCTCGGGCAGCGGGAAGAGCAGCCTGGTGGACGACATCCTGCGCAAGGCGCTTTTCCGGCGGCTGTACGGATCCCGCGAAACGCCGGGGGCCCACGACCGCGTCGACGGGCTCGAGCGGATCGACAAGGCGGTCGTGATCGACCCGTCCCCGATCGGCCGCACGCCGCGGAGCAACCCGGCCACCTACACCGGCGCCTACGCCGAGATCCGCAACCTGTTCGCGGCCCTGCCGTCGGCCAAGGTCCGCGGCTACGGGCCGGGCCGGTTCAGCTTCAACGTCAAGGGGGGGCGCTGCGAGGCCTGCCGCGGGGACGGCTCCCTCAAGCTGGAGATGCAGTTCCTGCCGGACGTGTACGTCACCTGCGAGGCCTGCGGGGGGCGCCGCTTCAACCGCGAGACCCTTGAGATCCGCTACAAGGGCAAGACGATCGCGGAGGTGCTGGACCTGACCGTGGACGACGCACTGGTCTTTTTCGAGGCCATCCCGCGCATCGCCCGCAAGCTGCGCACGCTCCAGGAGGTGGGGCTCGGCTACCTGGGGCTGGGGCAGTCGGCCACCACGCTCTCGGGCGGCGAGGCCCAGCGGGTCAAGCTGTCCGCCGAACTTTCGCGCCAGGGAACGGGCAGCACGCTGTACCTGCTCGACGAGCCGACCACGGGGCTGCACGCCGCCGACGTGGAGCGGCTGCTCCAGGTGCTGGTCCGGCTGCGCGACAGCGGCAACACGGTCCTGGTGATCGAACATCATCTCGACGTGATCAAGTCCGCCGACTATATTATTGACCTGGGTCCCGAAGGGGGGAGCCGCGGCGGGCGGCTGGTGGTCTGCGGCACGCCGGAGGAGGTGGCGGCCTGCCCGGCGTCCTTCACGGGCGCGGCCCTGAAACCGGTTTTAAAAGCATGAACGAACGGACAACAACGAGGCGGCCCGGGGGATGGCTCAGGCTGGCTTCCTGGCTGCTGCTGGCGGGTGTTCTTTCCGCGGCGGCCGCGGACACCGGTCCGGCCGCGCTTTCGCGCGGAGGGCGCGCCGCCCTGGAGGACGGGCAGTACGAGCTGGCGGCCAAGCTCTTCCGCCAGTGGCTCGATTCGGCGCCCGCCGGCTCGCCGGCATCCGTTGAGGCGCGGCTGGGGCTGGCGCGGGCCGCGTTCGGCCTGAAGCAGTATTCCGGTATGCTGGAGGCGCTGCCGGCCGCAGGGGCCCCCCGGCGGGGCCAGCCCCTGGCCGCCGCCTACCGCTACCAGCGCGCCCTGGCCCTGCACGCCCTGGAGTCGAACGACGAGGCGCTGGCGGAGCTGGACGATCCCGACCTGGCGGCGGACACGGGGCCGCTGGCGGTGGACGCCCTGCGGCTGCGGGCGTGGATCCTGCTCCGGCAGACCCGGTGGCCCGAGGCGGACCGGGCCTTTGCCGCCTGGGAGGCGGCCCCCGGGTCCGCCGGCGCCCGCGGCACCAACGTCCTCGAGTGGGCCGACGCCCTGATGGCCGCCGGCCGCCCCGGCAGCGCGGAGCCCGTGCTCAAGCGGCTGCTGGAAAGCGGGCCGCCGCCGGAACTGGAGTGGGCGGCCCGGCTCAGGCTGGCCCGCTCGCTGGCCGAGCAGGGCCATTTCAAGGCCGTGGAGCTGGAGACGGACCGGCTCGTGGCCACCGGCGCGCCGGACCGGATCCGCCTGGACGCCTGGCTTCTGCGCGCGGAGATGGAGACGGCTCTCACAAACGGCCCGGCCGCCTGCGAGGCCGCCTCCAACGCGGTCGCCCTGGCCCGGGGACCGGCGGAGCAGCGCCGCGCGCAGACGGCGCTGGGCCGCCTGCTGCTGAAGCAGGGCGCCGTGAAGGAGGGCGCCGAGCGGCTCCAGTCCATCATCGCGGCGGATCCGGGCGACCCCCAGGCGCCCGTCCTCCAGCTGGTCCTCGCGCGTGCGTTCCTTGATTCGGGACAACCCGCCGAGGCGGAGCTCAACTACCGCTATTACCTGGAGAGCTTCACCAACGCCGAGGGCGTGGTCGAGGCCCTGGACGGGCGGTCCTGGGCGCTGGTCGCCCTGGCCCGCTACGCCGAGGCGGCGGCGGGCTTCGAGAAGGCGGCGGGGCTGGCCGCCCAGCCCGCCCGGCGCGACCGCCTTCTCTACAAGGCGGGCGACGCCTATTTCGCCGACCGGCACTACCAGCTGGCGGGCGAGCGCTACCGGGCCGTCCTCGAGTCGAAGGCCGACCCCGCCCTGGCCCGCGAGGCGCGGTTCCAGTCCGCCGAAACCCTGGCCCGGCTGGGCCGGGCGCCGGAGGCGCTGGCCGAGCTGACGGCCATCGAGCGCGAGGAGCCGGCGGAGCTGGGCGAGCGGGCGGCGCTGCGGATCGCGGAGCTGCACCAGGATGCGGGCGCGCTGGAAGAGGCCCGGAAGGCCTACGACCGCTTTCTCGCCGTCTACACCTCCAGCGTCAAGACCGCCTCGGCGCTCTACAGCCGCGGCCTGGCGTCCTACCAGACGTACGTGTTCGAGCCGGCCCTGGCGGATTTCGACGCGGTGCTGGCCCGCTTTCCCGGCAGCCCGCTGGCGGAGAACGCGGACTACATGCGCGTCTGCACGGCGTTCCAGCTCTACACCGACGGCCGGGCCGAGGCGATGGCCCGCGCGTTCCTGAAATCCCGCCCCGCTTCCGTCTGGGCTCCCCAGGTCAAATTCCGGGAGGCGGAGTCCGCCTTCAACCGCGGCGGCTACGAGGAGGCGGAGACGAATTTCCTGGCCGTGGCCGAAGGCTGGCCCCAGGACCGGCTGGCGGGCGACGCGCTGTTCTGGGCGGCCCGGGCGGCCTCGGCGCGGCGGCAGTACAAGCGGGCGATCGAGATCGACACCCGGCTGGCGAAGGACTTCCCGGACCATCCCAAGGTCGGCGAGGCGCTGTTCTACCAGGCCGAGGCGCTGGTGAAGCTGGCCGACTATGCCGGCGCCATCGCGCTGTTCGACGAGGTGATCCGGCGGCAGCCCGATTCCTTCCTGGCTTTCGCGGCGCGGGCCCAGCGGGGAGAATGCCAGTTCACGCTGGGCGCGGACGACCCCGCCCGGCTCGAGGAGGCGATCCGGACCTACACGGAGCTGGCGGCCGACGCGAAGGCGCCGTTCGAGGTGCGGCTCCAGGCCTCCTATAAGATCGGGCGCGGCCTGCAGAAGCAGGGCAAGCCGGACGAGGCCTTCGAGCAGTATTACACGAAGGTGATCCTGGTTTTCATCGAGGCGCGGCAGGCGGGCGAGCCGGTGAACGAGTCGAGCACGGCCTGGTTCACCTCCGCGGCGTTTGACGCGGCCGCCATCCTCGAGGGGCGGGGGCGGTGGCGGCAGGCGGTGCGCCTCTACCAGCGGGTGGTGGACTCGGGCGTGGCGGCGGCGGACGACGCCCGGCGGCAGATCGAAACGATCCAGCGCGAGCACTGGCGGTTTTTCTGAAAGCGAGGATGCGGTCATGATGCAAGTGTTGCTGCAGGGCGGGCCCCTGGTGTGGGTGCTTCTGGCGGTCGGGTCGGTCGGGCTCCTGGTCTTCCTGGAGCGCCTTCTCCATCTGCACCGGGCCAGGATCCGGTCCGAGGATTTCCTTCAGGGCCTGTTCCGGAATCTGGAATACGGCCACGTGGAGGAAAGCCTGAAGGTGTGCGAGGAGACCCCGGGTCCGGTGGCCTATCTGGCCAAGACGGCCATCCAGCACAGGGACAACGATCCCGCGGCCTTCAAGCGGGCCATGGACAACGGCGGGCGCGTGGAGATTTCGCGGATGGAGCGGCGGCTCCTGATCCTGGCGACCGTGGCGCAGCTGGCCCCGCTGCTGGGCCTGCTCGGCACGGTGCTGGGGCTTGTCCGGGCGCTGCTGGTCATGCGCCAGCAGGGGCCCCTGGTCCAGTTCGCGGACCTTTCGGGCTGGCTCATGCAGGCGCTGGTGACCACGGCGCTCGGGCTGATGGTGGCCATTCCGGCCTACGGCGGCTATAATTTCCTGATCAACAAGGTCGAGAAGATCGTGCTGGACATGGAGCGGTCGGCCTCGGACATCACCGCCTTCTTCCAGGCCCAGCGCGCCAAGAGGGGAACACCGTGAGCGATTCCGCCTACCAGTGGAAGGTCCGCTCGTTCGAGTCCTACCACCCCCAGAACCGGCTCAACCGCAGCCTGGTCCTGGTGGCGCCGTGGGTGGATGCGGCCATCCTGCTGGTGTTTTTCCTGCTGCTCACCTCCCGCTTCGTGCTGCAGCCGGGCATCCGCATCCGGCTTCCCGAGGCGCCCTTCAACGCGGGCGCCTCGCCCTACGGCCTGATGGCGGTGGTGGTGGTGCAGGAGGGGGCGGACGGCCAGGGCGAGGAGGAGATCCTGTATTTCGACGACGCGCGCTACGTGCTGAGCCAGCCCGAGGCCATTGATAAACTCAAGGCGGCGCTGAGCCGGGCCGCGCATGACCGGCCCTCCCAGCCCCTGATCCTGGAGGCCGACCGGCTTCTGCGCCACGGGACCCTGGTGTCGCTGATCAACCAGGCCTCGGCGGCGGGCATCGCCGAGGTCTACGTCGCGTCGCGGCCGTCCGTCTCCGGGGGGGAGGAGCCGTGATGGCCTCCTTCCAGGACAGGCGGGCGGGCCGGGATTTTCTCGTTTCGGGGGCGGGCATCCTGGTCCTTGCCGCGCTCATGGTGCTGATCGCCGTCTGGTACGTCAAACCCCGCCCCGCCGTCCCGCTGCCGCCGGCGCGCTGCCGGGTCACGATCATCCCGCCGGACATGGCGCGCGTGGCCCTGGCGCCGATCCATTTTTCGCTTCCGTCCAGGATCGGCTTCAGCCGCACGGTCCACCCCGGGCAGCCCCGGCTGGCAACCCCGCTGAGTCCGAGGCCGGAGGATGTGCGGTATCTGCCGCGCGAGCCGAAGCCGGAATCGCCGCCGCCCGCGGCGGAGCGGCCGGCCCTGCCGCTGTTCAAACCGTGGCGGGAGGAGACGCCTGTCTTCGTCCCGATTGCGGGGCCGGCGGCCGGAACGGTGACGATCGAGCCGCTGGAAGGGCCGGAGGTGGTGCTGCCGGCCGGGTTTTCCGCCTCGGAAAAACTGGCCGGTTCGGGGTCCTGGTCGGTTGTGGCGCGACTGGCGGCGGGGGCGGACGGGCGGGTGGAGCATGTGTTCCTGATGCCGCCGGTCCCGGCTCCGGCCGTGGCCGCGCGCGTGGTGGGAGTCTTGCGGCAGGCGCGCCTGGCGGAGTCCGGCGGCCGGGAGGCCCGGGTGAGGATCGGCCGGCTGGATAGCGGGACCGGCGGGAACAGGGAAGGAACGAAGCCTTGAAGAACACGATCGATATTCTGGCCTGGCGGCCCGGCGAGAAGGGCGGCCGCGTGGACGCGTTTTTGCGGCGGCCCGCCGTGGATTCCGGGGCGGAGAAGGCGGCGGCCGAGGTGCTGGCCGACATCCGCGGGCGGGGCAATGCCGCCGTCCGCCACTGGATGGGGAAGTTCGAGAAAGCGGACCTGCAGCCCGGCCAGTGGCGGGTTTCCGCGGCCGAGCTGGCCGCCTCCGCAAAAGGGACCGACGCCGCGTTCCGGCGGGCGGCGGCGGAGGCGCACCGGCGCATCCGCGCCTTCGCCCGGGCCGGGCTCCGGAAGAACTGGACGCTGAACGACGGCCGGGGCGCCCGGCTGGGCGAGCGGTTCGTGCCCTATGACCGGGTCGGCGTCTACGTGCCCGGCGGGGCGGCCCCGCTCGCGTCCACGGTGCTGATGACCGTGACGCTAGCGAAGGCGGCCGGCGTGAAGGAGATCGCCGTCTGCACCCCCGCGGACGCGCAGGGCCGGGTCAACCCCTACGTCCTCCACGCCCTGAAGCTCGCGGGCGCCACCGAGATCTACCGCGTGGGCGGCATCCAGGCGATCGGGCTCATGGCGTACGGGACGGAAACGATCCCCCGGGTCCAGAAGATCGTGGGCCCCGGCGGGGCGTTTGTGACGGCCGCCAAGAAGCTGGTCTACGGCGACGTGGCGCTCGATTCCGTGGCCGGGCCCAGCGAGATCGCCGTGCTGGCCGACGCGTCCGCCGACCCCGCGTTCGCGGCCGCGGACCTGCTCTCCCAGGCGGAGCACGGCACGGGGCACGAGAAGGCGCTGCTGGTGACCCCGTCCCGCCCCCTGGCCGAAAAGGTGCGGCGGGAGCTGCTGGACCAGGCGGCCCGGCTGGGGCGGCGCGAGGCCGTGTCCGAGGTCATGCGGCGCGGCGGCATTTTGTTCGCGGTGACCGCGTCCCTGGCGGACGGCGTGGCGCTGTGCAACGCCTTCGCGCCCGAGCACCTGGAGCTGATGGTCCTGAAACCGGAACGGCTGCTGCCGCTTATCACCCGGGCCGGCGCCGTCTTCCTCGGGCCCTGGACGCCCGAGTGCGTGGGCGATTACGCCGCCGGGCCCAGCCACGTGCTGCCCACGGGGGGCACGGCCGCCCTGTTCTCGGGGCTCACGGTGAACGACTTTGTCCGGCGCATCAGCGTGGTGAAATACTCGAAGGCCGCGCTGAAGCGGGCCTGGCCCATCATCGAGGCGTTCGGCCGGGTGGAAGGATTGGACGCGCACGCCGCGTCCGGGAAGGTGAGGCTCGCGAAGAGATGAAATCGCTGATTCGACGCAACATCCGGCTCATGGCCGGCTACATCCCCGGCGAGCAGCTGGCCGTCCCCGGCCTGGTCAAGCTCAACACCAACGAGAATCCCTACCCGCCGTCCCCCCGGGTCCGGCGCGCGCTGGCCTCCCTGGACCCCGCGCTGCTGCGCCTCTACCCGGATCCGGTTTGTACCCAAATTCGGAAAATCCTGGCGGCCCGGCACGGGGTGGAGCCCGCGCGGGTGTTCGTGGGGAACGGGTCCGACGAGGTGCTCCGCCTGATCACCCTGGCGTTCGTGGAGGCCAGCGGGTCGCTGGGCATGTTCACGCCCTCCTACTCCCTGTATGACGTGCTGGCCGACTCGATCGGCGTCCCGATGCGGAAGGTCCCGCTGGGGCCCGGGTTCGCCTGGCGCCCGCCGCCGGCTTCGCTGCGCGCCTCGGTCTTCTTCATCACGACGCCCAACAACCCCACGGGGGTCATGTACCCCGCCAAGGCGGTCCGCGCCTTCTGCGCGCGCTTCAGGGGGCTGGTCGTGATCGACGAGGCGTATGTCGACTTCGCGGGCTGGAACAACATGGACCTGGCGAAGGAGTTCCCCAACGTGCTGGTGCTTCGGACGCTGTCGAAGTCCTACTCCCTGGCCGGCATCCGGCTCGGATACGCGGTCGGGGATCCGGCCCTGATCGCCGCCCTGCTGAAGCTGAAGGATTCCTACAACGTGAACCGTCTGACCCAGGCGGCGGCCCTGGCGGCCCTGGAGGACGAGGGCTACATGCTTCGGCAGGCGGAGCGCATCCGCCGCAGCCGGGCCTGGCTGGCCCGCAGCCTGGCCGCCCTGGGCTTCGAGGTTGTCCCCTCCGAGGCGAATTTCCTGTGGGTCCGGCCGACGCGCGTGGCCGCCGTCACCCTGTTCGAGAAGCTGCGTGAGCGGAATATCCTGATCCGGTACAATCCGAAGGACTGGCATCCGGAGTACGTGCGCATCACGGTGGGAACCGGGCCTGAGCTGAAACGGCTGCTGGCCGCCATCCGGGAGATTCAGGGATGAAACCGATCACGTTGGCTGAAGCCGCGGCTGAGTTCGAGGCGCATCGCGACCGGTACTGGGCCGACTGGATGGCCGCCGTCCGCTTCCCGAGCGTGGGGGCCGACGCCGCCCGCCTCGGCGACTGCCGCGCCTGCGCCGCCTGGTTCGCGGAGCGGCTGGAGGCCGCCGGCTTCACGGCGGAACTGCTGGAGACGGGAGCCCCGCCCGTCGTGTTCGCCGAGCGGAAGGGCCGGGCCGGCCTGCCGGTGATCCTCCTGTACGGCCATTACGACGTGCAGCCCGCGGATCCGCTGGAGGCGTGGCGCTCGCCGCCCTTCGAGCCCGAGTTCCGCGACGGCCGGCTGTACGGCCGCGGCGCGCAGGACAACAAGGGCCAGCTGGCCTACGGGCTGGCGGCGCTTGACACGTTGAACCGGTTGGGCGGCGATGGGCTCTGCACCGTCAAGGTGCTGCTGGAGGGGCAGGAGGAGTCGGGAAGCAGCGCCCTCTCCCTGCGGCTGCCGGAGTGGGCGGACCGCCTGAAGGCCGATGTGCTGCTGGTGACGGACACGTTCCTGGCCGATTCGGGCGCCCCTTCGATCGTGATGGGGTTGCGCGGGATCGTGCACTGGACCCTGACCGTCGAGGGGCCCCTGCGCGACCTGCATTCGGGTTCGCACGGCGGCCTGGCCCCCAATCCGGCCGCAGCCCTGTGCCGCCTGGTCGCGGGCCTGCACCGGCCGGACGGCAGCGTGGCGGTGGAGGGGTTTTACGACGGCTGCCGCGCGCCGACGGCGCGCGAGCTGGCCCTGCTGGCGCGCGAGCCGTTCGATCCGGAGCGGTACCGGGCCCAGACGGGCGTGCCGCCGGCCGGCGGGGAGACGGCGCGGCCGCCCCTGGAGCGGCTGGGCTTCCGGCCCACGGTCGAGGTGAACGGCGTGCATGGCGGATACGGCGGCGCGGGCTCCAAGACGATCATCCCGGCAAAGGCCTTTGCGAAGATGACCGCCCGGCTCGCGGCGGGTCAGGAGCCGGCCGCCGTGCTGGCCGCCCTGGATGCCCATTTCAAGAGGCAGGCGCCGGAGGGGCTGACGGTGACGATGGACGAGGCGACGGTCGGCGGCCCGGCCCTCCTGCTGGATGCGGATTCGCCCCTCGCGGCCCGGGCGGCCGGCGTGCTGCGCGAGGTGTGCGGCCGGGAGCCTGCCTTCCACTGGGAGGGCGCCTCCATTCCCGTGCTGACCCTGCTGGCCCGGGTGGCGGGCGGGGCCCAGCCGCTGCTGACCGGCTTCGGGATGGAGGACGACCATGTGCACGCGCCGAACGAGTCGTTCGCGCAGGAGCGGTTCCGGCTTGGCTTCCTGTATATGGTGCGGCTCTTGTCGGATTTTTCCTCGAAGGGTTGATCTGGATAAGGTCAACGGCTAAGGGCGCGGAAAAAAAGGAAACAGATTTGAAAAAGGTACTTATCATTGGAACGGGCGGAATCGGCAAGCGGCACATCCGGGGATTTCTGAAAACAGGGCGCGCCAAACTGTGGGTCGTGGAGCCGGTGGAGGAGAAGCGGGCCGAGGTGTTGCGGGACTATGCCATCGAGAAGGGCTTTGCGGACCTGGGGCAGGCCGACCTGACGGCCTTCGATCTGGCCGTCATCTGCGCGCCGGCCCACGTCCACGTGCCGCTGGCCCTGAAGTGCGCGGAGGCGGGGCTGCCGTTCCTGACCGAGAAGCCGCTTTCCGCGACCCTGGACGGCGTGGAGGCCCTGCTGGCCAAGGTCAGGGGCAAGGGGATCGAGGCGCGGGTGGGCTATGTCCGGCGCAGCGCGGTTGAGCTTTTGGAGATGAAGCGGCAGCTTGGCGCTGGCAAGATCGGCGAGCTGCGCATGGCGTACATGAACGCCTCCCAGGAATTCCCGAAATACCGGCCCGATTACCAGACCACGTATTACGCGAAGAAGGCCATGGGCGGGGGCTGCATCCTGGACGGGGCCAGCCACATGATCGACCTGGCGATCTGGTTTTTCGGGGAGCCGCTCGAGGTGAGCGCGATGTACGACCGGCTGTCGTTGACGGGCGTCGAGTGCGAGGACTGCTGCCTGATCGCCATCCGGTTCAAGAGCGGGGCGCTGGTCCAGATCTCGATGAACCAGTTCCAGAAGCCCAACGTCAACACGGTCGAGGTGATCGGCACGACGGGCAACCTCATGCTCGATATGAGCACGCTCAGGTTTGCCGCCGACGATTCGGGCCAGTGGGCTGAAAAAAATTACATGGAAGGCCTGCGGCCCCTGGAGGCGCACGAGGCCCGGTTCGCGCTCCAGGCGAACCTGATGCTGGACACGATCGAGGGCAAGCCCTCGCACATGGCCACGCTGGGGGAGGCGTTCCTTAATTTGAAAGTGGCCCTGGCGGCCAAGCAGTCGGACCGTGAGAAGCGGATTGTCCCGGTCTGATCAAGGCAGGCTGAGTTCCGCGAAATAGACGTCCGAGGGCATCAGGCGGTCGGCTTTGGTCCAGGGATCCGAGGGGATGTAGCGGAAGACCGCGTCCAGCACGCCCATGTTGTAGGCGTGGGCCGAATAGTAGCTCAGGCAGATGCGCCCCTCGGGGTCCTCGATCAGGCCCGGATAAGCGCAATCGCCCGAGGCCGGGATGTGGAGGACCGGTTTGACCGTGCCGCGCCCGAGTTCCCAGACGCCGAGGCTCCCCGTGCCGGCGTAGAACGTGGTTTCGCCTTCCAGGTCCGGCTTGCGGCGGCCGGTGACAAAGACGCTGTCCTTCACGGCCAGGATCGCGGGACAGTGGATGACGACGCCGAGGTTGGTCAGCGTCCAGTCCGTGTAGGGAGCGCGGGCGGAGGCGAACCAGCTGTAATCGGGATTGCCGGCCCCCCGCGCCACGATCCAGGCCTCGCCATCGGGGCGGAACAGGATGTCCGACTCGTTCAGCGGCAGGTCGGGGCCGACGGTGCACAGCGGAGTCCAGTGGAGCAGGTCTTTCGAAGTCACCAGCTTGAGCTGGTAGGGCGGGGTCAGGCCGGTACGGATCTGTTCGATGAGCCCGTAGTAGAGGCCGTTGTGCTCCCGCACGCGCCAGAGCCAGTCCGCACGATCTAAAATAGGTACGGGCTGGCTCCAGGTGAATCCCTCGTCGGAGAAGGCGACATACTGCTGCAGGCAGCCGCCCTCGTATTTTTCATGCCAGCTGGGGAAGATCATGCCCAGGCGGTCGCCCATCGGGACCAGCTTGGGGTCGCGGTTGTCGCCGGGCACCTTGAGATGGGCGGTCTCGCGGAAACGCTGGCGGTCCAGGGAGACGGCGAGAACGGCTTCGCCGTCCTGCGAGGCATGCGCCGTGCCGCGGCGGTAGCTGACCCAATAGGCTCCCTTCCAATACACGAGATCGGTGAAGCCGTTGTGCCAGCCATCCCTTACCACTGTTGTCTGCCGCAGTATCTTTCCCATGTCTCCCCCCTAATCTTAATCCTAATCTTAATCCTGCCTGTAACTTCAAGTGCAGGCAGGACGAGACAAACCCAAACGCAATCCTATTTTATACGGAGCGGCTGTGCCACTATAAACGAAAAAAACAACCGCCCGGTCGGCCGGGCGGTTGTCCAGTACAGGAGATGGGAGTGTTCAGTCGATTTTAATCTCAATATGTTTTCTGGGCTCTTCCGTCTTCGGGATCGTGACGGTCAGAACCCCTTTCCGGAATTCCGCCCTGGCCTTTTCGACATCGCCCCTGGCCGGAAGCGGGATGGACCGGTGGAAACTGCCGAAACGGCGTTCCGTCCGAATACCACTTTTGGTTTTTTCCTGTCGTTCCTCCTTTTTTTCCCCACTGATCACCAGTGAATTGTCTTCGAGCTCAACCTTCACTTCCTTTTCATCCAGGCCGGGAAGCTCGGCGGTCACTTTCATTTCGTGGTCCAGTTCCTGGACATCCACTCGCGGGATGAACGTCTCCGACGGTCTGAACAAGTCCGTTTCCCTGCGGATCAGGCTGAACGGGCTGAAAAAGTCCTCGTCGTCGAAGAAATCATCCCAACCCGGGGTCCGCGCTTCTTCGCGGCTAGCCTCGAGCGGACGATTTTTCATGAGACTTTTCATGTTTGATCACCTCCCGTCATACATTGATAAAGCATCAGCCATGCCAGACGGCAGGGAATAGAAGGGTGATCGATTTGTAAGGCTTTCCCCGACGGGCGCAGGGTCAAAAAGACCTTTGAGAGCGCGACAAATTGCCCTAGCGGATCTGGATCAGGGATCCGAAGGCAAGCGGACGCCGGATGCCGATTAAGGCAGCCCTCCCATCAACGAAAAAACCCGTCCGCCGGGGGGGCGGACGGGTGTAGCTGGGGGTTTATAAAACGGGCGATCAGCCCGCCTTGATTTCGATCCGCTTCGGTTTCTCGGCTTCCGACCGGGGAACCGTGATCTTCAGGATGCCGTTCTTGAACGTGGCGCTCACCTTCCCGGCGTCCGCCTTGTAGGGCAGCTTCACCGTTCGCGCAAACTCCCCGGCAGGCCGCTCCTGACGATGCCAGGTCTGGTTTTCGCCCACTTCCGGCACGATCCGCTTCGCTTTCAGCGCCAGGACATCGTCCACAACGGAAATCTCCGCGTCCTTCGGATCCACCCCGGGCAATTCAACCTCCAGGGTGATCTCATCCGAACTGCCGAACGCGTTCAGCAGGGGCGTGTAAACTCCCTCCATCCCGTTGCCGTTGCCCCTCTCGAAAAACGAATCCAGGGCATTGTGCACATCCATCAGATCTTCCATCATCGATACCATTCCGCGAGGCCGCACATAACGAGTCAGTGTCATAGCAACTATCTCCTTTCTGCCATTGTCTAAAAGCAAGGAGCATGCCAAAGATGTTTAATCACTATAACAACTTTAATAGCAATAACTTATGCATAAAATAATAAACCGCAAGAATGAGACAAAGTGACGCTAAGCTAAGTGCGCAGCCATTCGTTGGTGAGTTATAATGTCGCTATTTTAGCGTTCGGAATCGGGGATATGGATGGCGGCGAAGGCGGTGAGGCCGAAGCCGTTGCTGGGCATCTTGGGCAGGCGGAGTTTTTCCTCGGCGTGGCCGTTGAGGTTGACGTAAAGGGTGGCGTTGTCGGCGCTCAGCTTGACTCCGTACGTGCCGCAGGGGACGTAGCCGGTCTTGGCCAGGATGGCGTCCTGGAGAAAGGCCAGGACCTTGCGCTGGCCGGTCTTGACGTTGTACTGGAGGACCGGCGTGCCGATTTTCAGCGAGCTGCCGTGGGCGCCGGGGAGGTAGTAGACGTATTTGCCGTCGGAGGAGAGCGTGCAGACGGTGGTGTAGTCGCCATCCAGGAAGTCGGGCCCCAGCATTTCGAGCTTGTCAGAGGCCGGCGCGAAGCGGAAGAGCGACTGCTGCACGGTCTTGTCGCCGCCGAAGGTGGTGCCGTAGATCCAGCCGTCCGCGGATTCCTCCGTGGAGGAGCGCATGACCGCGCCGCCCGCGAAAACCATGCGGGTGGCCCGGATCTCTTTCTTTTTCGGGTCGAATTTCCACAGCCCTTCCTTGCCGTTGAAGTAGACGCAGCCGTTCCGGGCCAGCGCCATGTTGCGGTCCTGGGTGACGGCGTCGTAGGGGCTGATGTAGCTGAATTTTCCGGCCCCCAGGTCGTAGGCGGAAAAAGCGACCGCCTTCGGATGCTTGCCCTCGAGCATGATGTAGAGCGTGTTGTGCGGCTTGTCCATCAGCGTCGTGGCCGTGCACTGGCCGGGGAGATGGCCGGCGATGTCGGTCTTGCCGGTCGCCGGGTCGTAGCGGAAGATCGGGCTCCCCGGCACGTTCGTCGTCCACGTCTGCGCATGCGCCAGGCCGCCGTCGTTGAGCGTGGTGATGGCGTAGATCTTGCCGTCCGCGCCCTCGTGGATGCCGGCGTGGACCTTGGACCAGTAGACGTCGCCCGGCTGGTGCTTGGAGACCGCGTTGACGTCGATGATCTGACGGAGCTCCTTCCTGGCCGGATCCCAGGCATAGATGAAACAGAACGCGCCGGTCGCGTTGTTGCCGTGGTCGCCCGTCCCCGAATAGACCGTGCCGTTGGAATCCACGCCGATGTCGCCCCAGGCCGACCAGCCCGTGCCGTTAAGCGCGGGGTTGGGCAGGTTGCCGTGGTAGGCCAGCTCCACCACCGGCGCGGTCTTCGCCATCACGAACGGCGCGGTGTTGGCGTTGGTCCGCAGCGCGGCCACGTCCGGCGGAATCGTCAGGAAGTCGTCGGTCCTGATCGTCGCCGTGCCGTTGACCGCGCCCGGCAGGGCGGGGGGCCAGGACTGGGCTTCGGCGCCGCGGCTTGCGAACAGGGCGGCCAGCGCCAGGGACAGAACGGCATAACGCGTCACGTGCATCGGAGTCTCCCGTTAAAGGCCTCCATCCTATTCCCTCCCGACCGGTTTGCCAAGTCGCGTTTCTGTCCTTGCCATATCGTCGTCCGATAACCGGACACACACCTGTCCGGCTTCCGGACACTTCCCGCGGAAGCACATTGAAAAAAGCCTGAAAAATGGGGGTTTTTACTGATGGCATGGGGGCTGCTTTAGGGGATGCCGCCGATGCAACCGAAGGAAAGCCAAGGTGGCGGGCCCGGGAGGCGGAGGCGGAAACGAAAAGGAGATCAGGATGAAGGCGAACGACATGATGAAGCGCGGGTTCGAGGCGGTTGAGACGGCGGGACTGAAGCTGGGCGTCCGGTTGCAGGGCTGGAACAGGCGGCAGGGCAAGCGGGGGCTGAGCACGGTTGAAACCATCGCCCTCACGGTCGTGGTGGTGGGCGCCGTGGTGGGCGCCGCGGCGATTCTGAACCCCAAGCTGAACGATCTGATGGGCCGCGCCTTCGACAAGATCGCGGCGAATTTGGGCATCTAACGGAAAGGAGGATCAACTATCAACGACAGGCGGGAGGAGCAACAGTGAATAGCCACAATCAAAACGAACAAAAACCAAAGCGCGGAGATCGTTCGGGTATGTCGATTGTGGAGTTCACGCTCCTCCTGCCCTTTCTTGGCGTCATGGCAGCGACCCTTTTTTCGCTGGCCTTCCTGTTTTACCGGTCCGTTGGCCAGTCGCATGCGGCTTTCTCGGCGGCGCGGCACTGCGCTGTCAACGGGAAGGCGGGAGCGGCCGTGATCTACGTCAACGCCGACTACCGCGCGTATTCGATCCCCGGTTCCCCGGCGGTGAGCGCGCAGTTCATCCCGGGCGCTCCGAGTCGTTGCCGGGTGGAAGTTCGGGATTCCTTTCTGGCGCTTCTTCCGGGTTCGAACGGCGGGCTGCGCACAAGACCGCGTCCGGGCGCCAAGGTTGTCATCACGGCCGCCGGAACGGCCCCTTGCATGGGAGGCGACAATGACCTCTAAGTCTTCTCGGGCTGGCCGCATCACCGTGTTATTCGCGTTCCTGATGGTCGGGCTGAGCGTGTTTTTCGGCCTTTCCCTGAACATCAGCCAGCTTTTCCAGGAGCGGGCGCATCTGCAGATCTGCGCGGATGCCGCCGCCTTTTCCGGGGCGGTCCAGCAGGCCCGCGGGTTGAACCGGATCGCCCGCATGAACACCGAGTCGGCGGACACGCTCAAACGGACGGCCGCTGCACTTAAGTTCATGATCTACCCCAACCACGATGCCGGTGAGCGCGCCGCCGTCGCCATGGAAACCGGATACAGGGTCTATAACGTCGTCAATCTGGCCCGGCAGCAGAAGGTCAGCGTGGAGGCGGTTGACGAAGCCCGGGATACGGCAGAAGAAGTCACGCGGCGAAACGAACCGGCCGCCGTCCTCACGACTTACGTGCCGGCGGCCTGGGGGCTGGGGCGTCTCATTCCCGTCACCGGCACCAGCGAGCGATTCGGCTTCTTCTTCAAGCAGGCGACTCCCCTCGGCGAAATCATTCTCTATGATCCGGGCCGGAAGGTGGACGCCCTCGTGTTCCGGAAAGCGCTGGCCGTGGACACGATCGCGTTCACCGCCCAGGTCCGGCGGCCCCATTTTCCCTGGCTGTTTTCCTGGCGGAACCGTTCCGCGGGCGTCCGCAACCTGCGCGCCTATGCCACGGCCAAGCCGGCTGGCGGCACGCTCTGGGAGGGCGACTCCGCCGATCCCGAGTACCGCGTCAAGCTGGTCATGACCGGTCTTGTTTTTCCTCAACCCATCATTCCCGACGCCTGGGGGTACGCATGGTAACGCCGTCTCAGAAGTCGGATGTTTCCCGCAAGCGCGGGGGCGTGACGGTCGAACTGGTCGCCGCCTGTGTCGTCATCGGGGTTCCCGTGCTGCTGGCCCTGACCGAGCTGGCCCGGCTCGACCTGGCCGCCCGGCGCCTCCAGTTCGAAGCCCAGGAGGCGTGCATCCAGGCCGCCGTGGCGGGAAATGAAGACCGCTCCTTCAGGCTCATTTCGGTGGTTTCGAGAACGCAGGTTTCGGCGAGGCCCGAGTGGAGGCGCCTGCAGGACGGCGCCGGCTGTTCGGTCACCCTGAAACGGCAGTACTGGATCGGGACCGGCAGCGGGCATGGCGAAAACTGGTAACGCAAAGGAGAGCAAAGGCATGAACAGGAAAATGACGGTTTGGGTGGCGGTGGGGCTGAGTCTGCTGGCGTGGTTGTTCTACCGGATCCATGTGTCCCGGAAGACGGCCGAGATAACGGCGCTCTACGGCTCCCGCACGATGGTCTGGGTCGCCTCCCGCGACATGCTGACGGGCCATGCCATGGAAGAGCTCGACGCCGAACTCGCCGAGGCTCCCGCCGCGTTCATCCAGCCCGGCGCCCTCACAAACGCCGACTGGTCCCCCGCGGGAGGCATGGTCCAGGTGCCGATACGGAAAGGGGAACAGATCCTGGCCACCAAGCTCGCCCAGGACGGCGCCGGCATGCTCTCGCTGCGGATCGCCCAGGGCGAAGGCGCTCGGGCCCTGACGCTGAAGTTCGACGGCGAGGGCGGCCTTGCCGGCCTCCTCCAGCCCCGCGATCGGATCGACATCATCGGCGTCTTCGAGTCCGCCGCCAGTTCCTCCGAGTCGACCCGCAGTCACGCCGTGGTGCTGGCCCAGGCCGTCGCGGTGCTGGCCGTGGACCAGCGGATGGGCGAGCGCGCGGTCGGGGTCGAAAGCCTGGCCGAAGGGGCCGGTGGCAACCGCCCGGCGATGGCGGGGGTCCCCATGACCGTCCACGTCACCGTCCAGGTTACCTCGGCCGAGGCCTGGCGCCTCAGCCTCGCCTCCCAGATGGCCTACCTGCGCTGCATCCTGCGCAACCGCCGGAACGAAAAGCTGGAGATGCTCCAGCCCCCTCCCGAAAGGATGCCTTCCTTGAAGGGCGACGAGATTTTCGGGGCCCGTGTCCCGGTCAAGATCCGCACCTCAACCCGCACGTCCCTCGATGAACTGGGCGCGCTGTAACAGGAGCCATCACCCATGAACGGATTCACAACCATCATGAAACGGAAACTCGCAGCCGGCATCGTCGTCCTGGCCGCCGTCCTGGACGGGCAGTCCGCCGTCCAGCGCGTAAACTTGGATCTCAAGTCCGGAAAGCCCGGCCTCTTTCCGGTTGCCTACGCCGTCAACCGCGCGGAGTTGGCCGCCGGCGGCGATCGGGTCATCGGGGTTGAAATCGAGCCCGACACGCTGCGGATGACGCCTCTCTCGGAGGGGCGGACCACTCTCTATGTGTTCGACGAGGCCGAGGTCGAGCGCGACCGCCTTGAGATCTTCGTTTCCCGAGGCGCCCCGGGCGGCCCCCTGGACGCCGCCGTCCGCTCGCTCCTCTGCGACAGCGAGGGCCGCCCGCTTCCCGGCTTCACCGTCTCCCCGATCGAGGGAACGGAAAAGGTCCGGGTGACCGGAACCGTCTTCACGCGCCAGGCCTATGACCGGCTCGGGCGGGCCCGCGCCGCCATGGGCGACACGCTTGTGGATCTGACCGACATCGCGCCTGCCTACGGCGACGAGGTGGTGGCCGCCGCCCGCAACCGCATCGGCAATGGCAACATCGAGATTTCCTTCACGGGCCGGGAGTTACTCCTTCAAGGCATGGTATTCAACGACTCTGAAAAGGCCTTTGTCGAATGCGCCGCCGCCGCCGCGCATCCCGTCGTCCGGAGTTTTCTTGTCGTGAAACCCTGGAAGGGCGGGGAGATGCCCCAGGACGTGATCCTCGAAAAGCCGCTCCTGCTGCTCGAATGCCAGCTTGTGGAGATCACCCTCGAGACGATGCGCGAAATGGGCGTGGACTGGGGCGGCGTTCAGACGCTGAGCGCGGAGGCAGGCTGGAGCCTGGCCGCCGGCGACGCGGTTTCCTCCGTTTCGCTCGGCACGACCAAGCTGTTCCAGTTGCTGACCCCCCATTTGCAGAGCGGCGACGCCCGCCTTCTCTACACCCAGAACCTGGTCTGCGAGGACGGCGGCAAGGGCCGGTTCTTCGCGGGCGGCTCGTTCCACATCGTTGCCGTCGGCCCCGGCAGCCAGGAGGTCGCGGTTGAGGAGGTCGAATACGGGATCGCGTTGGATCTGGAACCCCGCGTGGACCGGCTTGGCAACATCGAGACCAAAGTCGGCATCGAATTCAGTAATCTCGGGCCCGTTGTCGCCAACTACCCCTCCATTCTTAAGCGGTATGTCCGCACGTCGGTGAACGTGAAGCAGGGACAGACCCTCAGCCTGGGCGCCCTGATCGGGCACACGGATTCGGAAGATGTCTCCAAAATTCCGGGGCTCGGCAGCATTCCCGTGCTGGGCGCCCTGTTCAAGTCGGAACGGTACCAGAAGAAGGAGAGCGAACTGGTCATCCTCATCACCCCGCGCCGGATCGTGCCGGGCGGCCCCGAGGAAACGGCGTTGCGGAACGGACTGAGGGAGAAGGCGATGGAACCGGCGGGCACCCGTCCCGCCCCCAAAAAGGAGAAGCGGTCATGAAGGGAACGCTGTTCAAGGCGGAGTCGGATCGGACCCGGTGCGTCGACCTGCAGTCGGTGCTGGGCGTCATCGAGGAGCGGGAAAAGGGCCGGCGCGTGAAAATGCAGGAGCTGAAGAGCCGGCTCCTGGCCCGGGTGCAGGAGAACGAGGAGCTGCGCCGGATGAATCTTGACGTCCTGGAAGGCGCGATGCGCATGGTCGCCCTTCGCAAGCGCACGGAGGACATCATCCGGTTCGAGCTTGATCGCCTGGGCGAAACCCTGTCCCTCCATGAGCGCGATGCGCTCGTCAAGGAGGTGCTGGACGAGGCGCTGGAGCTCGGGCCGCTCGAGGATCTGCTCAAGGACGAGTCGATCGAGGAGATCATGGTGAACGGGCCGGAGCGCATCTTCGTGGCCCGCCACGGCAAGATGGAATTGACCGACCGCCGGTTTGGCACATCGAAGCAGCTGGCCAGCATCATCGACCGGATCGTGGCGCCCATCGGCCGGCGGGTCGACGAGAGCATGCCGTATGTCGATGCGCGGCTGGAGCGGGACGGCTCCCGCGTGCACATCATTTTGCCTCCCCTCGCGGTGGACGGGCCGACCATCACAATCCGCAAGTTCGCCCGGCGCGGCATGGCGGCGGCGGACCTGGTCACGGGCGGCTCCTGCACGCCCGCCATGATGCGGTTCCTGGACCTGTGCGTGCGCGGCCGCCGGAACATCATCGTGTCGGGCGGCACGGGTACGGGCAAGACCACGCTCCTGAACGCCCTGTCCAATTCGGTTTCCACCGATGAGCGCGTGATCACGATTGAGGACTCCGCCGAGCTCCGGCTGACCCACCTGAACCTGGTCCGGCTGGAAGCGCGCCGCGCGAATGTGGAAGGACGCGGCGAGGTATCCATCCGCGACCTTGTCCGCAACGCGCTTCGGATGCGGCCGGACCGCATCATCGTGGGTGAATGCCGGGGTTCGGAAGCGTTCGACATGCTCCAGGCCATGAACACCGGGCATGAGGGGTCGATGACCACGCTTCACGCCAATTCCCCGCGCGACATGCTCGCCCGGCTCGAGGGCCTCGTCATGATGGCCGTGGAGATGCCGGTTGCCGTGATCCGCCGGAACATCGCCTCGGCCGTCCAGCTGGTTGTCCAGATCGCGCGGCTCAGCGACGGGTCCCGCAAGATCGAGCGGATTTCGGAAGTGTTGGGACTGAAGGACGGGGAGGTGGCGGTGCAGGACATTTTCGTGTTCGAGCAGACCGGCGTCTCGGTCGGCGGGAAAGTGGAGGGCCAGTTCAAGCCGACAGGCCATGTGCCGTCCTTCGCGGACAGGCTTCGGACGTCGGGTATGGATGTGGATGAAACCTTGTTTGAAATCGATCGGTAAACAACGGAGGAAACATGAAGCGGATAGTGTTGATCGGCGTGTTGGCGGCGGGCTTGGGCGTGTGCAGGGCGCAGGACGTGAACGAGGGAAACCAGAACGCGGTACCGGAGACCATCATGAAGGCATCGGAGTCGTACAACGAGGCGGTGTCCCACCAGGAGGCGGGGCGGCTGGAAGCGGCATTGGCGGGATTCCAGCGGGTTTTGGCGGGCGCCAAGCCTGGCGCCGGGCCGGATGAGAAGCGGGTGTTCAGCGGCGCCGCCAACAACGCCGGAAACCTGACGCTCCTGCGGGGAAGCCTCGGCCGGGCCGAGTTCTATTATCGCCAGGCCGTGGAATGGGATTCGGGCAACGCGCTGGCCTGGAACAACCTGGGCGCCGTGCTGCTGAAGCAGGGCCGGATCTCGGACGCCCAGGCCGCCTTCGAGCGGTCGGTCCGGGAAAATCCCCTGCTGGCCATGCCCCTGAACAACCTGGCCCGCCTGCTGCTGGAAACCGGGAACCTGCAGATGGCGGCCGAATACCTGATCGTGAGCCTGAAGATCAATCCAGGCGACTCCGAAACCCTGTTCCTGCTGGCGCGCCTCTACGAACAGGCCGGCATGCCGGAGCGGCAGGCCACCGTCTGGAAGGCGCTCGTGGAAGTGTCGGGCGACACGCCCGAGAGCCGCCTCATGCTGGCCACCCAGTATGTTCGCGACGGCGTGCTGGAAGAGGCCGAAAAGGTGATCGGGGGGATTCTCAAGGAGAAGCCCGATTATCCCGAGGCCCGGCTGCAACTGGCCCGGCTGCAGGGCCGCCGCGGTCGCTGGGGTGAAGCGGAGCTGATCCTGAAGGACCTGCTGAAATCCTATCCCGCCGACCCGGCTGTGCGCAACGACCTCGCCGCCACGCTGGCCGAGCAGGGTCGGGTTAAGGAAGCCGTGGACTTGGCCGAGGAAGGGACGGCCCGCTTCCCGGCCCTGGCGGAGAATTGGTATGTCCTGGGCCTGTGCTACGACAAGATGGACGATGTCCGCCGCGCCGAGGCCGCCTTCCGCAAATGCGTCGAGCTGAAGCCCGGCTACGCCCGCGCCTGGAGCGATCTTGGCGTGATCGCCGTGCGGCGCGCCGACAAGGACGGGGCCCTGGACGCGTTTTCGAAGGCGATCGCCGCCGATCCCTACCTGCCCCAGGCCCAGTACAACTTCGGCCGGTTCCTGGTGCTGAGCCAGACCGACTACGACCGCGGCGTCCGGCTCATGGCCGCCGTGGCCGATGGCAACAGCCCCCTGGCGGACCAGGCCGTCAAGTTTCTCGACGATCTGATCCTTATTGGCCAGGGCAAGGACCCGGGTTGGAAGGGAAACCGCTAATTCAAGGAGACTCACATGAAAGTTAAAATGAACACAGCGTTTTTTGCGAGATGGATCGGCGGCGGGTTGCTGGCGCTGGCAATGGCGGCGGAAGGCGACACGAAGACCCAGGTCCGCATGGTCGATACGGTCAAGGTACGGAAACCCGACGAGACGGTCAAGGTCACCACGGAAGTGCATGAAACGCAGGTCCGGACGACCGGCGATAACGGCCGCTGGCAGACCACCACGGCCGGCACCCAGTCGAAAACCACCGAAACCACGGATTGGAAGGGCTCCTGGGAGGAAAACACCTGGGAGGGCGGGGGCGGAATCAAGAACGACACCAAGGTCAAGGTTCAGACCCGCCTGGGCAATTCGACGGCCAAGACGATCGGGAAAACCCGCCTGGAAGAGCCGGAAACAATCCTGGAAGGCGAAGTCGGCCCCTCATATCGGAATACGGTCAAAGGCAATCTCGGCACGGCCACGATTAATGCCAGCGCCGGCGCGGAAGGCTCTGTCCG
>JBIIYJ010000289.1:0-6812 GCA_044346855.1 Kiritimatiellia bacterium
TTCGCGCCATTGGCCGAGAGGATACCGTTCACCGTCACGCCGGCGGCGGCCTCGATCCGGATGACGCCGCCGCCCGCGCCGGCGCGCCTCGTCGTTTGCACGCCCGCACCCCCGCCGCTTCCGGGTTGATCGGGTTCCTCGACCGAGCCATACGCCATCCCGGCCAAAACCGTCGCATAGTTCTCATAGGGCTTGCCACCCGAGCCGCCGTGCCCGCCACCCGCCGAATAAACCCCCCACCCGCCACCGCCAGGCCCCTGGCCGACCTCATTACTCCGGCCGCCTGCATAACCCGCGCCATCCGCCAGCAACTGGCCGTTGGATCCGACAAACAGGTTCGTACAGACGATCCAGATACGGTTCGACATGCCGCCATTCGTGAAGGCGGCCGGCAACATATTCGTGCCTCCCGCTATCAGCACATTCGTGGCCCACAGTTTCGTGGTCCAGTTGGAATAGACCAGCGCGCCGCCGTTCTGCGTAAACGATCCCAGCAGCGGCGTGGCGTTGGTCAGCGACACCGTCCCCCGGTTGAGGATGACCTCGTCGCCCTCGACCGGCAACCCGTTGGTCCAGTTCGCGGCGTCAAACCAGTCACCAGTCACGCCCGTCCATGTTTTCACGTCGCCCCGGACGGAAGGCGCCACCAGCAACGCCAAAAGAACGACCGAAAGACCAACGCTAAACAAACGTTTCACGAGCGCCCTCCCCGCAAGAAAGTTGATTTTTATATAATTTAAATATTAATTTGACAGCCCGTAATCAACAAGGAAAAACGACCGCACGCGCCAGAAGATGCGCTCGACGTGCGCAGACGGGTGGCAGGCGCCTTCGCGATGCGTTACAGCGTCCCAAGCCAAACCCTCCACCTTGTTCTGGAAAGGGTCAATAGGGGCAGCACGCGTTAAAAGCAATGCCGGGAGATTGGAGCCAACGAGATGCTTCCCGAGACCCCGTCAACATGGTAGAGTACCGGCAAAAGGCAGGCTTGCATCCTGACGCAACCGACACAGGAGATCCGTCATGAACCTGAATCCCTCATCCAGAAGCCGGCCCGCGGATATCACCCTTCCACCGGCCGACCGATCCGGCGGGCTGCCGCTGATGCAGGCCCTGCAGCGCCGGGCGTCGGGCCGCCGGCTTTCGTCAAGGCCGCTCCCGGAAGGCGTTCTGTCGAATCTCCTTTGGGCGGCCAACGGCGTCAATCGCCCCGAATCCGGAAGACGCACGAGTCCCTCCGCCTCCAACTGGCAGGAGATTGACCTCTACGTGGTGCGGCCCGAAGGGGCTTTTCTCTATTATCCGCACGAGCATCGGCTGATCGGCGTGGCGTACGGCGATTTCCGCCCCTATGCCGGCATTCAGGCGTTCGTCGCCAAAGCGCCGACGGTGCTGGTGTATGTGGCCAACCTTGCGAAAATGGTTGGCGCCGACGAGGACGGGCGGCGCTTCTACCCGCCCTGCGACTCGGGTTTCGTGAGCGCGCATGTCTACCTGGCCTGCGCCTCGGAAGGCCTTGCCACGACGGTCTTGATCTCGGTGGACAAACCGGTCCTCCATGAGAAACTCGGCCTGGGCCCCGATCAAGCCATCACGCTCTCCCAACCGATCGGGTATCCGGAGGACGTTTAACAGCGCCAATCTAGACTCTTTTACCGTAATATGCTAAAAGAAGCCTGTATTCTGTACCGTCGCCGCCTCAAAGTCCTACGCGTTGTTTTTTGCGGAATCAGTAAAGGAAAACACATGAAAGCCTGTCGCATGATGGCCTTGTCGGCGGCCCTGCTCCTGTGCGCGCCGTCCTATGGGGCGGACCGCTTCTGGGTGGCAGGTTCGGGTGACTGGAGCAGCCCGGCCAATTGGTCGGCGAACTCGGGCGGGACGAGCGGGGCCACGGTTCCGGGCGCCTCGGACACCGCCATCTTCGACGAAAACTCCGGCGATTGCCGGATCAATCAGAATGTGACTCCGGAAGGGCTCCAGCTGCGCGCCGGCTACGGGGGCACGGTCACGCAGGCCGAAGCCGTCTCCGTCACGGTTGCCAAAAGCCTCGAGCAGCACGGCGGCCTGTTCGCAGGCGGAACGAACTCGATCAGGACGGCGGTATTTTACAGGACCGCGGGCCAATTCGCCCTTGGCGCACAGGGCCTCGAGGCCACGACGGCCTGGACCAACGCCTCTACGGAAGGCTTCTCCGGAACCGGCGGTACGGTGCACCTGATCAGCCGCGCCGGAACCGTGACCATCTCAAACGTCCCGTCTTTGGGAAACGTCCGGCTCGGAAACCTTTCCGGCTCCACCGCCCGGAATCTGAACATCGTGCCCGGCTCGACCCTGACCTCGACGGGCCTGCTCCGGCTGGCCAGTTCAGCGTCGAACAAGGAGCTGGTCATTGGAGGGACAATGGCAGCCCGCGGAAACATCGAGGCGGACAATTCCACTTTTTCAGGAACGGCAACACTGCGGATCGACGGATCCGCGAACCAGTGGTTTTCCGGATCGGGCGGCGTTGTCCCCAGCGTCGAGATCGCGAAGACGGGCGGGACCCTTCACTTGGACGGCACGCTCCAGATCGGGGGCAACCTGGCCTACATCGGGGGAGGGCTGGACGCGGGCACGAGCCTGGTGGCGATCCTGGCGAGCCAGACGTCGGTGACGGGATCGATGACCCTTGCTAACATGGCGATCGCCAACAGGACGACCTCGACGATCCGGGCTTTGACGCTTCAGCCCGGCACGGTGCTGACGGTGGCCGGGAACCTGTCCTACAACGACCGGTCGAGTTTTGGCAAGAGCGTGCAAATGGCCGGGGGCGAAATCCGGATGTTGGGCAATCTCACGGTTGCCTCCAACGGCGTCTCCTCTAGCTTCGGCACTACATCGCATGTATTCGCGGGCGATGGCACACAGCGGGTCTCGGCGGCCGGAGCCGAAGGGGCTTTTCTCTTTAACGTGGCGGTGGACAAAGCGGGCGGAAAAGTCTGGCTGGGATCGGACTGGACCATCAACCAGGCCGACACAGGCGTGGCGGTCCGCCAGGGAACTCTTGACCTTGGGACGAACCGGCTGACCCTGACGGGCCTTCGCGCCTTTTACTCCAACACAACGGCCCTGGCGCGGATGAACGTGCGACTGGGGTCGGGCCGGCCGGCCGTCTTGACCACGGGCACGGGCGCGAAGTTCTACGTCCAGGGCCTGCTGGGGGTCAGCCTGGAGGACGGGTACGATCCCGGTCCGGAGGCGAAGATCGTGATCGTCACGTCAGCGACCCCTGTCGTTGTGTCCGCCCCTTTTTCCCCGTTCGTGCTGGCAGGGGAAGGGATGACCTGCCAGATCCTCTACAATGACGCCGGCAACAACGTGGTCCTGACGGGAATTCGCCGGATTCCCCGGTACGGTGGCGCGGCTATCGTGGTGAAATGAGTGATGTTCTCTTACAAATCCCCTGCCAGGAATTTCACCCCCCGCGCTTCAAGCGCGGCGCGAATCGCCTTTCCGTCAAGTTCCCGCGGGGCCACGTCCTGTTTGGCGGCCCAGGCCGCCGCAAGGCCGGCGCCTTGTCCCATGGCCATGCAGGTGCCGGTGACACGGAAAGCCGAGTGAACAGGATGCGAGCCGGAGATGCAACGGCCGGCGAACAGAAGTCCGTCAACGGTCGCCGGAATCAGGCAGCGCAGGGGGATTTCACAACCCTTGACGGTATGCCGGGTGACCCCGGGCGGCAACTCGGGCAGCTTCCGGTCATGGGGGTTGTCGGGGTCCACTTCATGCGTGTCGATGTGAAACCCGATGAACGTGACCGCATCCTCGAACCGGCGCTCCGCCAGCATGTCGTTCAACTCAAGCCGGTAGAGCCCTTCCAGGTGACGCGATTCCCGAATGCCGATGGAGGCCCCCGTCCGGCGTAATCGAATCTGCTCGAGGCCCGGAATGCGTCGAAGAGCGGGCATGAAGACCTCATGAACCTGGCGGCGGGCTTCCACCGTGGCGCGGGTCACCTCGCGGACATCCGTCGCATCCGCCTTGTAGACATGCGTCGCCTGGATGGCGGCTGTGCCTTCGCCGATCAGCGAGATCAGGTACGGTGTCCCGCTGCGCTGCGGGCCGTAAGGCAGACGGATCGGAAGCCCGTAATCGGCAATGGCCTTTTCGAGGAGCTTGAAAATCTCATGCACCTTGACCTGGCCGGCTGGAACAGAGTCAAGGTTGCGGATCCCGTCGATTTCAAACATCAGCGTCATCGGCTGCATCAGTCCGTCGGCCTCGCGTCCCTTCCGGTAGGGAACGCCGGCACTGGCGGCAATGTCTCCATCCCCCGTGCAATCGATCGTCACCTTTCCCAGGATAGCCTCGGACCCCGACTTGCTCTGCACCAGAACGCCGCGGACGCGGCCGTGCTCGACAATCGCTTCAACGCCAAGCGCGTGAAACCAGAACTCAACCCCGGCCTGGACCAGCAGTTTTTCGAGCGTATACGCCATTCGCTCGACGTCGAAAACATTCATCCCGATGGTTTTCCAGGCCCCATCCTCTTTTAGCCGGCTGACCAGCGATTCAACCAGCCAGCCCTTTCCCGAATCGAAAACAGGATTGACCAGGCCCGCCGTCCACATTCCGCCAAGCAGGCCATGCCGTTCCACGAGGAGCACATGCGCGCCTTCCCCGGCTGCGGCCAGGGCCGCCCCCACTCCGGTGGGCCCCCCGCCCACGACAATAACGTCCACCTCGGCCGCCACCGGAATCCGGCGGGACTTGATATCCACCAGGCGAGTTTTCAGATTGCTCATGTATGATCAGCCACAACCGCGCGACCTTGCACGTTTATGTCGTCCTTCGCGCAAAAGCCATTATTTTACCAAAGCGGAGCACACGTGCCAGCGCAAAGGAAAAACACACGAAGCGTTCGCGTCTCCCCTACCCCGCCGTCTGGAACACCGCCACGAGGCCGCCGCCGGCCGCCACGTTGACCACGGGGCGCACGCAGGCCCGGCCGAGCACGCTCACGTCGCGCCCGATCGCAAAGACGCCGTAGCAGACAAAGGCCTCCTGCAGCGCCGGGCGGCCGCGGTCGAGAAAAGGGAACACCTGCCGGCCGGACTCGTGGAAGCGCTGCACCACCCACCCCTCGGGGTCGGCCACCGCCTTGTCGATCAGCCGGTCCCACCGGCGGGCCTCCACCTTGCGGCCCAGGGTCACCCGGTCGCCCCCGCATGACCGGTTGGGCTTGATGACCAGATCGTCGCGGTTCTTCCGGATGTAGGGGATCAAATCGACCGACTCCCCCTTCGGCCCGTCCGTGCGCGTCTCCCTCAGGAACCGGGTCCAGAGCAGGTGCTTGCGGAACGCGCTGCGCCAGGCGGCCGGCACGAAGCGCCGGGTATTCCCGGAGGCCAGAACCTCCCACAGGCTCTTGTGGTCGAAATCGCCGGCAATGGCGCTCAGGACCCGGTCGCGGCGGAAGGCGTCGCGCAAGCCGTCGAGCCGCGCGCCGCCGGCCTCGACATCCGCGAAATCGCGCACCTCCATATTGCGGTAGAACAGGTCAACCGGCTCGCCGCCCAGCGTGTAGCGGCCCCGGCTCGCGGCCAGCTCGCGCGGATCCCCGATGCGGGTGGGCAGCCCCGCGGCCGCCAGCGCCTCGGCCAGGCGCGGCATCTCGGTGATGCCCTCGGTCCAGTCCCGGTTGTCCAGGATGCCGATCCGGGGATTCGGCCCCAGCCCGAGGTGCAGGGCCTGGCGGCGGAACTCGCGGGCCAGCCCGGCGCAGATGTCGAACGGCCGGCAGAGCCCCGAGCGGGTGCGGGGGTCGAGCACGACGTCCGAAATCATCTGCGGGCCGGCGCCGCTGTAATACAGCCCGCCGATCGAAACGCCGTTGGCTTCGAAGGCCACCGGCGGGGCGCTGTTCCCCGGCCTCGCGGAGGGCGCGTCAAAGTCAATCCGCGTCACCAGGGGCTGCCGCCCGCCCGGCCGGTAGCAGCCCAGCACCCACTCCTTCTCGTCGGGCATGAAGGGAAGCGCCTCCCGCACCGCCGCATGGGCGCGGTAGAGGTCCGGCATGCGGCGGATCATGGCGTTGATGGCGGACGAGAACCGGTGCAGATGGCGCACCTGCGCCGCGTCGAGCAGCATGGGGGTGGGCATGTAGTTGATGGGAACGCGGCGGCCGCCCGGCAGATCGTAGTCGATGCCGCGGCGGGTGCACTCCTTGCGGAGCGTGCGCATCAGGCCGGGAAAATCCTCGCGGCCCGCCAGCCGGGTTGCCAGGGTGTGCGTCTTGGGCTGTTTGCTCACGCTACGGGACCTTTCGGGAAGAGGTTGTAGTCCTGCCGCCGCTCAACGGCCGCGAACCAGCGGCCGAGCGTTGTTTTCATGAGATTGACGTCGTCCGAGAGCCGCGCTCCGCCGGGCCTGGCGGGCGTCCGGCCGTGAAGCCGGACCGACTCCGCGACAAAGGCGAGTTTCTCGGCGATGCGGGGCCGGCCGCGGTATCGGTCCAGGCAGGCGGCGGGAGCCGCCAGCCAGGTCTGGAAGAGGGTGGCGAAATCCTCGTCCGCATGCCGGGCCGCGTAGACCTGGATGATCTCCCCGCGCGCAACCCGCGCCCGGTCCGCGGCAGTCGGCCGCCAGCGGTCGGGATAGGACTCGTAGAACCGCCCGCGCACGCCGAACAGGCGGCGGAAGGCGGCGGTGGCAAAGAGCCGGTTGGAGTAGCAGAACGCGTGGCCCGCCTCGTGCCGGAGCGTGCGCAGCATCTGGAACGGCGACCGCGTGCGCATGCCCCGCTCCGCCGCCAGTTTCTTGAGCGCCGG
>JBIIYJ010000290.1:0-6811 GCA_044346855.1 Kiritimatiellia bacterium
GACCTCCAGGTCCTGCATCTGGGCGCGCAGGCCCTGCGACTGTTCGCGGAAGGCCGCATCCAGGGCGCTCACCTGCTTGCGCAGCTGTTCGATTTCCCGGGCCTGGCTCTCCTGCTCCAGCCGGGCCTCCTGGCGCCACTCCTGCAACGCCTTGACATCGGAAACGAGCCTGTCGTCCCGCACCGTCGCCGGCGCCGGATCCGGGGTCAGCGTGGTGCAACCCGCCAACGCCAGCAGCCCGATCCCCGCGCCCAAAGTCCTGATCATCGTCACCCGTCTCATCGGCGTCTCCTTTTCTACCTCCGTTCCGGACCGATACTGTGAAACAGGAGATGCCTGCTTGTCAATCGCCAACCCCGGGCGTATAATGCGAAACATGACAAGGAAGCCGTCCATCCGCCGGCTCCGGCGCGGTCAGACCCTGACCGAATACGCCGTCGCCATGGGCGTTCTTATGGCCGTGATCGCCATGGCCGCCCTCTTCCTTTACACCTTCAAGGAATACGGCGGCCGCATTCTCGACCTGGTCGCCTCAGAATATCCCTGAAAAACAATAATTGTCAGACGCCCTGCGTTTATTTATATTAGAGACGGTGAAAGTCGCTCCAAGTCGTGAGTGCTACCATCAAGGAGTTCCGCATGAAACATCTCAAGTCCAGCAAGCGCGGCCAGACCATGACGGAATACATCATCATTGTCGTGGTCGTGGCTCTTGCCGCCATCGCGATCGTCGCGGCTTTCAGCGACACGGTCCAGGCCAAGTTCCGGGGCGCCACCGAGGAACTGGGCGGCACCGCAGGCCAGACCGTGGATTCGCAGCAGTACCTGCGCGATCTCGGAACGGGCTCGGGCAACTAAACCTGGTTCGGGACGCTTGCCGCATGCCGCGCCGGGATTCCGGTGCGGCATGCCTCTTTAGGGAGGCCATGAAACGCAAAGCCGGCCAATCCCTGCTTGAAACCTGCATCGTCATGATGCTGCTTTGCCTCATTTTCTTCGGCCTGCTCCAGCTCTCCCAGCTTTCCGCCGCCAAGGAAATCCTCGATTACGCCGCCTCCTGCGGCTCGCGGGCCCGCACCGTGGGCTTCAACGAATTCATGTGCTACAAGGTCGTCAACGTGGCCGCCATCCCGAACGCCGGGAACCTGCTCGAGCCGATCGTGGAGCGCCCTCCGAATCCGGTCCCCTTCTCCCTGACCCCCGGCGAGGCCTGGGATTACGCCCTGACCGCCCAGCCCGTTTCCCCCCAGGCCGCCCTCGAGCGCGAGCGCATCCCGCTTTACCTGGGCGGCGAGACCTGGGGCCGGCTGCCGGGCATCCTCGACTACGAATACTGGAACTCCGGCGACACGGAAGCGGACTACACCATCAACCGGCCGGTTTTCTACGAGGGCGGCAACGGGCTGGGGGTCCACACGGGCCAGCGGGTTCCGCTCTGGACGCCCCTCCACCGCCTCATTTACGACGGCGACGACATCGCCCTGAGCGGCGACGCCATCATCGAAAACCACTACCCCCTCTACCTGGGCAATGATTAAGCGCCCCTTCCAGCGTCCGGCCGGCCGCCGCGGCCAGGTGATGATCCTCCTGGTCGTCTTCATGGTCATCCTGGTGCTGATCGGGCTCTGGAACTTCGACCTGCACAAGATCGTGCGCGTCAAGACCGTGGCCCGCAACGGCGGGGACGCCGCCGCCCTGGCCGCCGCCCGCTGGCAGGCCCTCACGCTCAACCTGATCGGCGAGCTGAACATCGTCCAGGCCGCGGCCTGGACCGACGCCCTCACCGCCGGCCAGTCCAACGCCTGCCCCGCCGCGGAGGCGTGCGCCGACCTCCAGGCCCGCCTCTGCATGACCGGCCCCCTGCTCGGCCTCTCCGCCTCCCAGCAGGCCGCCAAGAACAACGGCATCTTCGTCAACTCCGGCTACACCCGCTCCCTTTCCGACCACGCCGCCCTGGTCCGCGCGGAATACGACATCCGCTTCCCGGACCCTCCCTACGACAACGGGCCGGGCGAACCCTCCTGCTGGATCGACTACGCCAACATGCTCGACATCCTGGCCAGCGAGGGCATCGCCGCAGCTCCCGACAGCTTCCGGTACTACATCGATTTCGCCACGCGCGACCATTACCTGCTCAACCCGGACTTCTACAGCGCGGTGGCCACCCGGAGCTGGTGCTGGTTCTTCTTCAACGCCATGGCGCTGCTGGAAACCTACAACAGTTACCAGGATTGGCCGGGACTGCCCCTCATCACCGAACCCCGCCCCCTGAACTCGGAATTCTTCGGCCTCTACCTCCGCCGCCAGACACGGCTGGACGGCCTGCCCTTCGCCTCCGGCGCCACCCGGGTCGAGTCCATCCTGGAATTCATCGAGGAACTCCGGGACCGGACCGAGCGGGCGATCGACCCGGCCATCATGGACGTGCAGAGCACCTGGTTCTGCTACCAGGAGGGTGAATGGGGCCCCTGGACCGACCGCATCGCCCAGGGCTTCCCCTTCCTGGCCGACGTGCGCGACACGGCCAACGTCGCCGGCGCGGACGCCGCCGTCCTGATCGAGACCGAGATGCAGCGGCTGACCCCCGGCTCCCCGCCCGACACCATCACCTGGTCCGCGGCGGCCAAGCCTTTCGGCGCCCTGGGCGAGGAGCGGCCCACCCGCTACGGCCTGGTCCTGCCGGCCTTCACCGACATCCGCCTCATTCCCGTGGACACCTCGTCGGCCCCCTCCCGCGGAAGCGAGGCGGGCTGGGGAATCCACATCTACGAACACCTCGAACCCTACCTGGAAAGCGGAACTGACGCCCTGGTCCCGGGCTGCTACTATTGCGACCAGCTGCGCACCTGGGAGCCCCAGCCCTTCCGGCAGCAGGGGCTCGACTGGCTGGAAACCAACAGCGACCGCTGCCAGGTCCCCACCGGCGGCGGCGGCGGGTCGGGCGGCGGCACGCGGAGGGGCCATTGAGATGAAAACGAAATCCGGACAGGCCATCGTCGAGTTCGTCGTGGGGCTGGTCGGCATCCTGATCATCACCGCCGCGCTGCTCCAAATCGGCACCCTGGTCCGCGAGGACACCCGCACGCTCCTGGAGGCGCGCGCCGAAGCCGGCGAAGACGCCCTGGACAACGCCTATTTCGCGCCGGTTTCGCCCGGGCCGCAATATCTTAACGGCTGGACCGTCGGGGGCGACGGCAACGCCTACACCCGTGACGACCGGGCCGTCATCGGCAACTCCGCCTTTTTCTCGGACGGCCTCGCGGTCCATGCCCGGCCGGCCGACCTGCAGGCCCTGGTACCGGACAACCCCGTCTCCGCCGTCTCCGACTCCGCCGCGGTCCTCTCCGGCCTCGGCTTCGTGCGCGGCTACTCCAGCAGCGGCCCGATCGAGCTCTACCCCGTCACGCGAAACCTCATTTTCGGCCGCGACACCCTGACCGTCGAGTCGCAGGTGTTCATGATCTATACCCGCGGACTCGAATGAACCGCCGGCTCCTCCCCAGCCTCCTGCTTTTGGCCGCGCTTCTCGCCGGCCCCGCCTCCGCCCGGGTTTTCGAAAGCCTCGGCCGCGGCCCCTTCCTGCGGGAGGGCGCCCTGCCCGGCTGGTCCCGCGCCTATTCCGCCGACTGGACCCTCAACGGGGCCCCCGCCGGCGTGGAGGTCTGGAGCGCCTCGGAATCGCTCGACGCCGCCCTCGCCCGGCTGCGCGCGGAGGCCGCGCGCCAGGGGGCCGTGGCCGTTTTCCTGCCGGGCTCCGAGATGGCCTGGGGCGCCCTGGCCGCCGGCGGCCGGCTCACCCGCTTCCTCTGCACCACGTCCGAAAGCGGGCGGCAGACCGTGGTATTCCTGTTTTCGCAAACCGAGAGCGACTTCCTCCGCTCCCGCGAGGACGGCGCCGCCGCCCGCCTGCCGGACGGCCTGACCCCTCCGCCCGGCGCCAGGCCTGTCTTTACCGCCGCCAACCGCGACAGCGGAACCGCCTTCGCCGTCTACGCGTCCCCGGGCTCGGCGCAGGAAGCCCGCGCCTACATGGCCGCCTCCCTCTCCGGGGCGGGCTGGGCGCCCGCGGCCGGGCGGGCGGAGGGTTCGACGGGGGGGGGCCTTGATTTGTACCTGAGAGGGAACGCCCTCTGCGGATTCAGCGCGAAAATGTCTGGCCACGATGGGTCCTGTGTGGTTACTGTAATACATCGACGGTTGCCGGGGGAGGAATGAGGCCGATGCCGCATGCCGCCGCCGCCGTCCATCCGGGAGCGCCTTCATGAAGGAAAAGTTTATCCTGCTGCTGTCGGTTCTGATCATGCTCGCCGCCTTCTTCCTGACCCGCAACTACCTGACCAGCGAGCGGCAGAAGCTCACGGCCGGGTTCGAGCGCGTCAAGATCGTGGTCGCCGGCCGGGACCTGCCCTCCAACACCGTGCTCACCATGGACGACCTCGCCATGCGCGACGAGTTCAAGAGCGCCGTCGGCGAAAACTATGTCAGCCCCGACGACCACGCCAAGATCCTGGGCAAGCGCCTGGAGAATCCGGTCCGCCTGGGCAAGCCCATCTTCTGGGGCGACATCGACGCCCCGGAGCGGAAGCGGCGCGGGCTCTCCACCTCCCTCAAGGTCGGCATGCGGGCCATCTCCGTCTCCGTCAGCGGCGCGGAAGCCGTCAGCGGCCTGGTCCAGCCCAGCGACCACGTGGATATCCTCGGCACCTTCTCGCTCCCCTCCCGCACCCTGGCGGGTGAGATGGAAACGGTGACCCTCACCGTGCTGCAGGACGTCTCCGTCATCGCGTGCGGCAACCAGCTGGCGCAGTCCTTCGCCGGCAAGAGCGAAGTCGCCCGCTCCGGGGGCTACAACATGGTCACCCTGGAAGTCACGCCCCGCGAGGCGGAGTTGCTGACCTTCATCCAGCACATGCGCGGGCTCGGGCAGCTGACCCTCTCCCTGCGCCATCCGGACGACGTGAGCTTTGAGAAGGATCTTCCCGAAATCGACTTCAAGCGGCTCGAAGGCGCCCTGCCCGATCTGAACCTCCACCGGCAGCGGGTCATCCGCCGGAAGACAACCCTGTAACGATGAAGCAGCCGATCGAACTGATCCTCCGCCGGCCCGGGAAACCCGACAAGGTGTTTGCCCCGGATGCCGGGGTCTATACGATCGGGGCCAGCGAAAGCAACACGATCATGCTGACGGGCGACCAGATCGCCTGGCGCCATGCCGTGCTGGGCGTGGCCGAGGACGGCTGCTGGCTGGAGGCCCTGCAGAGCAACACCGGCACCCTGCTCGACGGCAAGCGGATCACGGGGCGCGTGGCGCTCACCCCGGGCAACGCCATCGGCATCGGCGACTATCAGATCGTTCTCCGGGCAAAGGACTCCGCGGCACCCGCCTCCGCCCCGCCCTCCGCGCCCATCCCCCCGCCCCCGCCGCCCCCTGCCCCCGAGGCGAAACCGGATCCCCTGGAACAGGTCAGCCGGGATGTCCGCAAGCAGCTCCACACCGAGTTGCTCAACCGGCTCGACATCAAGCGGCTGACCAGCAACCAGATCGGGGAGAAGGCTCTCCGGGAGCGCGCCCGCACCACTATCCAGCAGATCACCCAGGACATCCGGAGCCGCCTGCCGCCCGGCATCGACCCCGACGCGCTGGCCAAGGAACTTTACGACGAGGCCGTGGGGCTCGGCCCCCTGGAGGACCTGCTGGCCGATCCGGACGTCACCGAAATCATGGTCAACGGCGCGGACTCGGTCTACGTCGAAAAGCGCGGCAAGCTCCACCTGACGCGGCGGACGTTCCTGAACGACGACTCGGTTTCCGCCATCATCGAGCGCATCGTCTCCCCCATCGGCCGGCGCATCGACGAGAGCCAGCCCTACGTGGACGCCCGCCTGCCGGACGGCTCCCGCGTGAACGCCATCATCCCGCCCCTTTCCCTCACGGGCCCCTGCCTGACGATCCGGAAATTCTCCAAGATCCCCCTGGCCATCCGGGACCTGATCCGGTTCGGGAGCATGACGGAGGCGATGGGCCAGTTCCTCCAGGCCTGCGTGGTGCTGCGCAAGAATATCGTGGTCTCCGGAGGCACCGGCTCGGGCAAGACGACCTTCCTGAACGTGCTCAGCTCCTTCCTGCCCGATGATGAGCGTATCGTGACGATCGAGGACGCGGCGGAACTGCGCCTCATGCAGCGGCACGTGATCCGGCTCGAGGCCCGTCCGCCCAACATCGAGGGGCGCGGCGCCATCACCATCCGCGACCTCGTGCGCAACGCCCTGCGCATGCGGCCGGACCGCATCGTGGTGGGCGAATGCCGCGGCGGCGAGGCGCTGGACATGCTCCAGGCCATGAATACCGGCCACGACGGCTCCATCACGACCGTGCACGCCAACTCGCCCCGCGACGTCATCTCCCGCCTCGAGACGATGGTGCTCATGTCCGGCATGGACCTTCCCCTGCGCGCCATCAACGAGCAGGTCGCCTCGGCCCTTCACCTGATCGTCCACACGAGCCGCTTCGCCGACGGCTCCCGCAAGGTCTCCCGCATCACGGAGGTCTGCGGCATGGAGGGCGACCAGATCACCATGCAGGACCTGTTCTGCTATGACCAGTCGGGCATGGGCGAAAAGGGCGAGGTCCTGGGCCGCTTCGCGCCCACGGGCTCCGTGCCCACGTTCATCGAACAACTGGCGGCCCGGGGCATCGCCCTGAACCGCCGCATCTTCGACCCCAGCGCATGAACGAATTCCCCGAACCAATCGACCTCTGGCTGATCCCCGCCCTCTTCGCGGTGGGCTTCTCCGGCATGGCCTACGTGCT
>JBIIYJ010000291.1:0-6805 GCA_044346855.1 Kiritimatiellia bacterium
GAATCCTGGATGCGCAAGGCCGGCGAGAAGCTCGAGAACACCTACCTTCCCGACTGGCCCGGCAACGCCGAGCAGGCGGACCGCGCGGGCCACGGCGGGGGCGACTACTGGACCTGCCACTATTTCGCCGACGCCATCCGCACGGGCCGCACGCCCTATCTCGACGTCTATCGCGCCACGGCCATGGCCGCCGTCAGCATCCTGGGCTGGCGGAGCTGCCTGGACGACGGGGCGCCCTTCGCCATCCCGGACTTCCGCAAGAAGGCGGCGCGCAAGCCGTTCATTAAGGACCAGTGGTCGCCCTTCCCGCAGGACGTGGGGCCGGGGCAGCCGCCGCCCAGCCTGAATGGCTACATCAAACCCTCCGCCACCGCCATCGGGCACGCCCGCACCGAATGGAAGAAACTGGGTTTCACGGAGCGTTAACCTCATGACCGAATCGCCGCGGTGGAATCCGGACTGGCCTGTCCTCCGGACTTATGGAGCCGGCCATCTTGGGAAAATCGCCCTTCCCGTGGGCGGAATCGGGACCGGGACGATTTCCTTCGGCGGCCGCGGCCAGTGGCGCGACTGGGAAATCCGGAACAACCCGGCGAAGCAGTATGTACCCACGTGGGTTGTCGGCGCCACCCGCGTGGCGCCCTTCTTCGCGATCCGTGCAGCCACCGCGGGCTCGGAGCCCGTCATCCGCGTGCTGGAAGGTCCCATTGCTCCGGCCGATTACGAGGGCGGGTCCGGCTGCCCCGTCCCGCTTCACGGACTGCCCCGTTTCGCGGACTGCTCGTTCGCGGCGGCCTATCCGCTGGCGCAGGTTGCCCTGGCGCAGCCGGGGCTTCCGTTCGCCGCGCGGCTCGAGGTCTTCAACCCGTTCATCCCCTGCGAGCCCGACCGCAGCGGCTTTCCCGCCGCCGTCATGCGCGTGGTGATCCGCAACACCGGCGCTGTCGCCCTCGAGACCACGATCTGCGGCACGCTGGTCAATCCGCTGGGCGAGGGGAGCGGTCCCCCGCGGCAGGCGCCCCGCTCGGCGGGCGGGGTGCAGGGACTCCTGTTCGCGACCGACGGGGGCGACCGCGAGGCGGTTCACTGCGGGACGCTGGCGCTCGCCGCCCTGGCGGAGCCCGCCGAGTGCTCGGTTCGCACGCGTTGGCCCGCCCTGGGGTGGGGGGATGTCTGGCTTGATTTCTGGAACGACCTGAAGTCCGACGGCCGCCTGACCGAGGCGCCGGAGCAGACGGACAGCCCCGTGGGATCGCTGGCCGTCACCCGCACGATCCCCGCGGGCGGGGAAGCCGCCTTCACCTTCATGATCGGCTGGCACTATCCGAACCGCCGGGATTGGGGTGGCGAGGCGCGCATTGGGAATTACTACACGACGCAATTCGCCGACGCCTGGGACGCGCTTGCCAAAATGGCGCCAGACTTGCTGATTTTGGAGCGCGACACGGTGCGATTTGTCCGCGCCTTTTGCGACAGCCCCCTGCCGGTTCCGGTGAAGGAGGCGGCCCTGTTCAATCTGTCCACGCTGCGCAGCCCCACCTGCTTCCGCACCGAGGACGGCCATTTCTTCGGGTGGGAGGGGTGTCATGACTGCAGCGGGTGCTGCGACGGCTCATGCACGCACGTCTGGAATTACGAGACGGCCCTGCCGTTCCTGTTCGGCGCCCTGTCGCGGTCCATGAGGGAAGTCTCGTTCCTGCACAGCACGGACGACCGCGGCCTGATGAGCTTCCGCACGCGCCTGCCCTTGGCCGCCAAGGCGAGGGAATTCGACAAGGCGGCGGCTGACGGCCAGATGGGCGCGCTGATGCGGTTGTACCTGGATTGGAAACTTGGCGGAGGCGACGACTGGCTGCGCCGCCTGTGGCCCGCGGCGAAGCGGGCCATGGCGTTCGCCTGGATCCCGGGCGGCTGGGATGCGGACCGCGACGGCGTGATGGAAGGCTGCCAGCACAACACGATGGACGTCGAGTACTTCGGCCCGAATCCCCAGATGGGAATCTGGTACCTGGGCGCCCTGCTGGCCTGCGCCGAGATGGGCGAGGCGCTGGGCGACACCGTCTTTGAAACCACCTGCCGCCGGCTCTACGAGCGGGGGCGGCCCTGGCTGATGCGCCATCTGTTCAACGGCGAATACTTCGAGCACCATGTGCGGCCGATTCCGGATCCGGCGGCCATCGCGCCCGGCCTGCGCGTGGGCATGGGAGGGGCCGACCTGGCCGAGCCGTCCTACCAGCTCGGTCCCGGCTGCCTGGTGGACCAGCTGGTGGGCCAGGTTTTTGCTCACCTCGCCGGGCTGAATTACCTGCTGCCTCCCGAAAACATCGCCCGCACGCTGGCCTCCATCTTCAAGTATAATTTCAAGCGCGGGTTCCGCGATCATTTCAATCCCATGCGGAGCTACGTGATGGGCGACGAATCCGCGCTCCTCATGGCGTCCTACCCGCGCGGCGGGAGGCCCCGGATTCCGTTCCCGTATGCCGACGAGGTCATGACCGGGTTCGAGTATACGGCGGCGGCCGGCATGCTGCTCGAAGGCATGACGGAGGAGGGGGTGGCCTGCATCGCCGCCATCCGCGACCGCTATGACGGCTTGAAGCGGAACCCGTTCGACGAGGCCGAGTGCGGCCACCACTATGCCCGCGCCATGATGAGTTGGACGGCGATTCCGGCCATGACCGGGTTCCGGTACGACGCGCAGTCGGGCCGCCTGAAGTGGGGCGAGGCGCGGGGCGCGCATATCTGGTCCACGGGATTCGCCTGGGGCACGCTGGCCGTTTCGGACGACTCCGCCGGCCTGACCGTGAAACTCGAGGTCCTCGGCGGCAGGCTGCGTCTGATGTCCCTTGAAATCGCCAGGGCTGTGCCGCTGGTTGTCGATCGGGAGTTGACGCCGGGTGAAATGCTGGAATCTCCGGTTTTGAAAGCACGGTGAAGGCACCATACCGCGAGGCGGATATGTCAAATGATGAGCCGGACAGCGTTCCCCTGAACAGCGTGCACGTGCAGTGTATCGTGATCGGCATTGTCGGCGCGCTGGCGGCCGCGCTGGGCTTCATCGGCTACCACCAGTATTTCAAGGCCCAGGGTAGTTCGGGCAACACGGCCGATGCGGTTTATCAGACGTTCCTCCTTTTCATGTTCCAGTTCGAGGGCGAGTTGGGTCCCAAGCCCCTGCCGCTCGAAATCGCACGGTTCGCGGCTCCGGTCGTCACCTCCTTCACCGTGGTATTGGCGTTCATGCGGATCATCGGAAGGCGCCTGCAACTCTGGTGCTTGAAGGGACACGTTGTCCTCTGCGGACTCGGGTACAAGGGCGTGTTCCTGGCCAAAAAACGTCTCCGGGCCGGGAAGCGGGTCGTCATCATCGAGGCGGACGACGGCAACGACTGGATCGAGGTCTGCCGCTCCCTTGGCGCCGTGGTCCTGAACGGCGACGCCGCGGACGAGGACATGCTGCGGCAGGCCCGCGTGACACTCGCGGGCGAGTTGATCGCCGTCTGCGAGAAGGACACGACGAACATCCAGATCGCCGACCTGGCCCGGAACCTGGCGGCCGGATCCCGCCCTCCGGCGCTGGCCCCCCTGCGCTGCCTGGTGCATATCGTCAGCCTCAAATGGTGCGCCTCGATGCGAAGCCTGGGCGCGCTGGACGTGACGCATGCGGGCTGCACGTCGGTGTCGTTCAATTTCTTCGAGAACTGCGCCCGCGTATTCCTCAAGGAGCAGCCCCTCGACGGGGAGTGGATCGGGCCCGACGAACCGCGGCGTATCCATCTTGTCCTGGTTGAGGCCAACGACATGGCCGACGCGCTGATGATCCAGGCGATGCGGGTGGGGCACTTCGCCAACGGCGAGCGCCTGCGGATCACGGTGATCGACGAAAACGCGGAGCGCGAAAAGAATTTGTTCTATGCCCAGTTTCCGGCCGCCGACGAAGTTGCCGACATCGCGTTCGTGGACGGTCTTGCCCAGGATCCTGCTGTCCGGGCCGACCTGGCGGCCTGGGCCGCGGATCCGGGATTCCGGATGGTCGTGGCCGTCTGCCTCCGCGAGGAGACGGCGGCCATGGAGACCGCGCTGACCCTTCCCGTCGAGCTCCATCGTTCATCTGTCCCCGTTTTCGTTCGGCTGGGCGAGGAAAACGGCATTGCCGGGGTCCAGGAATGCGCGCGCCAGAAAGTGGGGATCCGCGCGTTCGGCTCCATCCAGGACGGCTGCGAGATGCCCGATGAGCTGGACCGGCTGCCCAGGGCGCTGCATAACGTCTATCTCGCCAAGGCGAAACAGGATGGCCGCACCCCGGGCCAGGACCTTGCCATGCGCGACTGGGACGACCTCAACTCCGTGTTCAAGGATTCGAACCGCCAGCAGGCCGACCATATTCCGGTCAAACTCCGGGCGGTCAAGTGCGTCGCGTTGCCGGCGGCCGAGGTTCCCGGCGGCGAGGCGTTCGCCTTTACGGACGACGAGGTCGAATGCCTTGCCCGGATGGAGCATGCCCGCTGGTGCGCCGAGCGGTTTCTCGCCGGCTGGAGCCGGGGTCCCTCCGACAAGGCCCGGCTGATCAGCCCGTCTCTTGTTCCGTACGATCAGCTTGAGGAGAAAATCAAGGACTACGACCGCGAAGCGGTCCGGAACATCCCGAAGGTCCTGTGGCAGTTCGCCGGGCAGGGCCTCACGCGGCAAGGAGTCGCCGAATGAACCCGTTTCTGCTCACCGACCATGGCGTGCTTCAGCGCGGGACGCCACTGCCGTTCAAGGGGACGTGTCCCGCCGGCGGAGCCATTCAAATTCGCTTCCGAGGCCAGTCCTGGCAGACCCGCGCCGGGCAGGATGGAGCCTGGCGGCTTGACATCGGCCCCTTCGCCCCCGGGGAACCCGCCTGCCTCACCCTCGCCACCCCTGACGGGGTCCTTGAATTCCGGGATGTCCTGGTGGGGGATGTCTGGGTTTGTTCGGGCCAGTCGAATATGGCCATGCCGCTTCGCGACGCCGACGGGGGGCTGGCCGACGCCGCCCGCTCGGCCGACCCGGGCCTGCGTTTCCTGACCGTTCCCGGGCGGGTTGCGCCGGCCCCGGTGGCTGACCTCGGAGGGGCCGCCTGGCAGGCATGTGGCCCCGAAACGGCGGCTCCGTTTTCCGCCCTGGCCTACTACACGGCCCGGGCCCTTCGGAAGGCGCACCCGGACATTCCGCTGGGGCTGATCTCGGCCTCCGTCGGCGGCACGCCCGGGGAAGCCTGGCTGCCCGGCTCCGTGCTGGACGGCGACCCCATTTTTGCCCCCTTCATGGAGCGGTGGCGCCAGTCCCTGGCCGTCTATCCCGACCCCGGCGGGACGTATGCCGCGGCGTTTGCCCAGTGGGACCGCGAGGCCGACCTGGCCGAGCGCGAGGGCAGGCCGATTCCGGGTGCGTTCCCGAAGTTGATCGGGCCCGGCCACGGCTGGACGCCGGCGGGCCTGTTCAACGGCATGATCGCCCCGCTGACCGCCACGCCCGTCCGCGGCATCTGGTGGTACCAGGGCGCCGCGTCGCCCGAGCGGGCGTTCCAGTACCGGCGCCTGTTCCGCTTGTTGATCCGCGCCTGGCGCGAGGCCTGGAATTTGGGAGATATCCCGTTTATCTATGCCCAGGAGGCCAATTTCGGGCCGCGGCGCGACGAGCCCGGGGAGCATTCGTGGGCCGAACTTCGCGAGGCCCAGGCCATGGCCCTTGCCGAACCCCGCACCGCCATGGCCGTCGCCATCGACCTGGGGGAGGCAACGAACATTCACCCGGTCCGGAAGGCACCGCTGGGCGAGCGGCTCGCCCTTGCGGCCAGGGCTGTCGCGCTTGGCGACGCCGTTCCCTTTTCAGGTCCAGTCTACCGCAGTCATGCGGTGGAAGCTCGGCGGATCCGGATCCGCTTTGACCATGTCAACGGCGGCCTGGCGACCGCGGATGGCCGCGCGCCGGTCGGATTCGCCGTTTCGGGAGGCGCCGTCGATTTCGCCCGGGGCAACCGGGGCTTCGAATGGGCCCGGGCGGCGATACAAGGGGACGAACTCGTGGTCGAATCGGACCGCGTGCCGAGTCCGGTCGCCGTTCGCTACGCCTGGGCGCAGAATCCCGATTGCAACCTGATCAACGGGGTCGGCCTGCCGGCCGTTCCGTTCCGCACCGACGACTGGCCTGGCGTGACGGTCGCCAACGCCTGAACGGGCGGCGCCCGTTCAGGGGTGGGCTTCCAGCCATTCCAGAAGCGATCCGACGGAACCGCCGGCCACCAGCGCGCGAGCGTCCTTGTCGTCGGCCGCGGCGCGTTCCTTGACCAGCTGGGCCAGGTCGGCATGGTGGATGGCGTCGCGCATGCGCTCCCAGCCGATGGTGGCCACGGGGCCCGAGCGGGAGGGGAGGACGAAGACCGAGGCGTCCTTGAGGTGCTCGTTTTCGGCGTCCCACGGATCGCGGAACGGGTAGTAGAGGGCGAAGAACCAGGTGCCGATGCAGGGGCCCGGATTGGCCGGCACCTTCCGGATCTGCCCGTAGAGCTGGCCCGGCATGCCCGGTTCCTTGTCGCCGTAGCAGGGCGTGGTGTATTCCATCCACGGCTTGGCGGTGATGAGCGCGGTTTTGGCGGCCGCCTCGTTGGGGTGGTAGACAAAATGGCGGGTGTAGGGCATCCAGATTTCACAGAAGGGGTCCAGGAGCTGGAACGTTTTCAGCGTGGCGGGTTCGCCGGGGTTGAAGGCGCGCCGCAGGCCGGGTTCCAGTTCGCGCAGGCGTTTGGCGGAGGCGATGAACTTGCCCAGCTCCGCTTCGG
>JBIIYJ010000060.1:0-20591 GCA_044346855.1 Kiritimatiellia bacterium
TGCCAAGTCGCGATGCACGGGGAGCTGGAGTTGAACGCCTTTCTTCCGCTGCTGGCCGACGCCCTGCTGCGGATGCTGGCGCTGCTGGAGCGGACCGATGTCCTGTTCGCGGACCATTGCGTGGCTGGCGTCCGGGCGGATGCGGCGCGCTGCCGGGCCCTGATGGAACGGTCGCGCGAGATCGTGACGGCCTTGATCCCAAAACTGGGGCATGCCCGCTCGGTTGAGCTGGCGCAGGCGATGGCCGCGGAAAACAAGACCGTACGCGAGGCGGTCCTGGAACGCGGCTGGATGACGGCGGGGGAGCTGGATGCGGAACTGACCCCCGAGCGGCTCTGCCAGCTTGGGTGGAAGACGTGAGGCCATGGGAATGAGCAAGGTGGGGGCCGAAGAAAAGAGTACACACGGAGACACGAAGGCACAGAGAAGAAAGACGGGGCGCGGAGATTCGCAAACGTCTTTTGGAGAAAGAGCGGGGATCAAAACTCCTCCGTGATGAATTCGGAAACACAATGACGTCAACCACATGAGCCTGGCTATCGCAGAAGCGGCTAGGCCCGCTCATAGATGATTTCAGAAAAGGGACAATTCTTGTTGAACTTGATTTGGCGAACCCCGCCGAGTATAAGCAAGATTAGCGATAGTTTTTGAGTGAGAGAGGCAGGGGGTTAATCGCGTGGCCGGTTTTGAAATGGATCATCGCGCATGACGAAAATAATACGAATGGCGTCTTTTCTTTTTCCGGCTTTCCTTGTCTATTTGCATCTCGCGAGCCCCGCTTCGGCCCAGTTGTCAATCACGACTGAATCCCTCCCGTCCGGTATGGAAATGGTTCCCTATAGCGCCGGCCTGGATGCGACTAATGGCGTGGCTCCCTACATGTGGAATGTGGCCCCCCCTCTGGAAGCGTGGGGCTTGAACGGGAATGGGCAAGCCGCCGTGCCACCAGATCTTTCGGATGTGGTGGCGCTGGCCGGAGGGCAGGGCCACAGCCTGGCGCTGAGGCGCAACGGGACCGTCGTGGCGTGGGGCGCCAATCAGTATGGGCAGTCCTCGGTGCCGCCGGGGTTATCGAACGTGGTGGCCATCGCGGGAGGCGGGAATCACGGCCTGGCCCTGAAATCCAACCAGACGGTTGAAGCCTGGGGAGCCGACTACGAAGGGCAGTCCACGGTGCCGCCTGGGCTTTCCAACGTGGTGGCCGTTTCCGCGGGAAGGCAACACAGTCTGGCGCTGAAGTTCGATGGAACCGTGGTGGCTTGGGGAGGTAGCGGGTATGGCCAGATCAGTGTTCCGGCTGGCTTGTCCGGTGTGGCGGTGATTGCGGCCGTGGCGGATAACAGTTATGCCGTCAAGTCCAACGGAACCGTGGTGGCCTGGGGAGTCAACTGGTCTGGCCAGACCGAAGTGGGCGGATTGTCCAATGTGGTGGCCGTCACCGGGGGAGGCGAAGGCGGCGGAGTTTGTCACATTTTATTTTTGAAAAAAGACGGCACACTCACGGCGTTGGGTAGGAATGAGTTCGGCGAGGGCAGTGTCCCTGACGGTCTCTGTAACGTGAAGGCGGTTGCCGGCGGAAGTTATCACAATCTGGCTTTGACAACCGATGGGCGCGTGGTGGTGTGGGGATACAATGGGTATGGGCAGACCAACGCGCCAGCCGGGCTTTCCAATGTGACCTCCATCGCCGCCGGCTGGTATCACAACCTGGCCTTGTTCGTAAAGCCCGCTACCCTTGATTTGCCCGAAGGCTTGTCCTGCTCCATTGACGGAGTGGTGTCGGGAACCCCCACGACGGCAGGGACCAGCGCGGTGACTGTCGTTGTCCGGGATAGCATCGGCGCCGTGACGAACAAGCTTCTGGTTTTTGAGGTGGCTTCAAATCCCAACACCCGCCCCGTCATCGATTCGGCTTCCCCTTCGATCGGCGCGTTCAGCATGGACGAAGGCACCAACTGCCTGTTCCAGATTACCGCCCTCGACCCGGAAGGGAACAACTTGGTTTATGCCTGGACCTGGGATGGGGTCGGAGTGGCAAACGGCTCGAACGCCTATTGTAAGGCGACCACGTTTGCCGACATTGGCAACCACATCCTGCGGTGTCATGTATCGGACGGATTTTGGACGAATGAGGTTTATGCGCAGTGGGAGGTCACGGTCCAGGATCGGCCTCTTGAGATCACAACGCTCGCTCTGCCGGTCGGAAGGACGGGTCGGCGCTATGCCGTCAGGCTCGAGGCCTCGTTTGGCGTCGGCCCTTGCGAATGGAGCATTCTTCCGGTATTGCCCTCTCTCGTGGCCTGGGGTGATTCAAATTACGGCCAGACGACGATCCCGTCCGGGCTTGAGGATGTGACGGCCATCGCGAGGGGCAATAGTCATAACCTGGCCCTTACGTCCAATCGGACTATTGTGGCCTGGGGATTAAACAGTTCCGGCCAGACGACTGTGCCGGATGGATTATTCGGAACACTGGCAGCAGGGGGGGCGCACAACCTGGTCCTCGCATATGGCCATGTGGCGGGCTGGGGAAACAATCAATACGGCCAGGCGACGCCGCCGCCGGGACTTACCGCTACGCGCATTGCGGCGGGCTACTCACATAGCCTGGCGGTGAAGTCCGGCGGCACCGTCGCGGCCTGGGGACGAAACCAGCTTGGCCAAACCAACGTTCCGTCCGGGTTGAGCGGGGTTGTGGAGGTGGCGGCGGGGGTATTCCACAGCCTGGCTATGAAAAGCAACCATAGAGTCGTTGCGTGGGGGGACAACAGCGGCGGGCAGACCAATGTTCCTTCCAACCTTTCGGGCGTCGTGGCCATTGCGGCGGGAGGGGTTCACAGCCTTGCGCTGAAAGCCGATCATACAGTTGCGGCCTGGGGCTCGAATAGCTACGGCCAGACCAATGTCCCTCCCAATCTGACAGACGTTATCATGATCGCGGCCGGAATACATCACAGCCTGGCGCTTAAATCGGACGGCACGGTTGTGGCGTGGGGGCTCAACAGTCAGGGGCAGGCCGCCGTGCCGGCAGGGCTGACAAATGTGCTGGCCATTGCGGCTGGAGGGAACGGCAGTCTGGCGCTTCGCAAGAAATCGACCAACACCGACCTTCCGCCGGGTTTGGTCTGTTCCGAAAATGGGCTCATATCCGGCGTTCCGGTGCAGGCGGCGACCGGTCTGATCACGGTGATCGTGAGGGATGCGGCTGGCGCCACGGCCAGCAAGTCATTCGACTTGCCTGTGTGGCGATCGGTCAACCCGCTCGGGTCCGTCATCTTTATACGGGGAGACGTTATCCCGTAGTCCGGAGTCACGGGCCCGAGGCGGGCTGGGGGCTGCCGCTGTTTTCCAGGAAGGCCATGACCTCCCGCCACCAGGGGGCGATCGGCGAGGAGGGCCAGGAGCAATGGCCGGCTCCCGTGAACACCCAGAGTTTCTTGGGGCCAGTGTACCCGTCAAATAGCCTCTGGCTGTGGGCGACGGGGATGACTTCGTCTTCCGAGGAGATGAGGAAGGCGGTGCGCCCTTTGAAGACTTCAAGGTTGGCGGCGTTGTCAAAGCGGTCCCGGACGAAGAGCCGCGTGGGCAGGCTCGGGAAAAGATGGGCGGCCAGCTTCGGCAGGTTGTCCCACGGCGTGAGCAGGATCAGGCCAGCCGGCTTCTCCTTCAGCCCCGCCGCCACGCCCGAGGCCACGGCGCAGCCCAGCGATTCCCCCCAGATGTAAAGGGGGCCCCCGAATTCGGCGCGGGCGGCTTCGGCGGCCTTCATGCCGTCCCGGAGGAGGTTCTTTTCGGACAGGCCGCCCGGCCGGGCGCCGTAGCCCGGGTATTCCATCAGCACGACCCGGTAGCCCTGAAGATGCAGGGCCTTGACAAAATAGGAGCGGTGCGAGGCCAGCCCCGCGTTGCCGTGAAACAGGACGATGGTTCCCCGCGGGTTCGGAGGCGCATGAAGGCTCACCACGCCCAGATACTGGCGGGTATCGACCGGCCAGAGGCGCAGGTCATGATCCCGGGCTCCGGCCTGTACTTGCGCGAGCGTGACGGAGTCCCGCTGGAAGAGGAGGGACCGGTAGGACAGGCAGCCGGCCGAGTGGAGGAGGATGGCGATGACTAGCAGGACGCCGATTATCCGGATGAGTTTGAGGGACAGGTCCATCACTTCAAGATATCATAGGGCATATCGAACAACAAGCGCAACTGGGCGCATTGCAGTTTAGGCGCGGTGTGGGGCTTGCCCTGTAGTGACGCCGCGTCTACTACAGGGCTTCCCCACAAAGAAATTCCTCCGCTACTTCGTTTGGGAATCGCGATTATGCCCGAAGGGAACAACTCGCGGATGTTGGAGCCGTGTCTTCCGTTCGCCGTGTTCCACCGTGGAAAGGTTTCTCTGGAGGCCGGCAGGGGGGCTGCCACGCAAAGTCGTTTACGGCCGGGGACGGCCGACTCCATGCCGAACTGGCGCCCATCGCAAATTGGGGGACGGCTGAGACGGTGGAACACGGTTTTGAGCCCTTTCTGGCGTAGGCCGGTAAGGCCTCCTTGACAATGTGACTTTATGTGACTACATTTAAGGCATGGTGAAGAAAATAATATCCGCGGTTTATCCCTCCGGCGCCGGGCGCTCCATGTCGGTGCGCGAAGCCAAGGCCCATTTTTCTTCCTTGCTGGAGCAGGCGGCCGCGGGGGAAGAAATCACCATCACCTGGCATGGGCGACCGAGGGCCCGGATTGTGCCGGCCGCCGAGGGTGCCGAGATCCCTTTGAAAATCGACCGGGAATGGTTGAAGGATATGAAGGTTAAACGGAAGGGATCTTCGTCCGACCGGCTAATTCGCGATGACCGGGATGCGCGGGGCTAGCGATGTATGTAGATAGCGCGGTTTTCGTGAAACTGGTCGTACGTGAAGCGGACAGCCTTTTTTATGCGGATCTGCTGGAAAACCAGGGTTTCATCCGCTCCTCCGAACTGGCCGTGGTGGAGTGCCGGTCTGTCCTCCTGCGGAAAATGCGTGAAGGGCAATTGGATGAGAAGACGCGGGAGCACGCCTGGGTCCGCCTTCAAAATCTCTGGAAGGGCGGCGGCGTGAAGTTGATTCCCGTTTCCGGCTCCGTTTTGGCCGGCGCCGGCCACGCCCTTCAGTCCTGCGGGGCGCGCATTCCCTTGAGGACGCTGGACGCGATCCATCTGGCGACGGTCCTGGAGTGCCAGGCGTTTCCCCTGATCACCAACGATCGCGTCATGCGGGCGGCCGCTGGCCACCTGCGCATTCCTTTGGGGCCGGAACTGAAGCCATGAAGAGGATCCCATGAGCAATATGACATTACGGCAGGCGGCGGACAAACGCGGGCTCCTGATCGGATCGTGTTGCGTGCCGGCTCTTCTGGACGATCCCGCGTATGCCGGGACGCTTGGGCGGGAGTTCAACGTCCTGGTGGCGGAGAACTGCATGAAGTTCCACTGCCTTCAGCCGGAGCGGGGCGTTTTCAATTTCGAGCCGGCCGACCGCCTGGTCCAGTTCGCGAAGGCGCACGGCATGCGCCTGCGCGGGCATGCGTTGGTCTGGCACTATCCCTTCGCCCAGCCGCGCTGGTTCAAGGATGTCCCCTTTTCAAAAACGGAAGCGCTCGACATCCTCCGCGATCATATCATCGGCGCGGCCTCGCACTTCCGCGGTTCGGTCATCTGCTGGGACGTGGTGAACGAGGCCATCGCCGACGACGGTAGCTGGCGGGAGGACAGCCCGTGGTTCAAACTGACGGGGCGCGACTACCTGGAAGCCGCGTTCCGCTGGGCGCACGAGGCCGACCCGGAAACGAAGCTGTTCTACAACGATTACAACATCGAGATGCCCAACGCCAAGGCCGACACCTGCTATGCGCTGCTGAAGGACATGCTCAAGCGCGGCGTGCCCCTGCACGGCGTGGGCTTCCAGTATCACATGCGTTTAGAGAACAAGCTGGACATGCCGGCGGTTGCCGCGAACATCCGGCGGTTCGCGGACCTCGGGCTGGAGATCCACCTGACCGAGATGGACATCGCCATCAAGGTGCCGGTCACCGATGAACTGCGCCTGGAGCAGGCCGCCGAATACGAAAAGGTGCTCCGGCCGGTTTTGGAGATCCCGGCCGTCAAAGCGCTGCTGTTCTGGGGCTTCACGGACAAGCATTCCTGGATCCCGGGCTTCACCAAGGGCGCGTACGACGAGTCGCTGCCGTTCGATCGCGACTACCGGCCCAAGCCGGCGTATGAGGCGGTTATGAAAGTCTTACGGAGATCACCATGAATACCCCGCGCGGCATGCGCTTGCAGATTGGACTGTTCGGCCGGCGGAATGCGGGCAAGTCTTCGCTGTTTAACCGGTTGCTGCACCAGGATGTGGCCATTGTTTCCGAGGTGCCCGGCACCACCACGGATCCCGTTGAGCGGCCCATGGAGTTGCAGCCCCTCGGGCCGGTGCAGTTTATCGACACGGCCGGGTTGGACGACGAGGGCGCGCTGGGCGAACAGCGCGTGGCCAAGAGCCGGGCGGTGCTCGAGCGGGTGGATGTGGCGATCCTGGTGGCGGACGACTGGGGGGAGGAGGAGCGGGTTCGGGTCTCAGGGTTCAGGGACAAGAAGACACCGCTCGTCATCGCCTGCGCCAAGGCCGACCGGCGGATGGACCGTGCCCTGGAGTCGGCGGCCGCCGAAGCGGGCTATGGCGAGGTGGTCACGGTGAGTGCGCTGGACGGCTCCGGCCTGGCCCGGTTGCGCGAGGCGCTGATCCGCGCGGCGCCTGAGGATTTCCTGACGCCGTCGACCATTATTGGCGACCTGATCCGCCCGGGCCAGACGGTGGTGCTGGTGGTGCCGATCGACAAGGAGGCGCCGAAGGGGCGGCTGATTCTGCCGCAGGTGCAGGTGTTGCGTGACATCCTTGACCAGGACGCCTGCGCGCTGGTGGTCAAGGAGCGCGAGCTGGCGCCCATGCTGAAGGAGCTGACCCATCCGCCGGCGCTGGTGATCACGGACAGCCAGGCGTTCCTGAAGGTGGCGGCGGACACGCCCCCCGAGGTGCCGATGACCAGCTTCTCGGTGCTTTTCGCCCGGTTTAAGGGGGATCTGTTTCCGCTGGCGCAGGGGGCTTTCACGCTGATGGATCTCAAGCCCGGCAGCCGGGTGTTGATGGCGGAGGCGTGCACGCATCATCCGATCTGCGACGACATCGGGCGGGTCAAGATCCCGCGCTGGCTCGAGCAGGCGATCGGCGGCAAGCTGGAGATCGTGACCGTTCCCGGGCGGGATTTCCCGCCGGATGTGTCGTCCTTTGACCTGATCATCCACTGCGGCGGCTGCATGCTGACGCGGCGGGAGATGCTGATCCGGATTGAGCGGGCCCGGGAGGCGGGCGTGCCCATCACGAATTACGGCCTCGCCATCGCGGCCTGCCTGGGCATTCTGAAGCGGGCGCTGGGCCCCTTTCCGGGCGCCTTGGAGCGGCTTGGGAAGGGCTGAGGCGGGGTGTTCGGCGGTTGCGCGCGGGGCGCGGCGGTGAGGCTATTCCCGTTTGGCGTAATCCACCATGCCCTGGAAATCCACCAGCACGACGGGTTCGTTTCCCACCACCCAGGCGTCGTGGCCCGAAGGCAGGAGCGAGATGTCGCCGGGGCGGCAATCCATTTCGGTCCCATCGTCCATCGCGACATGGAGGTGGCCCGCGACGTGGTATTGGAAGTGAGGGGCATCGCACGTGGCCGTGTGTACGATGGGCTTGACCGAGTCGGACCAGCGCCAGCCGGGCTGAAGGGTGGCGCGGCCGACGACGGCCTTGCCGATCTTGACCAGTTCCAGCTTCCCGAGGGGGAATTCCCGGACTTCGTCCGGTGTCTGGAAATGCTTGTGAATCGCTTTTTGCGACATCACCATGGTGACCATGTTGGATCTCCTGTTGTTGGGTTGTGTGTTATAGGTAAGTCTAGGGTTTGGAAGGCAGCGGGACCATGGGGTGTTGCAGGGGGTGTAAGGGACGAAAGGGACGGAAGGGACGAAAGGGACTTAAGGTGGACGATTCGCGCGGCGGACTTGGGTCATGCGCTCGCGCAATCCGCCGTTCCGGATGAAGGACTGCTCGAGACTCTGGATCTGACGATCCAGCAGAAAGCACGTCACCTTGATGAGTCCGATGATGACGTTGGCGCTAATCTCGGGATCGGCGTGTTCGATGCCTTTCTGGAAGGTTTCGTAGGTGGGGTTGGGCAGGCGGTTCAGATCCCGAAGGCGCCGAACATAGGGATGATCGAGTTTCCACTCTTTCAAGTTTCTGGTCTCCAGGAAATCGAGATAATCTTCGAGCAGTTCCTCAAGAGAGGCTCTTGCCACGCTGGTCAATTTCAGTTCCATTTCCTTGGATGTGCCCGAGGCCTGGCTGCCTTCGATGATGTTTTGCTTGCCTGATCGTGCCGCCTGGACCATCTGGCTTACCGTTCGATCCCAACGGTCGAAGAAGCGCTTGCAGAAGCAGACGGTGGCGCGATAGACGATGCGGGATTTCTGGTAGGACGCCAGGTTGCGATACCCGCCGTGGGGGAAAATGAAGGACGCTGGCATGGAAACTCCGATGACCAAGCGCGGGGAGCGGGCGGGAATAGGGGAAAGCTAAGTGAAAAGAAAAGGGAAGTCACGGAAAAAAGGGACTGAAACGACAAGAAGGGACGAAAGGCCTTAAGTCTCTTTTCCCTTGGGTCCCTTTCTTGAGAGGGACTAAAGTCCCTTACGTCGTTTAAGTCCCTTCCGTCCCTTTCTTAAGCACTACAAATTTGTTGCTTCAACTGACAAATAATTACAAAAATGTATTAATGTGAATAAAAAATGCACGAATTATGACAAAATTGTTTCTCAAAACAGCCTTTCTACAAGATTGGCACATTCCCTGCTGCTATGTTAGAATGATCGTCAAATCAGGGAGCACGAGTTGAAAGCGGTTGGCCTATACGATCCCCGGAACGAGCATGACGCCTGCGGTGTCGGGTTTGTCCTCAACCTCAACGGTCGCGCCGAGCATGCGATTGTCGCGAAGGGCATCGAGGTTCTGGTGAATCTATTGCACCGGGGGGCGACGGGGGCGGACGCCCAGACGGGGGACGGGGCCGGGCTGCTGGTCCAGGTGCCGGACGTCTTTTTCCGGGCGGTTGCGGCGGAGCGTTCCATTGCGCTTCCGGCGGTCGGGGCGTACGGGGTGGGGATGCTCTTCATGCCGCGCGAGGCTGGCCGGCGCGAGGCGTGCCGGCTGGTGCTGGAGAAGGTGGCGGCGGACGAGGGGCTCAGCTGTCTGGGTTGGCGGGAGGTGCCCGTGGCGCCGCAGGCGGTGGGGGAGACGGCGCGGGCGGTGATGCCGGCGGTTTTCCAGTGTTTCCTGGCGGCTCCCAATCTTTCGGGAGACGCGCTCGAGCGGAAGCTCTACGTGGTCCGCAAGCAGGCCGAAAGCCGCTGCGGCTGCGAGCCCGACGGCGCCGACGGCTTCTACGTCGCCAGCCTGTCCTGCCGGACGATCGTCTACAAGGGGATGATGACGGCGCCGCAGGTGCCCCTCTTCTATCCGGACCTGGTGGATCCCCGGTTCGAGAGCGCCGTGGCGGTGGTGCACCAGCGGTACAGCACCAACACCTTTCCCTCCTGGCCGCTGGCCCAGCCGTTCCGCCTGCTGGCGCACAACGGCGAGATCAACACCCTGCGCGGCAACCGCAACTGGATGAAGTCGCGCGAGCGCAACCTGAAGTCCGACCTTTTTGGCGCGGACATCGCCAAGTTGGCGCCCATCCTCGAGTCCGCCACCAGCGATTCCGGCAACCTCGACAACGCGCTCGAGCTGCTCTCGCTGGGGGGCCGGTCGCTCGAGCACGCCATGCTGATGCTCATGCCCCAGGCCTGGGGGGTCAAGTACCCCATGGGGCCCGACCTGCGCGGCTTTTTCGAATACCACGCCGGCCTCATGGAGCCGTGGGACGGCCCGGCCGCGGTGGCTTTCACGGACGGCCGGTTCGTGGGCGCCACGCTGGACCGCAACGGCCTGCGGCCGGCCCGCTACACGGTTACGAAGCAGGGCTTCATGGTGTTCGCCTCCGAGGCGGGCGTGCTGGACATTCCCGCGGCCGACGTGATCGAGAAGGGCGCCCTGCGGCCGGGGCAGATGATCCTGGCCGACCTTTCCACCGGCCGGCTGATGAAGGACTACGAGGTCAAGATGCGCCTGGCCCGCCGCCAGCCCTACCGCCGCTGGGTGGAGGAGAACCGCATCGACATCCACGGCTTCTTCAACGCCGTGGGCGCGGTTGCCCCGGAGGCCGCCGCCCTCCACACCCGCCAGCTCCTGTTCGGCTACACGCGCGAGGACCTGGACCTGATCCTGGAGGCGATGGCCTCCAAGGCGCAGGAGCCGGTCGGCTCCATGGGCGCGGACCAGCCGCTGGCCGTGCTCTCCGAGAAGCCCCAGCTCCTCTACTGGTATTTCAAGCAGCTGTTCGCCCAGGTCACCAATCCGCCCATCGATCCCATCCGCGAAGAGCTGGTCATGTCGCTCATGACCTTCATCGGCAACACGGACCAGATCCTGGAGGAGAAGCCCTCCCACGCCCGGCTGGTGAAGCTCAAGTTCCCCGTCCTTTCCAACGAGGACCTGGAGCGCATCCGGGGGTTGAACCTGGACGATTTCCGCAGCGTCACGCTTCCGGCCGGCTTTTCCCTGCCGGCCGAGGGGCGCGACCTCCAGGAGGCGCTCGACGCGCTGTGCGCCGCCGCGGAGTCCGCGATCCGCTCCGGCGCCCGGATGGTGGTGTTGAGCGACCGCAACCTGCCTGACGACCAGGTTCCGATCCCGGCCCTGCTGGCGGTTTCCGCGGTGAACCAGCATCTGGTCCGGCAGGCCATCCGCACCCGGACCAGCCTGCTGGTGGAGACGGGCGAGGCCCGCGAGGTGATGCATCTGGCCCTGCTGCTGGGGTTCGGCGCCTCCGCGGTCAATCCATACCTGGCCTACGACTCCGTGGCCGACCTGGCTTTGCGCGGAGCGCTTTCCTCCAAGGCGGACGTCGCCACGGCCATCGAGAATTACATCAAGGCCAGCTGCAAGGGGCTGCTCAAGATCATGTCCAAGATGGGCATTTCCACCCTGCGCAGTTATCGCAACGCGCAGGTGTTCGAGATTGTGGGGCTGAATCGCGAGGTGAGCGAGCGCTATTTCACCGGCACGGCTTCCCGGATCGGCGGCATCGGCCTGCCCGAGATCGCGGCCGAGGCGCTGGCCCGCTGGCGGCTGGCGCACCGGGAAAAGCCCGTCCTGCTCCCCGCCGGCGGGCAGTACCGGTTCCGCCTCGACGGCGAGCGGCACCTGTGGACGCCCGAGACGATCTCGCTGCTCCAGCAGGCGACGCGCACGGGCGATCCGGCCGTCTACAGGCGCTATGCCGAGCTGATCAACAATCAGGCCGAGAAGCTCAGCACCCTGCGGGGGCTGTTCGACTTCACCCCCGGCCAGCCCGTTCCCCTGGAGGAGGTCGAACCCGCGGCCTCGCTGGTCCGCCGCTTCGTGACCGGCGCCATGAGCTTCGGCTCGCTCAGCCGCGAGGCGCACGAGACGCTGGCGGTGGCCATGAACCGCCTGGGCGGGCGCAGCAACAGCGGCGAGGGGGGCGAGGACCCGGCCCGCTACAAGAAGCTGCCGAACGGCGACAGCCGGTGCAGCGCCACCAAGCAGGTGGCCAGCGGCCGGTTCGGCGTGACCGCCGAGTACCTCGTGAACGCCACTGAGCTGCAGATCAAGATCGCCCAGGGCGCCAAGCCCGGCGAGGGCGGCCAGTTGCCGGGCCACAAGGTCGACCGCGAGATCGCCCGGGTGCGGCATGCGACGCCGGGCGTGACGCTGATCTCGCCGCCGCCGCACCATGACATTTATTCCATCGAGGACATCGCCCAGCTGATCTACGACCTGAAGAACGCCAACGACGAGGCGCGGGTTTCGGTGAAGCTCGTCTCCGAGGTGGGCGTGGGCACCGTGGCGGCCGGCGTGGCCAAGGCGCGGGCCGACATGATCCTGATCAGCGGCTACGACGGCGGCACGGGCGCCTCGCCGCTCTCCTCGATCAAGCACGCGGGTGCGCCGTGGGAGCTGGGGCTGTCGGAGACGCAGCAGACGCTGGTGCTGAACGGGCTGCGCAGCCGGGTCCGGCTCCAGGTGGACGGCCAGCTCAAGACGGGGCGCGACGTGGTGGTGGGGGCCCTGCTGGGGGCGGAGGAGTTCGGTTTCGCCACGGCGCCGCTGGTCGTGTGCGGCTGCGTCATGATGCGCAAGTGCCACAACAACACCTGCCCGGTCGGCGTGGCCACGCAGGATCCCGAGCTGCGCAAGCGCTACTCCGGCAAGCCCGAATACCTCATCCACTTCTTCACCTTCATCGCGGAGGAGGTGCGCGGGCTCATGGCCCGGCTCGGCTTCCGCACGTTCGACGAGATGGTGGGGCGGAGCGACCGGCTGGACGTGAACCGGGCGATCACCTTCTGGAAGGCGCGCGGGCTCGATTTCTCGAAGATTTTCCACCACTTCCCCGACGGGGCGCGCCGCTGCCTGCAGAAGCAGGAGCACGGCCTCGAGCAGGCGCTCGACTATGCGCTGCTGCCGCGGGTGGAGTCGGCCATCGCCGGCGGCCCGCCGGTGCGGATCGACGGGCTTGCGATCCGCAACGTGCACCGCACCGTGGGCGCCGTGATCTCCAGCCGCATCGCCCGCCAGCACGGCCATGCGGGCTTGAAGCCTGACAGCATCACCCTTTCGTTCACCGGCGCGGCCGGCCAGAGCTTCGGGGCCTTCGCCGCCAAGGGGCTGACCCTGGAGTTGAGCGGCGAGGCGAACGACTATGTCGGCAAGGGGCTCTCCGGCGGCCGGATCATCATCCGGCCCTATCCCGGGGCCGCCTACGACCCGTCCCGCAACGCGATCGCCGGCAACGTCATGCTCTACGGCGCCACGGCTGGCGAGGTGTTCGCCAACGGCCAGGCCGGCGAGCGTTTCTGCATCCGCAACAGCGGCGCCACCGCCGTCGTGGAAGGCTGCGGCGACCACGGTTGCGAATACATGACGGGCGGGCGCGCGGTGATCCTCGGGCCCACCGGAGTCAACTTCGCCGCCGGCATGAGCGGCGGCCTCGCCTACGTCTACGACGAGACCGGCTCGTTCGATTCCTGCTGCAACCTGGAGATGGTGGACCTTGACCTGATCCTGACCCCGGCGGACGAGCGGGAACTGCGGGGCCTCCTGGAGCGGCATGCGGCGCTGACCGGCAGTCCCAAGGCGAAGGCGCTCCTGGCCGACTGGGAGAACGCCCGGATCCGGTTCGTCAAGGTGTTCCCGATGGAATACAGGCGTGTGCTGGGCCAGATGATGCTGGAGGACGAGGCGACGGCGCGCGAGGAAGTGGTGAGGCAGTAGGGGAAGAAGAAGAGGGAGAAGAGGGTTCGGGGTTCAGGGTTCAGGAAGAGTGATCGGTGATCAGTAATCAGTGTCCCTGCATTGGAAACAGCAGGGATCAGGTAAGAATGGTCAAAAAAGAGGTGGAACGGCAAGGAGTGAAGGCATGATCAGGTAATAATCCTGAACCCCGAACCCTGAACCCTCTCACAAAGAAGTTACAGCATATGGATCCAATCATCAACAAAGACAGGGCCTTCCTGGACATTCCCCGGAAAGATCCGGGCTACCGTCCCGTCGAGGAGCGGATCAAGGATTTCAAGCCCGTCGAGCGACGGCTTTCGGACGACGAGTTGAAGCGGCAGGCCAGCCGCTGCATGGATTGCGGCACGCCGTTCTGCCACGGCTACGCCTGTCCGCTGGGCAACCAGGTGCCCGAGTTCAACCGGCTTGTGACGCAGGGGCGCTGGCAGGAGGCGCTGGACATGCTGCTGTCCACCAGTCCCTTCCCCGAGTTCACGGCCCGGATCTGTCCCGCGCTCTGCGAGGGCTCCTGCGTCTGCGGGATCGGGGGAGACGCCGTCACGGTCCGGCAGATCGAGCTGGAGATCATCGAGCGGGGGTTCGAGGCCGGGCTGGTGAAGCCCAGGCCGCCGGCTGCGCGGAACGGGTTCCGGGTGGCGGTCATCGGGTCGGGTCCGGCCGGGCTGGCCGCGGCCCAGGTCCTGAACCGGGCCGGCTGCACGGTGACCGTTTACGAGGCGGCCCCTCGGCCCGGCGGCATCCTGCGGTACGGCATCCCCGATTTCAAGCTGGACAAGGCGGTGGTGGATCGCCGGGTCGAGCTGATGAGCCGCGAGGGGGTCGTTTTCGAGTGCGGGGTGGAGGCGGGGCGCGACCTGTCCGTCCGCTTCCTCCTGGACCGCCACGAGGCGCTGGTGCTGGCCTGCGGGTCCCGGGAGCCGCGCGATATCCGCGTGCCTGGCCGGGAGCTGGCCGGCATCCATTTCGCGCTGGAGTACCTGAGCCTCCAGAACCGGCTGAACGCCGGCGATCCGCCGACGGAGCCGGCCCTTTCGGCTCTCGGCAAAGATGTGGTCGTGATCGGCGGCGGGGATACGGGGTCCGACTGCGTCGGCACGGCCATCCGGCAGGGGGCGCGCTCGGTCCTGCAGCTGGAGATCATGCCGCCGCCGCCGTCCTGCCGGGCGGCCGGCAATCCCTGGCCCCAGTGGCCTGTGCTGGCCAAGGAGACCAGCAGCCACAAGGAGGGGTGCACCCGCCGGTGGTGCGTGGCGACCCAGGCGTTCCTTGGCGCGGAAGGCCGGGTCCAGAGCCTGCGCGCGGTGGAGGTGGAATGGCGCCCGCCGGCGCCCGGGGCCCGGCCTCAGCCGATCGAGAAGCCGGGCACGGATTTTACCGTTCCGGCGGGGCTGGTCCTGCTGGCGCTGGGGTTCACGGGGCCGGTCCGGCACGGGCTGCTCGAGCAGATCAAGGCGAGCGGGGGAAGCGCCCCTGGCCTGCCCCGGGGGGCGGACGGCTCCGTGGCGGGCCTTCCCGGCATTTATGCCGTGGGGGATGCGGCCCTGGGGCCCTCGCTGGTGGTGCGGGCGGTGGCCGACGGGATGCGGGTGGCCCGGGAGATTCTGGCGGGGATCGGGCGGCGGGACGGGTCAACAAAAATGTAAGCCGTGCGGCGATCTTTTTTTCTCCGGAAGGCCCCCGGGGCGCGTGACAACCGGGGGGGAAGATGCTATAAAGAAAGCTTATATTTTTTCGGCTCCCCAACCGGAGGCAGTGGCATGGATAGCGACAAACCGAAAGAGGCCTGCGGCATCTTCGGATTATACGGGCATCCCGGCGCGGCTAACCTGATTTACCAGGGTTTGTTCTCGCTCCAGCATCGCGGCCAGGAGGGCGCGGGCATCGTGGTTTCGGACGGCGACAAGGTCCGCTCGGTCAAGGGCATCGGCCTGCTGAACGACGTGATGACCAAGGGGTCGCTCGATCCGCTGGTCGGCAGCATGGGCATCGGGCACGTGCGGTATTCGACGACCGGCTCCTCGCGCATCCAGAACGTGCAGCCCCTGGTGGCCGAGTGCGTGGACGGGCTGTGGGCGGTGGCGCACAACGGAAACCTCGTGAACGCCGGCAGCCTGCGCCGGATGTACCAGGAAGCGGGCTCCATTTTCCAGACCAGCACGGACAGCGAGGTGCTGATCCACCTGCTGGCCGACCCCCTGTTCCGCAACCGGCCCAAGCGCGTGTCGCGGGCCCTGTCGGAGCTCAAGGGCTCCTTCTCCTTCCTGCTCATGACGCCGAAGTCGATTATGGCGGCGCGCGACCCGTGGGGCTTCCGCCCGCTGGCGATCGGGCGGCTGGGCGAGGCCTGGATCTTCGCCAGCGAGACGTGCGCCATCGCCCAGGTCGGCGGGACGTACGTGCGGGACGTGCAGCCCGGCGAGGTGGTGATCGTGGACGAGACGGGCATGCGGGCCCACGCGTTCTGCGAGGCCTGCCCGCGGAAGGCCCAGTGCGTTTTTGAGCTCGTGTATTTCGCGCGGCCCGACAGCCGCGTCTTCGGCTGCAGCGTGCACGACGTCCGGCTCCAGTACGGGCAGCGGCTGGCCAAGGAGCATCCGGTCTCGGCGGACGTGGTCATCGCCGTGCCGGACAGCGGCAACTCCGCGGCGCTCGGGTATTCGCGCGGCAGCGGCATCCCGCTGGACTACGGCTTCATCCGGAACCACTACGTGGGCCGCACGTTCATCATGCCCGAGGCGGGCCAGCGCGGCGCGAGCGTGGACCTGAAGCTGGCCGTGCTGACCGAGGTGGTGCGCGGCAAGCGGGTGGTGGTGGTGGACGACTCCATCGTGCGCGGCACGACGGCCAAGCGCCGCGTGGAGATGCTGATGGCGGCCGGGGCGAAGGAGGTGCACATGCGCATCTCGTGCCCGCCCACGATCAACCCCTGCTTCTTCGGCATCGACTTCCCGACCCGCGAGGAGCTGATCGGGGGGCGCAAGTCGGTCGAGGAGATCCGCGCCTTCCTGGGCGCGACGTCGCTGGGCTACCTGAGCGTGGAGGGGCTGTTGTCCCCGTTTTCAAATCCGGCCGATTTCTGCACGGCCTGTTTCACGGGCGATTATCCGATCGCCTGCGATTCGACCGGCGGGAAAAAGGTGCTGGAGCGGTATTCGGAGGCGAGATGAAAGAGAAGACCAGGCATATCTTCGTCACCGGCGGCGTCGTCTCCTCCCTCGGCAAGGGGCTGACGGCCGCCTCCATCGCCCTTCTGCTGACCCGGCGGGGCTACAAGGTGAAGCTCCAGAAGATGGATCCCTACATCAACGTGGATCCCGGGACGATGTCCCCCTACCAGCACGGCGAGGTTTACGTGACGGAGGACGGGGCGGAGACCGACCTCGACCTGGGGCACTACGAGCGCTTCACCGGGCAGCCCTGCGGCAAGACCAGCAACTACACCACCGGCCGGATCTACAGCGCCGTGATCGCGTGCGAGCGCGAGGGCGGCTACCTGGGCAAGACGGTGCAGGTGATCCCGCACGTGACGGACGAGATCAAGAAGGCGATCCGCTCGGTCGCCGATCCGGACACCGACATCGTGATCACCGAGATCGGCGGCACGGTGGGCGACATCGAGTCGCATCCCTTCCTCGAGGCGATCCGCCAGTTCCGGCACGAGATCGGGCGGCAGAACGGCCTGTTCGTCCACGTCACCCTGGTGCCTTATATCAAGGCGGCGGGCGAGATGAAGACGAAGCCCTCGCAGCAGTCGGTCACGATTATGCAGGGGCTGGGCATCGTGCCCGACATCCTGATCTGCCGCTGCGAGCAGTCGATGCAGAAGGAGCACCGCGACAAGCTGGCGCTCTTCTGCAACGTCTCCGAGGAGCTGGTGATCGAGGAGAAGGACGTCGCCCACACGATTTACGAGGTGCCGCTGGACCTGAACCGGCAGGAGCTGGACGTCTACATTTTGGAGCTGCTGGGCCTGCACGTGAACCATATCGACCTGGCGGACTGGCGGGCGATGGTGGAGACGCTGATCCATCCGCCGAACGGGACCGTGGAGATCGCGGTGGTGGGCAAGTACATCACCATGCGGGACGCCTACAAGAGCATCTACGAGGCGCTGACCCACGCGGGCGGGGCCAACGGGGTCAAGGTCGCCGTGCGGATGGTGGAGTCGGCCGAGATCGAGAACCACGGGGCCGAGGCGAAGCTGAAGGGCGTTTCCGGGATCCTGGTGCCGGGCGGGTTCGGCGGGCGCGGGGTGGAGGGCAAGATCGAGGCCGTGCGGTATGCGCGGGAGAACAAGATCCCCTTCTTCGGCATCTGCCTGGGCATGCAGTGCGCGGTCATGGAGTTCGGGCGGAACGTCTGCGGGCTGGCGGGGGCCAACAGCACCGAGTTCAACGAGGCGGCGGACCATCCGGTGATCCACCTGATGGAGAGCCAGAAGGCGGTGCAGGCCAAGGGCGGCACGATGCGGCTGGGCGCGTATCCCTGCGACCTGAAGGACGGGTCGCTCGCGCGGGCCGCGTACGGCGCCGGGAAGGTCAGCGAGCGCCACCGCCACCGCTACGAGTTCAACAACGCCTACCGCGAGGTCATGGCCCGCGAGGGCCTGGTGTTCAGCGGGCTGTCCCCGGACGGGGAGTTGGTCGAAGTGATCGAGCTGAAGGGCCACCCCTGGTTTGTGGCCTGCCAGTTCCATCCCGAATTCAGGTCCACGCCGCTCAACGCCCACCCGCTGTTCCGCGGGTTCGTGGGCGCGGCGGTGCGGGCGCGGGGGTAAGGCTAGAAGCGGGGGAAGGGCGAGATGCCAAAGCGGACGGACATCAAGAAGATCATGCTCATCGGCTCGGGCCCGATCGTCATCGGCCAGGCCTGCGAATTCGACTATTCCGGCGTCCAGGCCTGCAAGTCGCTGCGCGAGGAGGGCTACGAGATCGTGCTGGTCAATTCGAACCCGGCCACGATCATGACGGACCCCGAGTTCGCGGACCGGACCTACATCGAGCCGCTGACGCTGGAGTTCGTCACCGAGATCATCCGCCGCGAGCGGCCTGACGCCCTGCTGCCCACCCTCGGGGGGCAGACGGCGCTGAACCTGGCCATGGAGCTGGCGGCCGCCGGCGTGCTGGAGCGCTACGGGGTCGAGATGATCGGGGCGCGGCCGGACGTGATCCGCAAGGCGGAGGACCGCGGCCTGTTCAAGGCGGCCATGCAGAAGATCGGTCTGAACTCCGCGCGCAGCGGCTCGGCGCACACGCTGGCGGAGGCCCGCGCGGTGCGGGACGAGCTGGGGGGCGGCTACCCGCTCGTGATCCGGCCCGGCTTCACGCTGGGCGGCACCGGCGGCGGCATTGCCCGGGACGAGGCGGAGTTCGAGGCGATCGTCGCCCGCGGGCTGAGCTACAGCCCCACCTCGGAGGTGCTGATCGAGGAGTCGATCGAGGGGTGGAAGGAATTCGAGCTCGAGGTGATGCGCGACAAGCGCGACAACTGCGTGATCGTCTGCTCGATCGAGAACATCGACCCGATGGGGATCCACACGGGCGACAGCGTGACCGTGGCGCCGGCCCTGACGCTGACGGACCGCGAGTACCAGCTGATGCGCGACGCCTCGCTGGCGGTGATGCGGGAGATCGGGGTGGACACGGGCGGATCGAACGTGCAGTTCGCACTGAATCCGGCGGACGGCCGGATGGTCATCATCGAGATGAACCCGCGCGTGTCGCGCTCCTCCGCGCTGGCCTCCAAGGCCACCGGGTTCCCGATCGCCAAGATCGCCGCCAAGCTGGCGGTGGGCTACACCCTCGACGAGCTTCGCAACGACATCACGTGCGAGACGCCGGCCTGCTTCGAGCCGTCGATCGACTACATCGTGACCAAGGTGCCGCGCTTCACCTTCGAGAAGTTCCCGGGCGCCGAGGACAAGCTGGGCACGCAGATGAAGTCGGTCGGCGAGACGATGAGCATCGGGAAAAGCTTCAAGCAGTCGTTCCAGAAGGCCCTGCGCTCGCTGGAGACGGGGCGCGCGGGCTTCGGGGCGGACGGCCGGGACGGCAAGCTCGAGGCGCTGTCCGACGCGGAGCTGGACGCCCTGTTGACCCGCGGGAACGCCCAGCGCTTCTTTGCCATCCGGGCCGCCTTCCGGCGGGGCCGGAGCGTGGCGGCCGTGGCGGCGAAGACGCTCATGGACCCCTGGTTCCTGCGCGAGTTCGAGGAGCTGGCGGCGTTCGAGGACGAGCTTGCGCGGGCCGGGTCGCTGGCCGGGCTGGCGGCGCAGCCGGAGCTGTTCCGGCAGGCCAAGGAATTCGGCTACTCCGACCGGCAGATCGCGTTCCTGGTCAAGTCCGACGAGGACGCCGTGCGGGCGGCCCGCGGGCCGCTGGGGCTGGAGCCGGTTTTCGGCATGGTGGACACGTGCGCGGCGGAATTCACCGCCTTCACGCCGTATTACTACTCGACCTACACGCCCCCCGAGACGCGGGCCGCCTACGCGCCGCCGGCGAAGCCGAAGAAGGCGAGCCGGGGCCGGATCATGATCCTGGGCGGCGGGCCCAACCGGATCGGGCAGGGGATCGAGTTCGACTACTGCTGCGTGCACGCGGCGTTCGCGCTGCGCGAGGCGGGGTTCGAGACGATCATGGTCAACAGCAACCCCGAGACGGTGTCGACCGACTACGACACGACCGACCGGCTTTACTTCGAGCCGCTGACGCTCGAGGACGTGCTGGCCATCTACAACCGCGAGCGCTGCACCGGCGCCATCGTGCAGTTCGGCGGCCAGACGCCGCTCAACCTGGCGCGCGCGCTGGAGCGGAACGGAGTTCCGATTATCGGAACGTCGCCCGCGATGATCGACGTGGCCGAGGACCGCAAGCTGTTCTCCGAGATCGTCGAGAAGCTCGGGATCCGGCAGCCGGCCAACGGCATCGCGAAGAACCTCGAGGAGGCCGAGGCGATCGCCGCGCGGATCGGGTTCCCCGTCTTGGTGCGCCCGTCGTTCGTGCTGGGCGGCCGGGCCATGGTGATCGTGTACGACCCCGCCATGCTGGCGCGCTACGTGGGCGAGGCGGTGGAGGTGTCGGAGAGCCGCCCCGTGCTGATCGACCATTT
>JBIIYJ010000061.1:0-20585 GCA_044346855.1 Kiritimatiellia bacterium
CGCGGAACGAGGAGGCCTACCTGGAGCGGACGCTCCGGGCGGTTGCCTTCCAGACGGTCCTGCCCGTGGTGTGGGTGATTGTCAGCGACGGCTCGACGGACGGCACCGACGCCCTCGTGCGCCGCTACGCCGACCGTTATCCGTTCATCCGGCTGGTTACGACGGCGCCCGATGGCGCGCGGAACTTCGGATCCAAGGCCAAGGCCATCAACCAGGGCTACGGACTGGTTCGTGATCTTCCCCATGACTACGTGGGCATCCTGGATGCGGATGTGAGCTTCGAGCCGGACTACTATGCCGAGGTTATCGCCCGCTTTACGCGCAATCCCAAACTGGGTGTTGCGGGCGGAATTTTATATGACAATTGCAACGGGGTTTTCGTGAAGCAGAACACCAGTCCCGGCTGGAGCGTGAGCGGGCCGATCCAGATGTTCCGTCGGGCCTGTTTCGATGCCATCGGCGGCTACCGGCCCCTGCCGCGGGGCGGGATCGACGCCGTGGCGGAGAGCGCGGCCCGGCTGAAGGGCTGGCACGTCCGCGCGTTCCCGGAATTGCGGGTGCTGCACCACCGGCGGACGGGGGCCGAAAAGGGCAACCTGTGGATCACCTGCTATCGCGACGGGCTCAAGGAGTACGGCTACGGCTGCCACCCCCTGTATGAAACGGCCAAGGCGGCCGCCCGCCTCCTGGAAGCCCCCCCGGTCATCGGCAGCCTGCTCCGGCTGGGCGGCTACTGCGCCGCCTGGATCCGGCGGGAACCGCGGGCGATTCCGGACGAGATCCTGAACGCCGTCCGGCGGGAACAGTGGGAGCGGCTGATCCTGCACGTCAAACGCGTTGGAACCGGGAAGGGAGTCTGCACGTGAAAATCTGCATCCTGCGCCACAGCAAGTTCCCGCCCGACGCCACCGTGATGAAGGAGTTGAACTGCCTCGTCGACGCGGGGCACCAGGTGGACATCATCTGCCTGCGGCACCCGGGCCAGCCGGCGCTCGAGGTCTACCGTTCGTCCGCCCGGTTCATCCGCATCCCGATCCAGCACAAGCGGGGCGGCCTGTTCCGCTATATGCTGGAATACGGCCTCTCCTTCTGCCTCATGACCCTGCTGGTGACCTGGCTGCATCTGCGGCGGCGGTATGACTGCGTCCAGATCAACACGATGCCCGACTTCCTCGTGTTTGCCGCGGTTGTCCCTAAAATGATGGGAACCCCGGTTTTGCTCCACCTCCACGAGCCGACGCCGGAGCTCTGGATGACGAAGTTCGGCTTCGGCGTCAACCACCCCCTGTTCCGTTTCCAGGCGCTGCTGGAGCAGTGGGCGATCCGGTATTCGGACCGCGCCCTGACGGTCACGGAAACGCTTCGCACCCGCTACGGGGAGCGGGGGGCGGACCTGGGCAAGATCGTCGTCCTTCCCAACGTCTGCGACGAGCAGGTCGAGCGCCGGATGCCCCGGCGCCCGCCGCTCCGGGACGCGGGTTTCCGGCTGCTGACGCACGGGCTGATCGAGGAGCGGTACGGGCATGAGCTGGTCCTCCGCGCCGTGAAGCAGCTCGCGGGCGAGATTCCCGGGCTGCGGTACGACATCCCCGGGGAGGGCGAGTACCAGCCCGCCGTGGAGAGCCTGGTCCGCCGCCTGGACCTCGGCGACCGGGTCCGGTTCCACGGCTGGATGGATTTCGACGACCTGATCCAGCTTCTTCACGACTGCGACGCGGGCGTCATCCCCATGCGTCAGTCCCCATATTCGGAACTCATCGACACGTGTAAAATGTACGAGTTCATGGCGATCGGCAAGCCGGTCATCGTGTCGCGGCTCCGGACGGTCGAGGAGAACTTCGACGACAGCTGCGTCATGTTCTTCGAGCCCGGCAACAGCGACGACCTGGCCCGCTGCATTCTCGAACTGCGGCGCAACGCCCGCCGCCGCGAGGAACTCGTCTCGAACGCTTACCGCCGCTACCAGAAAATGAGGTGGAGCGTCACCAAGAACACGTACCGCCGGATCGTCGAGGGAATGGCCGTCCGCCCCCCCCAGTTCAAAGCCGCCTTGTAGAAACAGGAGTCCCCATGCGCACGCCCCGTATTTCCATCGTCACCATTTCGTACAACCAGGGCGCCTTTCTGGAAAAGGCCATCTGCTCGGTGCTCGACCAGGGGTACCCCGATCTGGAGTACATTGTCATCGACGGCGGCAGCACGGACGAATCCGTCGACATCATTAAAAAGTACGACCGGCATTTGACGTACTGGGTCAGCGAGCGGGACCGCGGGCAGAGCCACGCCCTCAACAAGGGGCTTTCCCGCTGCACCGGGCAGCTCATGGGCTGGCTGAACTCGGATGATTTCTTCATGGCCGGCGCCCTGGAAGCCTTCGCCGAGGCGTGGCGGCGGTCGCCCCACGCCGGCGCGTGGGTGGGGGAGGCGAACCTCGTGGACATGAACGGCAAGATCCTCAAAGTCCAGCGCCCCGGCAAGCTCGAGGGCGAGGATCTGGCCGACTGGGGCTTGAACGGGTTCCAGCAGCCGGCCTGCCTGTTTTCAAAATCCGCCTGGGAAAAGGCCCGGCCCATCAGCGAGTCGCTCTTCATCGCCATGGACTTCGACCTTTGGCTGAAGATCGCCAAGACGCATGCGTTCGAGAAGGTGGAGCGCGTCCTGGCGGGGGCCACCATCCACCCTCAGGCCAAAACCCAGGCCTTTGAGAACCTTAAACTGGCCGAAATGTGGATCGTCATGATGCGCCACCAGCATGAAAGCGTCGCCAAGCGCACCATCCTGGACACGCTCGCGAGCGCCGAGACGCTGCGGCACAAGGTGGACAAGCTGACGAACCTGCCCGTCTACCCGCTGCTCCGCCCCATGCTGAAAGGGTTCCTCAAGCTCGGGGCCGCCTGCGCCTCGCCGTCCGGAAGGACCGCATGAACAGCGCTTCACTAGCGACCGGGTCCGTGCCCCGCTGGAGCCTGCTGGCCCTGTGCGTGGCGGGGGGGCTGGCCACGGGCCTGCTGATCGTGGCCCTGAGCCCCGTCGCGTTCGCCGTGGTGGCGGGCGGGCTGCTGGTGCCGGTCCTGTTCGCCTGCCGCCCGACGTACGGACTTCTCGGGCTGCTGGCGAGCACGACCATGCTTTCGTACCACAGCTTCCTGTCGTCGAAATTGCGCACCATCCATATCCCGGACCTGCTGTTCGCGCTCATGTTCGGGATCCTGTTCTATCACGCGCTGTCCCGAAGGAGCCGGCTGCGGGGCACGAGCCTTGCAAAGCCCGGCCTGTATTTCGCCGCGTCGGCCTGCCTGAGCTTTGCCTACGGCGTCTTGATCGGGCACGCCAACGCCATGGAGGCTGTCCGCGAATTCCGGGTCTTTTTCTTTTACCTGCTCTTCATCCCGGTGGCGAGTTTCATCCCCGATCTCAAAACCCTCAAGGCGTTCATCACGGGCTGCCTCGCCGTGGGGGCGTTGGCCGCGATCAACCTGCTGCTGGGCGCCCTGTTCAAGCCGCCTGCCCTTAACGCGGACGACCTTGACGTCTACTACGGGTTTGCCGAATTGACGGGCGGGAACGGCCTTGTCCTGGTCTATATCTGCCTCTGCTGCTGCCTGGCCCTGGCCGTCGTCCACCGGGTCGCTCCCGCCGGTGTCGCGGCGACGGGGCTGTACCTGCTGTTTTTCCTGCTGCGGTTCCACCGGCACATGTATATCGCCATCGCGCTCGCGATCCTGCTCTGCCTCGCGCTGACCTATTCGACCCACCGGCAGCGCGTGCTCCGGATCGTGTCCCTCGCGGTCGTCCTGGCCTTCGTGGGCGGAAGCGCCGTGGTCTGGGGGCCGAAAATCATCTCCCGGTTCGCCGACCTGTCCCTCAAGCGCGCCCTCTCGCTTCACGGAATCAAGTCGACCTCTACGGTCACCCTCAGGCTCCGGGAGAACGACTATGCCATTATGAAAATCAAGGACAATCCGCTGATCGGCATCGGATTTGCCAGGAGCTACCGGCCTTCGCTCTATAACTCGACCGACACCCTGGACCGGTTCATCCACAACGGGTACCTGTGGCTCATGCTCAAGATGGGCATCGTGGGAGTCGCCGCCTTTACCTGGTTTTGCGGAACCTTCGTCCGGCGGGGGCTCACCCGCTGGCGCTCGCTGCGCGATCCGTTTTTAAAGGGGACCGTTCTCGGGACGACCGTTGCGTTCCTCGGCCTCGCCGTCTGCAACATGACGGCCCCGTACTTCATGGGGGACTGGAATGTCGCCGCCATCGGCATCATCTTCGGCATCAACGAGGCGGCGTACCGGTGCGATCCGGAATATCCCCTTCCCGGGGAGGCGACCGCATGAACGCCCCGATCCGCGTCGCCTACGTCTACGCCAATTCCTGGGAATTCGCCTATCCCCAGTATCTCGGGGAGGGGTTCGACCAGGCCGTCTGGTGCGATTCGGACGACTTCATTTTCAAGTACCCCCGTGCCGCCATGCCGTTCGGAGTCGAGCCCGCCTTCTACTATTTTTCCCAGACGGGCCGGTCGGTGGCCGAGTTCACCCACAAGTACGGCTTCCCCATGCGCCGCATTCCCGTCCGCCCCGGGAGCCTGAACCGGGAATGGTCGCTGCGCCTGTTCAGGGAAATCAGCCGCGACAAGATCGACCTGATCCATTTCTACAGCTACTACCGCAACCGCGTGCTGCCGGATCTCTTCGACCTGTTCGCGCTGTATTGCCGCCTGGCCGGCCTCCCCTTCGTGGCCCATTACCAGGTGGGCGAATTTCCGCGCACCTATTACGGGGGAATCGTCAAGCGCCTGGCCATCCAGCCGCGCCGCCTGGTGAAGGCGTGGGCCCTGCGCTCCGCGCGCCGCATCTTCAGCCTCAACCGCCTTGAAATCGAAAGCCTGACCAACCCGTCGCATCCCGCCTACTGCGGCTTGCCCTTCGATCGCCGGAAATGCGTCTACATCCCCAACATCGTCGACCCGGACCTTTTCTTCAAGATCGACAAAACTTCCGCCCGCCGGATGACGGGGTGCGATCCCGCGATTCCCTGCCTGCTTTACGTCGGGTTCCTGAGGCGGGACAAGGGCGTCCAGCACCTCATCAACCTGATGCCCCGCCTGCTGCGCGAGTATCCTGCCTTGCAGCTGTGGATCCTGGGTAACGGGGAGTACGAGACGGAACTTCGCGCGCTCGCGGAAAAGCGCGAGGTGGCCAGCCAGATCCGGTTCCAGGGGCCGGTCGAGAACAAGAAGCTCTGCCCGTATTATAATATGGCGGATGTCCATCTGCTGCCATCCTACACCGAGTCGTTCGGAACGGTCCTGATCGAGGCGATGGCGTGCGGGACGCCCTCCATCGGCACGCGGGTGGGGGGGATTCCCGAGGTGCTGTCGGACGGAGCCGGACTGGTGGTTCCGCCCCGGGACGAGGAGGCCCTTCTCGGCGCCGTGCGCGCCGTGCTGCAGGGCTCGTTCAAGCCCGATCCCGCCGCCCGCCTCCGGAAGCTTGCCGAGTATTCCTATGACAGCATGGGGCGAATCCTCACGAACGCCTACCGGGAGGCCCTCGCGGGCCATGAAGCGGAGGGGACGCCATGATCGGACGGAAAACCATCCTGGCCTTCTCCATCAACATGCTGAAAAACGTCATCGGGTATGCGGGCCTGTTTTTCATCGCCCGCCTCATGGGCGCCGAGGCGTTCGGTTCGCTGAGCTACGGATTCGCCTATGTCGGCATCTTCCATTTCATCGCCGACATGGGATTCGGCGTCGCCCACATCAAGAAGATGTCCGAGGGAAAGGACCTTCCCACCTGCCTGGGCACCTATCTGTTCGTCCGGTCCCTGATGACGTTCCTGATGGCGATGGCGGTCCTCGTCAGCCTGCTCCTCCACCGGGTCCTCTATGGCAAGCCCCTTGAAAGCAGCGTCCACGAGGGGGTTATCCTGATGGCGGTCTTCACGTTTGTGCTGATCGACCTGGCCCAGATTCCCGCCGGCACGTTTGCCGCCCGGACGGAAACGGCCCGGCAGATGGTTCCGGATCTGCTGGGCAAGATCCTGGAAACCCTGCTGAAGGCGACCGTGGCCGTGCTGGGCCTCGGCGTCGTGATGCTGGCCGGCGCCTCCCTGGCCGGCGCCCTTGCCGCCCTGATCCTGTATGCGTTCCTGTTCAAGGGGTATTCCATCGGACGGCCCTCCCGCAGCATGGCTCGCGAATACATCGTCTTCGCCCTGCCGATCATGGTGATCGTCTCCGCCAACGCCATCACCGAGCATCTCGACCAGATCATGATCCAGGCTTTCTGGAAGTCGGAAGAGCTCGGGTACTATGCCGGCGCCGCCAAAATCACCACGCTGCTGATGTTCGCGGGCACCGCGGTCGGCACGCTGATCTTCCCGGCCATCTCCGCCCTCCACAGCGCCAACGACATCCCCGCGGTCCGCCGGCTGACCCACCGGGCCGAGCGGTATACGGCGCTCATCCTGTTTCCCGCCGGGATGCTTTTGATCTACAACCGCCAAACCCTCGTGGGCCTTCTGCTGGGTTCCGGGTTCCAGGGCTCCAATGCGGTCCTTCCGTACCTGGCCTTGGCCAGCATCGTCAGCGTGATTTCGGTCCCGTATTTCACCCAGATCATCGGCGTGAGCCGCGTCCGGATGTCCGCCATGCTGAGCGTCGTTCTCATGGTGCTCAACGTCTCCTTCAATCTCGTCTTCATACCCGCACAGTGGGGCGGCGTCCAGCTGATGGGCATGGGGGGCCGGGGCGCCGCCCTCGCCACGCTGCTGGCCGCGGGTGTCATGGGGTTGCTCTACCGGGTGATCGCCTTCCGGGTCACCGGCACCCGGCTCAACCCGAGCCTGCTGAAATGCATTCTGGCCTCGGTTGTTATGTACGCCGGGATGCTCGGGATGAGCCGGCTGTTGGGCCGGACTATCTGGGCGGACATCGGGACAAGCCTGGCCGGGAGTTCCCTTTACGTGCTTTCGTTGATGGCTCTGCAGGAGCGGCTCCGCGAGGACTGTTCATACCTTCTGAGCGTGTTCTCCCCCTGGCGGATGGGCCTGTATATCAGGGGGGAATTGAGGCCTGTCCCGATGCCCGAGGAAGAAAAGGCATGAAAATACTGGTCGTCAGTCCAACGCTTCCGGTTCCCGCCGACAACGGGGGCGCAATCCGCGTGTTTAATCTGGTCCGCCATCTGGCGGCTTCGGACGACATCGATTTCCTGGCCCTGGATGACGGCAGAACGCCTGAACAGGATGTGCAAGACCTCCGCGACGTGTGCGCCCATGTCCATATCGTTGTGCCCAAGAAAAGGAAATTCCTGGAGGATGCCTGCCTGGTGGCGGGCAATATGGTCCGGGGCGAACCGTTCTACACCAAGTATGTGGACTACGCCGAATTGAAGGCCCGGTTGCGGGCGCTCACGCGCGCGACGCGGTATGACATTATTCACTTCGAGCACTCCCACATGGCCGGACTGCTGGACCACGCCGAACGGGCGCCCGGCTCCGGAACCGTGCTTTCCACGGAGAATGTCGTGTTCGACCAATTCTGGCGGATGTCCCGTTACGAGCGAAACCCCTGGGAAAAGCTCAAGCTGCTGATGACGTCGCTCCCCATGCGCTGGTGGGAGCCCATGAAAGCGGGGCTGTTCGATACCGTGATAGCCGTTTGCGACCGGGATCGCCGCTTGTTGCTGGCCGGCAATCCCCGGCTCGATATCCGTGTCGTTCCGAACGGGGTGGACACGGAGGCGTACCGCCCGACTCCGCGCCAGGGGCGGCCTGAAAACATCCTCATCGTGGGGTCCATGGATTACCCCCCGAATTGCGATGCCGTCCAGTATTTCCTGCGCCATATCTTCCCTCGTGTCCGCGCGCAGGCTCCCGCCTGCACGCTGACCATCGTGGGCAGGCAACCCCCTGAGTCGATCCTCAGGCTGCACCATCCGCCTGAGGTTACGGTGTGTCCGACCGTCCCGGATGTAAAATCGTTTTACCAAAACGCCCTTGTTTCGATCGTGGCCCTCCGTTCGGGCGGGGGAAGCCGGTTGAAAATCCTCGAAGCACTTGCCCTTGGCACCCCCGTCGTTTCGACCCGCGTGGGATGCGAAGGCCTGGATGTCAGGGATGGGCGCAGCATCCTGATCGGCGCCGATCCGGCCGACTTCGCCTCAAAGGTCGTGTCCCTCATCCGGGACCCGGTCCTTTGGAATGCCCTCGCCGACCGTGGACGCCGGCTCGTTCAGGAACAGTACGACTGGAAACAGATTGCGGCGGCGCTTCGCGACCAGTATCAGCGCTGCCTTGACCAAAAGAGCGGGGTCCCGTCACCTGCTTCGACCAGAAAACAAAAAGGGATACCATGAAAACGTCACTAAACGGGTTATTCGCAAGCGCCATCGCTGTCGTCTTCTTTTCCATCTCGCCGGCGGCGACAGCCGCCGACTATTACGTGTCGTCCATTCATCCAAACCGTAATGACTCGAATCCGGGTACGAGTTCAACCGCGCCCTGGGCCACATTTGACAAAATGAAGGGGTTGTGGGGCACCACCATCAAGGCGGGTGACACCGTGCACCTTGAGAAAGGAAGCAAGTGGACCTGGGCCTGGGGGTCATCGGCTCCCTGGTGGGTCATCCGACAAGGCGGGAGCGCCGGAGCCCCCATCACCATTCGGGGTGACGATTACGGATCGGGGACCAAGCCCCTGCTGCAGCGGACGGGCGGCACGGGGTGGGGGTCGATGATCGTGATAGCGGGCGCGGCCAGCCATGTGATCATGCGGGATTTCGCGGTGGATGGCGGAAGCGATGCCGGCTTCGGCACCACCGGCATCACGATCGGAGCCGGGTACCTGACCGGGAACATCAGCAATATCCAGATCCTGAACTTGACGATGTATAAACTCGGAAACAGCACCGCGAATTACGCCAACGGAATCGAGATTGTGGGTTACAACAACTACTCCGTTTCGGATTGCCTGATCCAGGGCAATGAAATATCCGGCTATTCCGGCCATGGGATCAATCACTATCCCCAGAAAACAACGTATCGGACTACGAGCATGAACAACCGGATAACCGTCCGCTACAACCGCCTTCTGGGCTGTTCGGCCAATACCTGGCAGGGGGTTACCGGCGCGGGACTTCATATCGCGCTCGGGGGATCCGGCAACCTGTTCGAGTATAACTACATTGAAGGCCGGCATCCGATCGGCGCCATCCTGGTGATGAACTGCAGCAACGACGAAAGGGATTTGATCATCCGCTATAACGTGATTCGGAACGCGCCGGTTTCGAATGGGATTCTTGTTCTTTACGATTCGGGCGGAATTCCGGCCACGACGATGTCCGGTGACATCTACGGAAACATCATCATGGAAGCGAAGCTTGCGGGGATCGCTGTCGAGATGGGGAACCAGATTTCCGGAACCTTGAATATCTTCAACAACACGTTCTACGACAACCGCAAAGAGTCCATTTCGTCTGCAAATCAAGGCGGGGAACTGTTTGTCAACAGCCAGAACAGCGGCCTGAGCCTGAATGTCCGCAATAATATATTCGTGCAGCGGAACACCAGCGGAAACGCAGCCCCGTGTCTGACGATCCAGGCGGGGTGCACCGCCCCTTTTTCGCATAACAACAACCTCTACTGGCAGGACAGCGGAACCTCGTATAATGCCATTCACGACCGCGGGACAACCTATACGGTCGCCAATGCCAAGAACTATGAGGCGACCGCCCAGAACACCGACCCGCAATTCACCGACGTTTTGCAAAAGCCAGCGGCCATCCTGGAGGGCTCCGGGACCGACCGGAACGGGCTCCTCCCCAAGTCAACCTCGCCGGCCGTCGATCGGGGAGCCGCCCTGTCAAGCGCCTACGCGAAGAGCCTCAACAACGTAAACCGGCCCCAGGGATCCGGCTGGGATATCGGCGCCTACGAATACACCACCGGTACGCCATCGGTCGGAATCCCCACCGCGCCGTCAGCCCTGTCGGCGTCCGCCGTTTCGACCGGCGAAATCCGCCTGACCTGGCAGGACAACGCGGTAAACGAAACATCCTTCAAGATCGAGCGCGGCACAAACCAGACCGGCTTTTCGCAGGTGGCAACCGTGTCCTCCAACGTGACCCTTTACGCGAATACGGGCCTCGCGACGGGTGTCACCTATTACTATCGCATCCGGGCGGCCAACGCGGCGGGCGATTCCGGTTATTCGCAGGCGGCGTTCGCAACGCCGGGCGAAATCATCGTCGATGACATGGGCCCGAATTTCACAACGACCTCGGGACAGGATGCGTGGACCGTCCATGAGGACGCCGCGGGAATGCACTACAGCGGGTATCACCACTATAACCTGCAGATGGGTACCGGGCTCGACTCGGCCAAGTGGACCTTTACCGTTCCCGCCGCGGGAACCTACGACGTTTATGCCTGGTGGTGGGATGGCGCCACCCGTCCGCCGGACGCGCCCTACACGGTCAGCCATGCGGGCGGAAGCGCCGTCGTGAAGGTGGATCAGCGCACCAACGGCGGGAAATGGAACCTGCTCGGCACCTACTCCTTCAATTCGACGGGGTTCGTGACGATGACGGATGCCGCAACCTCGGGCTCCGGCCTGGTGGCCGACGCGATCCGCCTGGTTTACCGCTCCGCCTCGGTGCCCGTTGTCCCGCTTCCCCCGGCCGCTCCGTCGGGCCTGACGGCGGTGGCTCCGTCCGTCAACCAGGTCACCCTTGCCTGGCAGGACACCGCGGCCAACGAGACGGGGTTCAAGATCGAGCGGGGCACCAATATCGCCGCGTTTGCGCAGGTTGCCACCGTGTCGTCCAACGTGACCACGTTTGTCAGCACCGGTCTCACGGCCGGCGTGACTTATTATTTCCGCGTCCGCGCGAGCAATTCCGCGGGCGATTCCGGTTATTCGCCCTTGGCATTCGCCACGCCGGGCGAGCTCATCTTGGATGACACGGGCCCGAATTTCTCGACCACGTCGGGGCAGGATGTCTGGATTGTCCATGAAGACGCCGCAGGCATGCATTACGGCGGGGCCCATCACTATAACCTGCTGGTCGGGACGGGGCAGGACGCCGCGAAATGGACTTTTTCCGTGCCCGCCGCAGGAACCTACGATGTTTATGCCTGGTGGTGGGATGGCGCCACACGCCCGCCGGACGTGCCCTGCACGATCAACTATTACGGCGGAAACTCCACGGTCACCATAGACCAGCGGACGAACGGCGGCCGCTGGAATCTGCTGGGAGCCTTTCCGTTCAGTTCGACAGGGTCGGTCACGATGACGGACGCCGTAACCTCGGGCTCCGGCCTGGTGGCCGACGCGATTCGGCTGGTGTACAGGTCAGCTGCGCTGCCCCCGGTCAAGTCGCCCCCGGTTGCCCCTTCCGTGCTTGCCGCGGTGGCCGTTTCCGCCTCGCAGGTCAGGATGAATTGGGTGGACAACGCGGCTGATGAAACCGGATTCAAGATCGAGCAGGGGACGAATGCAACGGTTTTTTCTGCGATCGCGACGGTTTCGTCGAATGTCATCAGTTATGCCGCAACCGGCCTGACGGCTGGCGTCACCTATTTCTTCCGGGTGAAATCATTCAATTCCGCCGGAGACTCCGCATACGCGAATGTCGCCTCGGCGGCGACGCCGGTCCTGCTGCTCCCGCCCGCGGCGCCGACCGGGTTCACGGGTGCCAGTGTCGAAAGCAACAAGAATGCGCTTGCCTGGCAAGATAACGCCGGCAATGAGGATGGATTCAGGATTGAAAGGAGCTTGAATGGCAGCGCCTTTGCCGTGCTGGCCACGGTGGGGGCCAACATCACGGCGTATACGCATGCGGGCGTGACGCCGGGCAGCACCAACACGTACCGTGTGCTGGCCTTCAACGCGGCAGGCAATTCCGCCTACTCCCCGACGTCGGTCGTCGTGGCGGGGGAATTCATCTTCGACGATGCTGGACCCGCGTTAGACGTGACGACAAACCAGGATGCATGGGTAACCCATCTCGATCCCGCCGGGCAGCATTACAAGGGAAGCCACCGCTACAACCTGAATCCCGGCAATGGCGGCGACTCGGCCAGGTGGACCTTCTATGTCCCGTCTGAGGCGATGTATGACATTTATGCCTGGTGGTGGGATGGGGCAACCCGGTCGCCGGACGTCCCCTATACGGTTGTCTATCTGGGCGGGGGACGTGTCACCGTGAAGGTCGACCAGCGGGTGAACGGCGGCCAATGGAACCTGCTTGGAACCTTTCCGCTCGGAGGCACGAATTCCGTCAGCGTGTCGGATGCGGTCACCGGGGGAGCCGGGATTGTTGCGGACGCCATCCGGCTGGTCATTCGGCCCGACGTGTCCGTGACACGCCCCGTTCCGCCAACCGGTATTCGCGTGACTCCGTAGGTGTTTTTTTTCCGGATTGCATGAACAAAGGGGGTCCGTATGTGCGGCATTTTCGGCGTTGTGTTTTCCGACATTGGGAAACGGCCGGATCCGGAACGGCTGAAGAAAAGCGTCATGCTGCTGGCCCATCGGGGGCCTGACAGCTACGGCACCCACGTGGAGGAGGGGGTCGGGTTTGGTCATACCCGATTGTCGCTGGTCGACTTGGATGATCGGAGCCGCCAGCCTTTTCTCGACCGGACAGGCCGTTTTGTCCTCGTCTTTAACGGCGAGATATACAACTACCGCCCGCTGCGACAGGAACTGGAAGCGAAGGGCGTGGCGTTCCGCACCTCCAGCGATACCGAGGTCCTCCTGGAGGGATTGATCCAACACGGCGAAGCCTTCCTGAGCCGGCTGAAAGGCATGTTTGCCTTTGGCTTCCTCGATCGGCGGGAAAAAACGCTTCTCCTGGCCCGGGACCGGTTCGGCATCAAACCACTCTACGTCTACCGGGACGGGGAGCAGTTCATGTTTGCGTCTGAAATCAAGGCCATGCGTCCCTGGGTCTCGTTGCGGCCAAACTCGTTTTCCATCGCGTCCTACCTCCTGGGGGGGGATTACCCGACGCGAAACGCCTGTTTCTATGACGGTGTCACGATCTTTCCTCCCGGAATGAAACTGACGATGAAACTCGGGCAATCGCCCGGCGTTTATCCGTATATCCGCCTGACGGACCTGTGCGACAGGAGCCAGATGAGTGAACTGGACGGTTTGACGGACAGACAGGTTGTGGATCGGGTCGATGACCTTTTGCAGCAGGCTGTCGGGCAGATGCTGATGGCCGATGCCCCCGTCGGCGCCCTCTGCAGCGGCGGCGTCGATTCTTCCATCATCATGGCCATGGCGGCCCGGCAACACCGCAATCTGGCCATTTTCCACGCCAACGTCAAGGGTCCCTGCAGCGAGTATGGGGCCGCGCTTCTCCTCTCCAAGCATCTGGGGTTGGACCTGAAGGCCGTTGATGTCCACGACCAGGACTTCGTCTCGCTAATACCCGAGATCTCCGATCATTATGAGCATCCCTACGATTACCATCCCAACTCGGCTCCTTTTCTCATGGTCAGCAAACTCGTCCGCCAGCACGGCGTGAAAGGGGTCCTGTCGGGGGAAGGCTCGGATGAGTGTTTCCTCGGGTATCCGTACCTGGCTCAAAAACCCTTTCGCGATTTTTACGAACGCCAGCTCGAGCGTGCCCGGAATTTGATCAGCCGTATTCCGGCCCTTGGCCGCTTCCTTTGCCCGGCCAGGGGTGCGATTCCGCCTTGCGCGATCGGGTTGCTGAACCGCTTCGAGCGGGATCTCGAGAACAATGAGCTCAGGGCAAGCCATGCGCGGGTCTCGGGAAAGGCCACTGACAATTATCTGACCCTGCAACTGCTTTCCTATCACCTGCGCACGCTTCTGCACCGGAATGACTGCCTTGGCATGACGGCTAGCATAGAAGCGCGGTTCCCTTACCTGGATGAAGACCTGGTGACGCTTTCAATCAACTTGCCGTACCGCCATAAAATCAGGTTTTCCCCGACTGTGTGGGAGAAGGCGCACCCTTTTATCCGGGACAAGTGGGTGATCCGCGAAGTGGCGCGCCGCTACCTGCCTCCCGAATTGAGCCAGCGGAAGAAACTGGGTTTCTGGGTCACGGCCATGGACCGCATGACGGTGGAGGAAGCGTATTTCAAGAACTCCTTCGTCGCCGACCTGTTCGGTCTCGCCGAACGTGAAATGGCGTACCTGCTGGAGACGGCTGAGCCGTCCTTTCGTCTCAAGCTGATGCTACTTGATGTGTGGGGGCAGCTCTGCATCCGCTCGTCTTCCCGGGAGCGGGTAGGCGCCTCGATTAACGACCATATCCGCATCGTTCCACCCGATGCCGCGCACGCCTGAACAAGCCTGGCGAACGGAGGGTTTGACATGAATCTCTTTATTGCCTCGTGGAATGCGCCCGAGCACGAACGACCGCTGGCGCGTGCAGCCCTGCGGGGCATGGAGGAGGTCTATCCAAGGCTCAAGGCCGGGACCGAATGGCAGGCGTCCTCCGGGGCGGCCTGGGCTTCGGGAATCCACGACCAGGCTCCCGATTGTCCCAAACGGCGCTACACGAGCCGGACGGAGGGGAAGACGGTATTTTTCGAGGGTTGCCCTGTTGACCGGACGGGCCGTTTCTGGGCCTTTGACGCGGCCGACCTCGCCGCCCGCTGGGAAAGCCTTCCCGAGGTCCTGGAAGGACCCTATGTCATCGCGAGAATGGGGGAAGACGACGCCCGGTTCGAGTTGATCACGGATTTTATCGGGCTTTGCCAGGTATATTACCGGCAAGTCGGCAATGCCTGGTGGATCAGCAACAGTGCAGGTCTGATTTCGAGCACGTGCGGCGTTACGGGGCTCGATCCGCTTGGAACCAGCCTGGCGCTGACCGTTGGTTGGGCCGGCGCCGATCGGACCCTGATGCGCGACATACGGGTAGTGCCGCCGGGATCGATCTGGAAATGGCGTGATGGCTCCGCGAATCCCGTCCAGGATCAGCACTTCAGGCCGCGCCGCTTGCTTCAAGCAGGGCGTAAACGGCGTTTTTTACAGCCGGACGCTCTTCAATTGCGGGACGAGCTTGCAGCCCTGTGCCGGCGGTTATCCGAGTATTCGGGCTCCTTGTCCTGCCCCGTAACGGGAGGGCGCGACAGTCGCGTGCTGGTTTCACTGATGCGGCATGGGGGCATTCGCGGCCGCTATTTTACCGAAGGCGTCCCAGGCAGCGGTGAACTTGAAATCAGCTCCCGGATTGCGCAGAACATCGGCATCCCCCATACGATCTGCCTGAAAAACGCCCAGGCCATATCGGAATCATGGGCGTCCGTCAGCGGGCAGCTAATCCGCCAGAATGACGGAATGGTCAGTTTGTGGCAGGCCGCCGATATATGGGAGCCTTCCGCCACCCCGGAGCACCTCGGGCTGTGGGGCATCGGCGGCGAAATCGCCAGGGGGAACTACAGCAATCCCCTCCTGTTCATAGGCTCGAAAACGGTGACGGACATCAAGCGGTTCCTGGCGAGCCGACTCATCGACGATCACGGCAGCCTGGTGCGGAAAGAAACCTGCGAGATCGCCCGTTGTTACCTGGGTTCCTGGGTCGATCGCATGACGGACGAAGGGTTTGCCCCGGTCGATATGCCCGACCTCTTCTACCTGTACGAGCGCATTCGCCGCTGGGGAGGCAGCAATGCGCGGAAAACCCTCCCGGTTCACGAGCAGTTCTCCCCGTTCTGCACCCGGGCCTTTGTCGAAGATGCGTTCCGCCTCCCCGCCAGCTACCGGTACTCCGAGCCGCTGCATTACCAACTTCTTCACCTCGACCCCGTCCTTCACGGTTTTCCGTTTATCAAGGAACCCTGGCGGCCGCAACAGCCGCCGATAAACATGGTCAGCGCGATCTGGCGGAAACGCGTGAAGCCCGCCCTTTCCCTTGCCGCGACGGACACGAGCCCCTCCATCCAGTCGTTGCTGCTGAAAAGCCGTTGGACCCATTTTCGCGAGCTTTGCCTTGACCGGTCATCGTCCCCATTATGGGATTATATCAACCGCGGCCGTTTTGAAGCCTTGATGAATGGCTCCCCGGACTCCCGGATGCATGACCAGGCGGGGCTTCCGCTCTTCATGATTGTCACGCTGTTCGACTACGAAAGGATGTTTCTGGCATGATGCAGTCACTCAATCTGGCCTACACGCTTCCTTTTCCGACCCGCAGCGGGTACGACTTGCGCGTCTGGAATATCTGCGCCTGCTTAAGTCCCCGGATCCGGCAGACGCTTCTTTGCCGGAATCAGCAACCGGTTGGCTCCGATTGCCAGGAACATTTCCGGGGAAAGGGGATCACGCTTCGAAGCCTTCATCTTCCCGCGCCCGGGAGGGTGGCAAAAGGCGTCAAGGCGCTAGGGTTCCTGCTGAGCGCCTACCCCGTGATGATGGCCGGATGGCAGTTTGCGCAAATGCGCCGGGAACTGGCCCGGCTCCTGGCAAAGGAGTCGTTTGACCTGATTGTCATGGAGGGAATCTGGCTGGCGGCGTATTGGCCGCTGATCGAGCGATCCCGGGCTGTCAAGATCCTGAACCATTTCGATCTGGAGGCGGTATCCCTGCGGCGGCAGGCGTCGGTCATGCAGCCAGGTTTTCAACGGGCGCTGTACCTTCATGATGCGCGTCGCATGCAGAAGCTGGAAAACCGGATCATCCGCAAGGCCGACTGGGTGTGGGTAACATCCCCGCGGGAAAAGCAGATCCTGCTTGAGCGCGATCCGGCACTGCCGGTCGAGGTGGCCCCCAACGGAGTCGACTGCGATGCCATTCGACCACTCCCTGCGGTCGAGAGCCGGGAACTGCTTTTTGTCGGGTCCATGAGCCACTACCCGAATGTCGACGCAGTCCTGTATTTCGCCAGGGAGGTGTTGCCGCTGCTCCGCAGGTCCATCCCGGATGCCGTGTTCAGGATCGTCGGCCGCGGCGCCGGCCCTGATATCCGTGAGCTTGCCAAACTCCCGGGCGTCCTTGTCACCGGCGAGGTGGCCGACTTGAGGCCCTATTATGCCCGGTGCGCGGCCTGCGTCGTTCCCTTGCGTTCCGGGGGCGGCACGCGATTGAAGATACTGGAGTGCATGGCGTATGGCCGTCCGGTGATTTCAACCGCCCTTGGCGCCGAGGGGATCGCGATCGACGACGGAGTTCATTTCCTCAAGGCCGATACGCCAGCGGCCATGGTGGAGGCGATCCGCAAAACATTATCCCAACCGGAGTTGTCGCTGGAGCTCGTCCGGAACGCCCGGGCCCGCGTGGAAGCCCAGTATGACTGGAAAGCCATTGCCGGCAAAATGCACGACAGGTACCAGGACCTTGTTTCGCGACGAGCGATATGCCTGCAACAGGACGGCGTGCTATGCAAAGCCTGAACCCGGATAGCCCTCACGTCAGGCGTGCCGGAACCCGAAGCCGTACCGCAATGGCCATGGTGATCGCCTGCGCGGGATTCCTCTTCCTCCTGGTCCTCCAGCACCAGGCGAGGCCGCATGCCAAGCTGGGCATGTACTTCCATTCGTGCACATCCGAGAACTTCATGCAGACGGTCTCCATCGAGGATCTGCGCGACGCGCCCTTCCAATCCCTCTGGAACCTCCACATCCAGCCGCCCGCCCTGGATGCGCTTCGCGCCCTGCTGGCGTCGGCCTGGAGGGCGCCCGACCCGGCCAGCCTGCTGCGCAAGGTGGACGGGTCGCTCTACCTGCTGGGGGCCGTTTTGTACGGGCTGGCCGGAGCTTTGATCTTCGTGTGGCTGGCCCGCCTGACCCGGCCCGCCTACGCCGCCGTGGCGGCCGTCCTGTTCCTGGCCCATCCGGCCACCATCTTCTACGCCACCCTGCTGGACACCACCCTGCTGTCGGCGGTGCTCGTCACCTGGGCCTATTACCTGCTATGGAAGCTCCGGGCCGATTCCGCCAGCCGCATCGGGGGGCTCGCCGTTGCCCTGCTGCTCCTGTTCTTCACCCGCTCGATCTTCCAGTTGCCCGCGTTGGTCGTATTCACGGTTTCCCTGGTCCTGCTCGGGGTCTCCCGGCGCGCCGTCGCGATCTTCGCGCTCTCCTGCGCGTGCGTCATGGGGCTCTACACCGCCAAGCAGGTCGCCCTGTTCAACCTGATGTCAACGTCCTCGTTTGTCGGGTTGAACCTGGTGAATTCGATCGGCGACAACCGGATCGCCGACTATTTCCGCGCCGTGGAAACCTTCGAGCCCGAGCCGGAGGCGAATCCTCCCTTGCCGGGCGTCCTGGCCCGCAGGGTCAAGTTCGACGGCACCCCGAATTTCAACAACATCGGCTATTTGAAGGTGAATAGCGAACTGACGGGGGAATTCAAGGAGTCGCTCAAGGCCATGTCGCTCCCGGCCTTGATCCGCTCCTATCTTCGCAACCTGCGGATCTACTTCAAACCGTCCAGCGACTATGCGCCCCACGTCATCGTGGACCATCTGCCCTGGCGCGCGCTGTACGACCGGGTCTTCTCGTTTCCCATCCTCAACGGGCTGCTGGCCCTGGCCGGAATGTTCTGGTTTCTTCGCGTCGGGCGGCAGGACTATCGGGCCGCGGCGGGACTGCTGCTTCCCGGCCTGTTTATCTTCGCCTCCTCCGTCCTTTTCGAAAAAGGCGAAAACATGCGGTTCAAGTTCTTCCTTGAGCCCGTCCTCTTCCTGTTCATGGCGTTCGAGTTCCGGGCCGCCGCCCTCCGCCTGTTCGCCAAGCGGGACGTTCGCGTTCCCGTGCCGGCGCCCGCGGGAGAGGGGAGCGCCGGGTTGGACGCGCCTGGGTCTTGAAACAGCATACCGGGGCCGGAGGGCGGTTCCGTCACGGAAGGAGCATGCGATGGAAGCGGGCCAGTCAACGATCAACCCCCTGAAGGATGCGCGCTGGGATTCCCTGGTGGCGGGCCATCCCGGGGGAACCCTGTATCACCATTCCTCCTGGCTCAAGGTCATCGCCACGACCTATCGCCAGGCCACTCCGGTCTGCTTCGTCCTGGAATCCGAGGGCGCCCTCAGCGCCGCGCTTCCGGCCTGCGTGGTCAGAAGCCGGCTGACCCACAACCGGCTCGTCTCGCTGCCGTTCACGCCCTATTGCAATCCCCTGGTCCAGTCGGCAGCCGAGTGTGACGCTTTGCTCCAAGCCGCCATCGGCTCCCTGACGCGGTGCGAGGCGACCTTTTACGAACTGCGCACGCTCGGCGACATTCCGGATTCCGCCGGCCTGCTGAAAAAGCACGCCTACCACATGACGCATATCCTTGACCTGGAAGGCGGTTTCGACCGGGTCCGAAAGGGGATCTCGAGCAACATCACGACGAACAGGAAGAAGGCCGACAAGGCTGGCATCCGCGTCAGGGTGGCCTCAACCGAGAGCGACCTGAAGGCCTTTTACCGGGTCCATGCCATCACCCGCAAAAAGCAGGGGTTTCCCATCCAGCCATTTTCTTTTTTCAGGAACATGCAGGACATCATGGGGCCGCCGGGCTTTGTCCGGATCCTTCTGGCCGAGCTCAACGGCAGCGTGATCGCCGGCATTGTTCTCTTCCTGTACAAGAACACCGTGTCCTACGAGATCGGCGCCTCGCTTCCCGAGCATTTGGAGTCGCGCCCGAACCACCTGCTGCTGTGGGAGGCGGTGAAGTCGGCCTGCGAGGAAGGGCGCACGGAGTTCGACTTCGGCAAGAGCCCGCCGGACAATCCCGGGCTGGTCGAATTCAAGAGGCGTTGGGGGGCGGAGGCCCGCGCCTGTCCGTATTATTATTTTCCCGAAATCCGGGGCCTTATGGCGGTCGAGCAGAATTCGCTCAAGCACCGGGCCATCCGGTTCCTCTACCGCCAGTCGCCTCTGGCCGTGGCCCAGCTGCTGGGGCGGGGGATCTACCGCCACCTGGGCTGAAGAATAGCGGATAGCGAACAAGAATCGATCGTCTTTACCGTAATCTTAATCTTAATCCTAATCTTAATCCTCCTGCTCTGGCTGCTCTGCCTCACCCGATTTTTGTGCGCACTTAGCCGTGCTAGGGGGGATTACGATTAAGCCCGCCGCGCGACGGAGCCGCGACAAAACGCTTGGGGTAACGGCAGTCGTGTTCGGGCCGATACTATCTGGAACTCAGGAAATCAGGAAGGGCCTATTCGGTTCTTCCTTTCCTGATTTCCTGATTTCCAGATTCAAGCCGTCTTTTCCAGCGGAAGTTATGTTCGTTCACGAGCACTTGAAGTTACAGGCAAGATTAGGATTACGATTAGGATTAAAGACGCGACCGTGCCCAAGGGAGACCACTCGCGGCTGCTGGAACCGTGTCTTCCGTTCGCCGTGTTCCACCGTGTAAATCTTCTCCGGAACTGCATGGCCCAACAGCGCCAACTTCCAGCGCGGAGCGCCTCCGCCCCGGAGTAAACCCCAAGCCAGCCGAGATCCATTACGCATAGTCATGGAAAAACAGAATTTGGGGGTGTGGGGCTTCCCCACAATAAAAAACATTCGGCTCTTTCCGCATAGTTGTGGGTGATTGAATGAGACATCGGAGTCCGAATCTGTTTTGATGTTGTTACTAGGCAATA